>CAJXFW010000007.1 GCA_913053655.1 uncultured Thiogranum sp. | reverse complement strand
ATGCGGCCACGCCGGCTCAGCGCCAGGTGTACAATCAGCACCACCAGTGATTCGGTACCGTCGCCAAAGCGCACGGCCATGGCACCACGGCCGGGGATACGCCCCGGCAGCTTGTGTTCGGTAATACCGCTGGGCTTGTAGCGACTCAACACACCCAGGCTATGTTGCGCAAAACGACCGATGCGCCGATTGGTCTGGTCGTCCCAGAAGGGGAAGCCGGCGCTGGCGGCCAGGTACTGGGTAATATTTACGAAACCGCTACGCGCACTGCCGGCATCGGCTTCCTGCACGCCTACCACGTCGTATTCGCTCATCAGTTGCGCGATACGGTCCAGATTGTCGAAACGCTGCGGATGATGGATTACGTGTTTCCAGCTATGCGTCAGGTACTGGCCATAGCGCCGGGTCTTGATACCGATTTGTATATTATAGCTAAGCAGGCGCAACGTGCGGTTGTGCGCATGCGGGAGCTGCTTGGCATTCGCTGTTTTTGGCATTTTTGCTCATATCGGGCAGACCAGGTTCCTCGGCTGCTCCGTCAATTCAGGTTTCTCGCTGTAATCAACCGGGCAGTTGATAATACTAAGCGTCGGCTGCGTCGGCGCTTCCTTAAGTATACTCTGTAATTGGCCCGGCGTGGCCTGTCAAAGGGCCGCAGACATCTGCCATGAATGGTGCGTGCGCAGTTTGCTTACTGTGTTGTTGCCTGTGCTTTTTTACCCGCTGCCGCACGTTCCTTCTCGACCAGAAAATCGACAACTTCCAGCATTTTCTTGTTGCTACCCGCCATGCTTGCGGAAGTGCGGTATTTCCCGTTAACCACCATCGTCGGGACACCTTTAATACCGTACTGGCTGGCAGCCTGTTTGGCGCGATTGGTTTTGGTGATAACGGCAAAGGACTTGTATGTATCGTCGAATTCCTGCGCAGAAACACCCTGCTCTTCAAAGAATTCTCTCAGCTGCCGCACATTTCGGACCGGTTTCTTTTCTTTGTGAATCCGGTCAAACAGGGGTTTATGTATCTTGTCAGAGATACCAAGCAGCTCAGCGATATAGAATGCACGTGCATGCAGTTCCCAGCTGGGACCCAGTACCGCCGGCAAACGGACGAAGTCAACGTCGCCCGGCTTGTTTTTAAGCCAGGCATCAAGCTCGGGCTCCAGGTGGTAGCAGTGCGGGCATCCATACCAGAAAAGTTCCAGCACTTCTATTTTGTCTGCATTCGCAGTCGGCTGGGCGTTTTGAATCGTCTTGTATTGAACACCCTCCTCAAAACCGGCATGAGCAAAAGGCATCAGCAACAGCAACAGCAATGATATGAATACTCTCTTCATTCGAATTCTCCAATCTCCCATGTTTCACCAGACCCCCGGGGGGTTACGGGTAGCCCGATAAATTAAAAACCTGGTGGTTATACTGGATCTGTCCCCCCGGGACACATCCGGAAGGAGGCATTATAGAACAAGGTGGCGCTAAAATTGTGAAACCGTCCTGTTGCGCCCCCCACCGGAGACTAGTGAGACAGAAAAGCGGTACAATAGTTCACTGGATAAAAAAGGCGGCCAAAGGCCGCCTTGCCGGGTAACAGTGCAACGCTGCTCAGTGCAGGCCCTGCATATAAGACGCTACCGCCTTGATTTCCTTCTCGGTCATCCTGTCGGCGATGGCGCGCATCATCTTACCGGGATCGTTGCTGCGCTCGCCTGACTTGAAAGCATTCAGCTGGGTTTCGACGTACTTGGCATGCTGGCCGCTAAGCGCAGGAAAACTGGCCGCGGGGTTTCCTGCGCCGTTGGGAGAATGGCAACCGCTACAGGCCGAAACACCACTGGCAGGATTGCCGCCGCGGTAGATCTTCTGGCCCAGCTCGACGAGTTTTTCGTCGGCGCTGCCAACCTGCCTCGTCTGGCTCGAAAAAAAGGCAGACAGATCCGCCATGTCCTGCCCGGTCAGGGCCGCCACCATTGGCGCCATAGTGGCGTTCTTGCGTGCTCCGCTCTTGAAATCCTGCAACTGCTTGTCAAGGTAGTTTTCACCCTGACCCGCCAGCTTGGGCCAATCCGGGTTGACACTATTGCCGTCCGCACCGTGACAGCCGGCACAAGCCGCTGATTTCACCTTGCCGGAGGCCACATCACCACCGGCCCAGGCCGGGGAAACACTGGTAATTAACGAAATTACTGTTGTAAAAACAAGCCACTTGCCCATACTGATTCTATCTCCAAAAAAAAGCTGCACCGACAATTCCGACCTACTAATGAACTGCCACCCGAAAATTAGCACACCTGTATACCAGTGGACTTCCGGCCGGTCAACAAAAACTGCGGTGAAAACTGTGAGAAAATAGGCCGATGAGTATCGATTTCCGTCGTGCAGTCTTTCTTACCAGCGTACCCGAAACGCACCTGGCGCCACCCGACGAGGGCGCTGAAGTCGCCTTCGCGGGGCGCTCCAACGCCGGAAAATCCAGCGCCCTGAACGTAATTTCAGGACAGCGGGCGCTGGCTCGCACCAGTAAGACCCCCGGGCGCACTCAACAAATTAACTTTTTTGATCTCGGCGATACCATGCGCCTGGTGGACTTGCCCGGTTATGGTTATGCCAGGGTGCCAGTGGCCATGAAAGAAAAATGGCAGCGCAGCCTGACCGAGTACCTGCAGACCAGACAGTCGCTACGCGGCCTGATCCTGCTGATGGACTGCCGCCACCCCCTGAACAACTATGACCGGCAGATGCTGATGTGGTGTGCTGACGGCGGCCTGGCGACCCATATACTACTCACCAAATCTGACAAACTGAAACGTGGTCCTGCCAGCAGCGGTCTGCTGGCGGTACGCAAACGTCTACCGGAGTTTCACCCACAGGCCAGTGTGCAGCTTTTTTCGGCGCTGAAGAAAACCGGGGTCGATGAAGCCAGAGCAGTATTGAATAGCTGGTTATCAAATTTTTGACAAAAAAAACCCCGGAATGCAAGGGGGGAAGCACCGGGGTCAAGAATACCCGGCTTGGGGAAACCGGGTTGGAGGAATTCCCGCTCCGCTGGTTAGCGAACGGGAGCGTTAAAGCTGCAACGCTCTCCATGGCATTAAATCACATACATAATGTATAGTATGTGTGAATAGTCACTTAATAAATATTCACCTCGCCACTAGCCAACAGATTGCTCACGCTTTAATACCTATTACTATAGTTCACTTTTAGCATTTTTCTAGCAAACATGTGTTAACAATAAAAATCCAGCCTTACTCATACCGACAACGACTTCCAGCGATTGGTTCCTCGCCCACTAACTGAAATAAATGCAGCAATCTACCGACAGGCGTTCAGTGTGCTTCATCCCAGTTGGCGCCATGACCGATATCCACTACCAGTGGCACCGCTAACTCCGCTGCGGACTCCATCAATGCCCGGATTTCTTCCGCAATCACCTGACATTTTGACACTGACACTTCAAAAACCAGTTCGTCGTGTACCTGCATAACCATGTTAACGTCTTCCGCCCTGGATTTATTCCATTCATGCACAGAAAGCATGGCTTTTTTGATGATGTCTGCCGCAGTTCCCTGCATGGGTGCATTAATTGCGGTGCGTTCCGCGGCCTGGCGACGCACCGCATTACGAGCCCCGATATCGGGCAGATACAAACGTCGGCCAAACAGTGTTTCCACGTAGCCCTGGTCGCGCGCCAGCTCTCGGGTCTTGTCCATGTAGGCCTTCACGCCGGGATAGCGCTGGAAATACAGGTCCACGTACTCCTGCGCGTGAGCGCGCTGGATACCCAGCTGTTTGGCCAGTCCAAAGGCCGACATGCCATAGATCAGACCAAAGTTTATGGCCTTGGCCGAGCGCCGCTGATCTGTACTCACCTGGTCGGGTGCTATAGCAAACACTTCGGCTGCCGTAGCCCGGTGTATATCTTCGCCACCCGCAAAGGCCGCCAGCAACCCGGCATCGCCGGACAAGTGTGCCATGATGCGTAATTCGATCTGGGAATAATCGGCCGCCAGCATCTCGAATCCGGACTCGGCAATAAATGCTTGCCGGATACGCCGCCCCTCTGCGCTGCGAACAGGGATATTCTGTAAATTGGGATCGGACGAAGACAAACGCCCGGTCGCGGCAACGGCCTGATGATACGAAGTGTGTATCCGTCCGGTGTCAGGATTTATCTGTCCCGGCAGCTTGTCGGTGTAGGTTGATTTAAGTTTACTGAGCGAGCGGTATTCCAGAATCAGTTTCGGCAGCGGATAATCCAGCGCCAGCTCCTGCAATACCGGTTCCGCCGTCGATGGCGTTCCCTTCGGGGTCTTGGCGAGCGAGGGCAGCCCCAGCTTGTCAAACAGGATCGCCTGTACCTGTTTGGGCGATGCCATGTTGAATGGCTCACCTGCCAGCTGATGCGCCTCACCCTCCACTTCCAGCATACGCTCTGCCAATTCCCGGCTTTGCTGTCCGAGCATCGATACATCGACCTTAACACCCGTGCGCTCGATGTCGGCCAGCACCGTGAGTAGTGGACGCTCCAGATCTTCAAACAACGCTTTGAGCTTTTCCTCTTTGCACAAGCGTGGCCAGAACAGCCGGTGCAGGCGCAGGGTCATGTCGGCGTCTTCGGCTGCATAAGGTGCTGCTGTTTCCAGTGGAACCTGGTTGAAGGTCAGCTGTTTCTTGCCCTTGCCGGCAACTTCTTCAAATTTGGTGTTGGTATGGGCGAGATATTTCCGGCATAACGAATCCAGATCATGACGGCTGGCGGTACTGTCCAGCAGGTAGGACTCCAGCATCGAATCATAGGCAATGCCCTGCAACCGGATACCGTGGTTGAGCAGCACGTTGCGGTCATATTTCAGGTGATGCCCTATCTTTGTTCGGCGCGGATTTTCAAGCAGCGGTTTAAGCTGCTCCAGCACCCGGTCGCGATCCAGCTGATCCGGCGCCCCCGGGTAATCGTGTGCCACGGGCAGATAAGCGGCCTCGCCCGGTTCGATCGCAAATGACAATCCCACGATCCTGGCCTGCATATAGTCAAGACTGGTGGTCTCGGTATCGAACCCGAACAATTCCGCCTGCTGCAGGCGCTGCAGCCAGTCATCGAACGCCTGCTGGGTCAGTATAGTCTGGTAGTCGCTTTTGAACCCGGCAGGGGGTGCATCCGCTTCTTCCTGCGTTGGCGCTGTATCGCCATCCAGCTGCTTCAGCCAGTTGTTGAATTCAAGGCGTTTAAACCAGTCGCGCAGTACATCATGTTGTGGTGGACGCAGCGACAGGTCGCCCAGTGTTTTATCGAGCTTCACATCACAACGAATGGTGGCGAGATCTTTGGACAAGGCCAGCTGGTCCAGATTTGTGCGCAGGTTATCACCCACCTTTCCCTTGATCTCCGCAGCGTGCGCAACCAGCTGGTCCAGTGTTCCATATTCGCTCAGCCACCTGGCTGCCGTTTTCGGACCGACTTTGGGAATCCCGGGAATATTATCCGAGGCGTCCCCCATCAGTGCCAGGTAATCAATAATCTGTTCGGGTTTTACACCAAATTTTTCTACCACGCCCTGTTCGTCAAGCCGGCTGTTGTTCATGGTGTTGATCAACGAGACCCGGTCATTGACCAGCTGTGCAAGGTCCTTGTCGCCAGTCGAAATGACGGTATGCCAACCCGCCTCGTCGGCTTGCAAGGCCAGCGTGCCTATGACGTCATCTGCTTCCACCCGCGGAACCTGCAACAACGGGTAGCCCATAGCACGCACCAGTTCCAGCAGCGGCTCTACCTGGGAGGATAATTCCGGTGGCATCGGCGGCCGGTTAGCCTTGTAGTCCGGATAAATATCGTCGCGGAAGGTTTTGCCTCTGGCATCGAACACCACAGCCATATACTGCGGCCGGTAGCTGTCAACCAGCTTGCGCAACATGTTCAGCACACCGTACACGGCGCCGGTCTGCTGGCCGCTGGAACTGGTTAACTCCGGTAAGGCGTGAAATGCCCGGTAAAGGTAGGACGACCCGTCAACCAGGATAAGAGGAGAGGTGTTATCGGCTGCCATGCTGCGCGTCTCGGTTTAATCAGGGTGCGATGGTATCATTCCATAAACTGCAGTGCGGTCCGCGCCGCATAAAAAACAGGACATACGCTATGGATGAACAGTCACGGCAACCCTCACCCGGCCCGGGCCAGCCAATAGACGCCCAGCTGAACCGCGAATCCTGGAAGATCTTTCAGATCATGACCGAGTTTGTAGAAGGCTTTGAACGGCTTGCACAGATCAAACCCTCAGTCAGCATATTCGGATCGGCGCGCACCGCTCCTGATCACCCTTATTACAAGCTGGCCGAGGATATTGCGCGCGCCCTGTCTGATTCCGGATTCTCGGTGGTCAGCGGTGGTGGGCCCGGTATCATGGAGGCAGCCAACAAGGGCGCTTTTGCCGGCCGCTCCCCCAGCATCGGGCTTAATATTATGTTGCCACACGAGCAGACGGGTAATGCCTACCAGGATATCGCGCTGAATTTCCGGCATTTCTTTTCGCGTAAGGTGATGTTCGTAAAGTATGCGTCGGCGTACGTGGTTTTACCCGGTGGCTTCGGCACCCTGGACGAACTGGCGGAAATACTGACGCTGGTCCAGACCGGGAAAAGCCGGCGTATTCCGATCATCCTGGTACATCGTCCGTTCTGGGAGGGCCTGATTGACTGGTTCAAAAAGGTGATGGTGGAAGAGGGCACCATCAATGCGCAGGATATGGACCTGTTCAAAGTGCTGGACAAGCCACAGGAGGTGGTTGATGCTATTTTTGACCACTACGACAAACGAGGTTTTGAACCTTCGCCCAGCGAGCAGGAAATCCTGCTCGAGTTGTAACCGCTGTCGCGACCGGAAAAGTTAAAATGGATAACGTTATGAAATATTATTTAGTGGCCGGCCTGCTGGCCTTTATCGCCATGACCGTTCAGGCAGCTGATGTTCCAGCGCCACCCAGTCTCAGCGATCAGGAAGAGCAGGAGGAAATCGAACCGGAAGTGGTTATCATCCAGCGTGAAGACAAGACCATCGAAGAGTACCGGGTCAATGGACAGCTGTACATGATCAAAGTGATCCCAAAACACGCACCACCTTATTACCTGATCGACAAGGATGGAGACGGCACCATGGAGACCAGAACCGCCACTGACCTGGAACCGGATATCATGATTCCCCACTGGGTACTTTTTCGCTGGTAAAACCGATCACACATACCAAACTGTCAAGGCTTCGCAGCATTGCTGCCCGACTTGATCGCCTTGCCGAACTAACCGGACAGGCTACCGCCTGGCTGACACTGGCACTGGTACTGGTTACCTTTGCGGTCGTGGTATTGCGCTACGCATTTCAGTTCGGCTCCATCGCCATGCAGGAGTCGATTCTCTATCTGCACGCAAGCGTGTTCATGCTGGGTGCCGCCTACACCCTGCGAGTCGATGGACACGTTCGTGTAGACATTTTCTATCGCGGCTTTTCGGCAAGGCGCAAGGCCCTGGTCGATCTGCTGGGTTCACTGTTCCTGTTATTGCCAGTGTGTATATTCCTGCTATGGAGCAGCCGGGGCTACGTGAGCACGGCCTGGTCACTACACGAAGGGTCACGTGAAACCGGTGGTCTGCCCTATGTCTATTTGCTTAAAACACTGATTCCACTCGCTGCCTTTTTGCTGATTCTGCAAGGCATCAGCCAGGCACTGACCAGCTTCGGCACACTACTGACCTCGCGCGAAGACAACAACGCATGAATGACGCTCTGGCGCTGATCATGTTTGCCAGCGTGTTCGTAGTCTTGCTGGCGGGTTATCCGGTCGCATTCAGCCTGGCCGGCACGGCGCTCGGCTTTGCACTCGCCGGCCAGCTGACGGGCAGTTTCGATGGCGCTTTTCTACAGGCCCTGCCAAACCGCCTGTTTGGCATCATGACCAACCTGACGCTGGTCGCTGTCCCGCTGTTCGTATTCATGGGTGTCATGCTGGAACGCTCGCGGGTTGCAGAGAACCTGCTGGAAACCATGGCGGCGCTGTTCGGCAGGCGGCGCGGCGGGCTGGGCATATCGGTCATGCTGGTGGGCATGCTGCTCGCTGCCAGTACCGGTATCGTTGGCGCCACCGTCGTTACCATGGGCCTGCTGTCACTGCCGACCATGTTGCGACACGGTTATGACCCGAAAATTGCGGCCGGCACCATCTGCGCCTCGGGCACACTGGGCCAGATCATTCCTCCGTCCATCGTGCTGGTGCTGCTCGGCGATGTGCTGTCGTCGGCTTATCAGCAAGCTCAGCTCGACCAGGGTATCTATTCACCAAAAACCGTATCCGTTGGCGATTTGTTTGCCGGCGCACTGATCCCGGGATTGCTGCTGGTGATCCTGTACCTCGCCTACCTGGTTTTTGTAGCGGTAAAGCGGCCACACAGCATGCCGGTACACGAACAGGATGACGCTGAGCCTGTCGGCCTGCGGGCGCTGCGTGCGCTGCTACCCCCGCTGTCACTGATTCTTGCCGTGCTGGGCTCGATACTCGGCGGCCTGGCTACACCCACTGAGGCCGCCTCCGTCGGGGCGGTCGGTGCCATGCTGCTGGCCGTCATACAGCGCCGCATCAGTCTGAAAATTATGCGCGATGTCGTGCGCAGTACGCTCAGGATATCCAGCATGGTATTTCTGATTCTTGTCGGCGCTTCGGTGTTCTCTCTGGTGTTTCGCGGCTTCGGTGGCGATGTACTGGTCGAGGAGCTTTTAACCCGGCTGCCGGGCGGCGTATTCGGCGCCATGCTGGTGGTGATGCTGGTCATGTTTTTGCTGGGCTTTGTGCTCGACTTCATCGAAATTACGTTTGTGGTGGTGCCGATCGTGGGGCCGATACTGCTGGCGATGGGGCTTGATCCGGTGTGGCTGGGCATCATGATCGCCATTAACCTGCAAACATCTTTCCTGACTCCACCCTTCGGCTTCGCCCTGTTTTATTTACGCGGTGTCGCGCCGGACAGCATTACCACCGGAGATATCTATCGCGGCGTCATGCCGTTTATCGGTATCCAGCTGGCCATGCTTGGCATGCTCGCATTGTGGCCCGCCCTGGCAACCTGGCTGCCCGGCCTCATATATGGGGACTAGTGTGTTACAATTTCGTGACTTGGCCTTACGGGAGGGTTCGTGAGCGAGCAGAGCAACCACGGAACCATACTCCTCGTCGAAGACAGCCCGGACGACGTGGAACTGACCCTGCGTGCATTTAAAAAAGGTCACTTGTCGAACCCGATCATCGTTAAGCGAGATGGCCGGGAGGCACTGGATTACCTGCTCGGAACAGATGATGCGGGCGAACCCAATCTACTACCCGTGGTCGTTCTGCTGGACCTGAACATGCCGCGCGTGAACGGCCTGCAGGTTTTGCAGAAAATGCGCTCCCACGAATACACCCGTATCGTTCCGGTCGTCGTCCTTACAACCTCGGATGAACAGCGCGACGTCATTGACAGCTATCACCTGGGCGCTAACAGCTTCGTTCGAAAGCCGGTCGAAAGCAAAGAGTTTTTCGAGGCTATTCTGTCACTTGAGCTGTACTGGACGGTACGCAACGTACCCCCGCCGCTCTAACGCGGAAATCGTGGCCGGCTATCCGGCGGCGCGGGCATTCAGATAGGCGCGCTCGGAAATGTTGTGCCACTGGATGACCTCCTCTCTGAAACTGCGGAACGATGCATAGACCCGTTGTGACAGCGCATCCTTGTCAGCAATTTCCGCTACCACCTGGTCGGAAAGATCCTTGAGACGCCCGAGTACAGCGTCGGGTAATTTTTTGACTTGCACATGATGCTCGTTAACCAGCGTCTGCAACGCATGATTATTGCGCGCGGTATACTCGGCCAGCATATCCTGGTTAATAACCCGCGCAGCATTTCGAACGATCACCTGTAATTCTTCCGGCAGGGCTGCAAATGCCTGCTTGTTTATGATGGCCTCGAGGGTGGTTCCAGGCTCATGCCAGCCCGGGTAATAGTAATACTTTGCAGCCTTGTACAGGCCAAAGGCGAGATCGTTGTAGGGCCCCACCCATTCAGTAGCATCGATAGCACCTGATTGCAGCGCAGTGAACAGCTCGCCGCCAGGCAAACTGACCGGTATGCCGCCGGCGCGTGCCAGCACTTCCCCGCCCAGCCCCGGAATGCGCATCTTCAGTCCCTGAAGATCTTCCAGCGTGTTAATCTCTCTGTTAAACCAGCCCGCCATCTGCACGCCGGTATTTCCGGCCGCCATCGGTACCAGCCCAAACGGTGCGTAGGTTTCACGCCACAACTCCATGCCGCCGCCGTAATACAGCCAGCCGTTCATTTCCCCGGCGGTCAGGCCAAAGGGCACCGCAGAAAAAAACTGTGCAACCTCCGATTTGCCCTTCCAGTAATAGGACGCCCCGTGACCCAGTTCAGCGGTGCCGCTCGAAACGGCATCAAACACTTCGAAAGCCGGCACCAGCTCACCGGCGCCGTACACTTTGACCTGGACACGCCCACCGGTCATTTGTGTGATCAGTTCCGCCAGTTTGTTGGCGCCCGTCCCGAGACCGGGGAAATTCTTCGGCCAGGTGGTAACCATTTTCCATTTCACCGGCTTGAAACTTGCCGCTGGCGCGACTGCATTCGGTTCGGCTGTCTTCTGCTGCTGGCAACCCGCACCCAGAACCGCGCCGGCAGCCAGCGTCCCGGTACCTAATCGGCGTAAAAAATGTCTTCGTTTCATCTGACCCCCTGCGAAGCCGTGCTGGTGAGGTGCATCATTGTACGACCTCGGTAAATTTATGGCCTGATAAAAATATATCTTGCAATTCTGATAGGTTATGACACTATCCGCGCGAACTCATTTACTATTGAGTTGCACTTCACTGCAATATAAGGAAATTCAGCAGACTGGCGCATTTTGGCAGGCGGGTTCTGAACCTGGCTATCCCTGGGGGGAACTATGTTGGATGCTCCGGAGCGCACCGGCGCCCGATTTTCGATTTATCTTTTCCTTGGCTATTTACTGGCGCCACTCACCGGTTTCAGCGCCGCGATACTGTTTGGTGTTATCAGTACAGAGCAACTGCAACAGGTGCTGGCCGTCGGCATCGTCCCCGTCTTTTCCGTTTCCCTGGTTTTCTTCTCGCTGTTTCAGTTACAACGGCTGATCACGCCGCTGACCACCTGGGCTATGCAACATCCTGCGGGTGGTAACGCACCCGGCCACCTGCATAACCTGCTAAATCGTTTCAGTCGCGATTTCTGGGGCCTGATGGCGCTGCATGCGTTAGCCAGTCCTGTGCTGGTATTCTGGAGTCTGGATGGCGGCATCACTGCCGACAACCAGTTTGCCTTTGTGCATTTTCTGTTACTGCAATCCGTGTCCGCCATTCTGGTGGGCATGCCCGCCTATCTGTTCGGCCTGCACCAGCTTGGCAAACTGGCGGGGCACCTGAGCCTGAACCGCATCATGGTCAGCCTGAAATCAAGAACGCTGTTACTGACCGGACTGGTGCCACTGCTGTCCAGCTCGATGCTGGTCGAGTACTACTGGTTGAACACCGGCAGGCTGGATACAGGCTATCTGATCACCTGGATCACGCTGGGTGTCATAACCATCACCATCAGCCTGTTGTCGATACGCAGTATGCAACAGGCACTGCACCCGTTTCAGGAACTGTTTAATCGCAGCGGTGCATCCACTCACGAAGATCTTGCCCGCCTGCGACCGGCATCTACCGACGAGATAGGTCACCTGACCCAGACGCTCGGCAAGGTGTTCCAGCGTCTCGGAGATCAGGAGACCCATATGCGAGCCATTATAGATACGGCTGCCGAAGGTATTATCGTGGTCGATGAAAATGGCCTGACCGATACCTTCAACCAGGCAGCTGAACGTTTGTTCGGTTACCTGGCGCAGGAAATCCGCGGGCGCCACCTGTCATCCCTGATGCCGGGCGTGTTTGAGGTCAAAAAGCCCATCCATGCGCATACCGAGGAGCACGAGGTCGAGGGTACCCACCGCAACGGTTCGATTATCCAGATATCCTTGCGCATTTCGGAAATGGAAATCAGCAGCAAACGCATGTTCACCTGCCTGGTTGCCGACATCACGCAACGCAAATCCGCCGAGCGCGAATTACTGGAAGCTGAAGCCCGCTACCGCGCGCTGGTCGAAACAGCTCACGACCTGGTGTGGAGCGCCGACCCCACGGGCGGCTGGAGTTACCTGAACTCGTCCTCGCGAATCATTTACGGGCTGGAGCCGGAGGACATGCTGGGTCGTCCTATCTCGGAATTCTGCGCGCCGGACTATCAGGACGCCGACCGGAAAGCGTTCAGTGCCCTGCTTGCCGGCAAAGACCTGTACCAATATGAAACGGTACACATCGATGTCGACGGCAATCTCCGACAGTTGAGCTTTAATGCCAAGGCCCAGTTGGACGCGCAGGGTAATATACTTCAGGTCAGTGGTACGGCGCGTGACATAACTGACCAGAAAGCGTTTCACGAGCAGCTAACCTACCAGGCCGAACATGACTCTTTGACCCGGTTATTTAACCGCCACTATTTTCAACAGGAACTGGAACGTACCGTGGCGCGGATATCCCGTGACCCGGACAGAACGTGTGCACTGTTCTACATTGACCTCGACCAGTTCAAGTATATCAACGACACACTGGGCCACGCCGCCGGTGACAAGTTGCTCGTCGAAATTACCAAACTGCTGCTGAGCCATGTGCGTGATGGCGATCTGCTGGCACGCTTTGGTGGTGATGAATTCACCCTTCTGCTCTACAACATTCGCGCTGAGAACGTGCTGTCCGCCGCCGATCATTTCCGTGTGCTGATCGAAGAATATCTCTTTCTTCAGGATGGTAAAAACTTCAATATCAGTTGCAGTATCGGCGCCGCTATCATCGATGCGCTGGTCGAGTCCGCCGAGGAAGCGCTGTCGCACGCCGACATCGCCTGTAATCTGGCCAAGGCGCAGGGCCGCAATCGAATTAATCTCTACGATCCCTCTGACAGCAACAAGGCGGGCATGGCCGAAGATATGGGCTGGGCTTCGCGGGTACGTGAAATGCTGGAGCACGACAAGTTCCAGCTGGTCTACCAGCCTATCATGGCGCTTAACGATGACCAGGTCCGGGACTACGAGGTGCTGGTGCGCATGGTGTGCGACGACGGCGAGATTATCCTGCCCGGCGGCTTCATGCCGGCAGCCGAGCGCTTTGGCCTCATCCACGCGGTAGATCGCTGGATTGTACGCCGCGCGCTGACACAACTGTCCCGCCTGCATCAGCAGGGAGAAGCGATACGCTTTTCCATCAACCTGTCCGGTAAAGCCTTCGAGGATGCTACCTTGCTGCCGATGATTCAGGAACTGCTGGATAACTCCAGCGTTGACCCGTCACGGGTATGCTTTGAAATAACGGAGACAGCGACTATCGCCAAACTCTCGGAAGCGGAAAAGTTTATCTCTGCGCTCAAGACCATGGGGTGTCAATTTGCCCTGGATGATTTCGGCGCAGGCTTCTCTTCTTTCGCCTATCTCAAAAACCTGCCGGTCGACAAGCTGAAAATCGATGGCGCCTTTGTGCAAAACATGGCCAGCAGCCAGATAGACCAGGCCATGGTACATTCCATGAATCAGGTCGCTCATGCGCTGGGCAAACAAACCATTGCCGAATATGTCGAAGACGCCGCCACACTGGAACTGTTGCGCAACTTTGGTGTGGATTATGCGCAAGGTAATTACATCGGTAAACCGCGTGAAGCGCTGATGAATATCGCCCGCCTCCCAAACACACACTTGCAAACTGCCGGGCGTGCCGACTGAATCGTAGTATGATCCCGTCATGATTTACCACATCCGGGACTTCCTCAAAATGGAAGCCGCCAGCGGTATCCTGCTGATAGCAGCCGCAGTCATCGCGCTTGTACTGGCCAATTCACCGCTGTCAGGCTATTACGAGCAATTTCTCGATATCCCGATACACATCGCTATAGGCACCTTTGAAATCAGCAAACCTTCACTGCTGTGGATCAACGATGGCCTGATGGCGGTATTCTTCTTTCTCATCGGACTGGAACTGAAACGGGAATTTATCGAAGGCGAGCTGTCCGATATGCGTAAAATCGCCCTCCCGGCCCTTGGCGCAGTAGGGGGCATGGTGGTACCGGCCCTCATCTACCTGTTCATCAACCGGGGTGACGAACTGGCGACCAGCGGCTGGGCCATTCCCGCCGCGACCGACATTGCCTTCGCGCTTGGGATCCTGGCACTGCTCGGTTCACGCGTACCTCCCCAGCTGAAAATCTTCCTGGTCTCGCTGGCGATCTTTGACGATGTCGGCGCCATTATAATTATTGCGTTGTTCTATACCGCCGATCTGTCGATGAGCGCGCTGTACACGGCCATGGGCTGCCTCGTGCTACTGGCATTTATCAACTGGCGCGGCAGTATGGCGTCGAGCGCCTATATTCTGATCGGCGTCGTCATGTGGGCGGCGCTGCTCAAGTCCGGCATCCATGCAACGCTCGCCGGTGTACTGCTGGCGCTGTTCATTCCTATCAAGAAAGATCCGCTAACCGAAACGTCCCCCCTGCACCAACTGGAACACGACCTGCACAGTAGTGTGTCTTTTGTCATCCTGCCGTTGTTCGCCTTTGTGAATGCCGGTGTCACGGTACAGGGTATGAGCATGGATCAGATTCTGGGCCCGGTACCGGTGGGCGTCGCGCTGGGGCTGGTACTGGGCAAGCAGCTCGGTGTGTTCGGTCTGTGCTGGCTGGGGATCAAACTTGGCATCACGAAACTGCCTGAAAACGTTAGCTGGATGCAACTATATGGTATCGCCATATTATGCGGCGTTGGCTTTACCATGAGTATGTTTATCGGTTCGCTGGCATTCGAGGGTGCGGATTCACCCTATCTCTACCAGGACCGGATAGGCATTCTGGGCGGTTCGTTTATTGCCGCACTGCTGGGTTATTTCTGGTTGCACAAGACACTACCCGCTACCGATAAACGCTAGGCCGGTTGCAAATTGGCGTAGGCCACCACCAGCCACTTGCTGCCGGCTGTTTCGAAGTTCACCTGTACGCGTGCATGGGCGCCTTGTCCCTCGTAGTTAAGTATCACACCGTCACCAAAGGTGGCATGCTGCACGCGCTGTCCAAGATTCAGGCCCTCCGGCCCCGGCTCTATGGGTTGCCGTCGAACCGGCGAGTGGTGGCCGGCAAACGGCCGGCTGACCTGGATACGCGGCCGTATTTCATCCACCAGCTCGGCGGGAATCTCACCGATAAATCGTGACGGCCTATTGTAGGATTCGCTGCCGTGCAGGCGCCGGCATTCTGCATGCGTTATAAACAACCGCTTGCAGGCTCGTGTAATGCCGACGTAGCACAGGCGCCGCTCTTCCTCCAGGCGCCCCGCTTCTTCTATCGAACGCTGGTGTGGAAACAAACCTTCCTCCAGGCCACACAGGAATACGGCATTAAATTCGAGGCCCTTGGCGGAGTGCAGTGTCATCAGTTGCACACAGTCTTCCCACTTATCCGCCTGACCTTCTCCGGCTTCCAGTGCGGCATGTGCGAGAAACGCGGGTAGCGGCCTGAGCATTTCTTCCTCTTCGCTATCGTATTCGAACTCACGGGCTGCATTCACAAGTTCATCGAGGTTCTCGATACGCGCCTGGCCTTTTTCACTTTTATCCTTCGCAAAATGCGTTTTCAGACCGCTGCACTGGACAACATGTGCGACTTGCTCACCCAGCAGCAGAGGCTCTATATCCCCGCTAAAGGTTTGAATGATTTTCAGAAAGTTCGCCAGTGCGTTGCGCGCCCTGGCGCTGAGTTCGTCTCCGCTGACCAGTGCTTGCGCCGCTGACCAAAGCGGGATTTTTTCCAGCTTCGCGTGCTCCCGCACAACGGCCAGTGTGCGCTCTCCGATACCACGCGATGGCTGGTTTACGACCCGGTCAAAAGACGCGTCATCATCGTGATTTTCACACAGGCGCAAATAGGCCAGCGCATCCTTGATTTCCTGGCGCTCGAAGAAACGCAGGCCACCGTAAACCCGATAGGCAATACCGGTCTGTAACAGGCGTTCCTCAAAAACGCGTGACTGGGCATTGGAGCGATACAATATGGCGTGGGCGCTGCGTGTTTCACCCTGTTCGATCAGGGCCTGAATACGTTCGATAACAAAGTGCGCTTCATCCTGCTCATTCATGGCTTTATACAATTGAATGGGTTCGCCTTCATTTCCTTCGGTCCAGAGATTCTTGCCCATACGGCCGTCGTTACGCTCTATGAGCGCATTGGCCGCTTTAAGAATGACGCCGGTGGAGCGGTAGTTCTGTTCCAGGCGCAAGGTGCGCGCGCCCGGAAAATCCTTGCCGAAGCGCAGCAGATTTTCGATTTTCGCACCACGCCAGCCGTAAATAGACTGGTCGTCGTCACCGACGATGGTGATATTCGCCTGTGTACCCGACAGCACCCGCAACCAGGCATACTGGATGGTGTTGGTATCCTGAAACTCGTCGACCAGGATATGCCGAAAGCGCTCCTGGTAATGTTTCAGCAATTCCGGGTGTTGTAACCAGAGTTCATGCGCACGCAACAGCAGCTCGGCGAAATCGACCAGTCCGGAACGTCGACAGAGATCTTCGTAGGCCTGGTAAATCGCAACCTGCTGTCGCTGGTAAGGGTCACCCTTGTGCTCTATATGCTGCGGGCGCTGGCCTTCGTCCTTGCGCGCGTTGATATACCACTGCGACTGGCGTGGTGGCCAACGGCTCTCATCAAGCTCCAGCGCCTTGAGTATGCGCCGTATTACGCGGTACTGGTCATCGGAATCCAGCACCTGGAAGGACTGCGGCAGTCCCGCTTCCTGCCAGTGAGTACGCAACAGGCGATGTGCCAGACCGTGAAAAGTCCCGACCCACATGCCACGTGTCGGCACCCCGATCAGCTGCTCGATACGGGTGCGCATTTCCCCGGCGGCCTTGTTGGTGAACGTCACCGCGAGTATGCCGTATGGCGAGAGTCCTTCGACCTGCACCAGCCATGCAACCCGGTGTACCAGTACCCTGGTTTTACCGCTGCCGGCACCGGCCAGCACCAGCAGCGGGTCCTGCGAGGCGGTAACGGCTTCGCGCTGCGCTTCATTCAGGGAATCAATAATGAAGGACACATCCATGCGTGCATTCTAGCAAAGCCGGCCCGTACAATAACCGGAATAGTTGTTATTTTCTGTAATTAAAAATTTGCAGTCCCACTAACAGCTTAGTCCATCATAGACACCATTACGGACCCCGTGGACGGAACCTGACCGTTCGCCTGCTGTCCATCCGGTTGTTACTGCATTTCAATCGCCCCTGTCAGGAGACCGGTATGCAAACCACTGCGTGGGCACTGCCACTGACCAGCCAGCCTGATACCTGGTTCTGTAACATCGTCTGGGGCGGCAATGAGCGAGCACTGGAAACCTTCACTATGCCGGGACTGGATGGCTACCTGTTGTCCATACCTTGCGCTGACAAAAACACCGGCGGTGATATCTACCATGTCACGGTGTGCAATCATGGTGTGTTCAGTAAATTTTTGCTTATCGATGTCGCCGGACATGATGATTCGGCGGCAGAAATTTCCTCGCGCCTTAAACAACCATTGTCGAAGCTGATGACCGAGCTGGGTAACGGTGCCATCCTCGAAGAACTGAACAGCAAACTACTTTCTACAGAATCCAGCGGCAGCTTTGCCACAGCAGCCGCAGCGACCTATAACCACTGGGACCGTAGTCTGACCTACGCCTATGCCGGACACCCCTATATACTTATCCAGCGCGACGGGGTCTGGCGGACTCTGCCGGAATGCGGTTCCAGCCCACCGATCGGTATTCTGGGAGACATCCGTTATTTCGAAAAAGACGGGACCCGGCTTGGATTCGACGGATTGATCGCGCTGCTGAACAGTATCGAACAAACTACCATAAACGGTTTCTACCAAGCATTGATTGATGCGTTGGTAGCCCTCAACGGTAGCGAGCAATTTGCCGATGACCTCACACTGTTCCTGCTCAAACAACAACCAGGCTCAAAAAAACTGCTGTCCCGCACTGCAAACGGGATACGCAAACTGGTTATACGCATGATAAAGTGCAAAGAACCCCGCTGCAGTACACCGCTTCCTTCACTTCCTCAAATCGCCAACCTGTAATCATCGAGTAAAAGCAGGTTAGACTGGGCACATGCCCGCAACAAAAATTGTCGGACCTGATCTGAATGGCACTTGCTTAAGCAAAAATGACCCTCATTGCGAGCACCCACGGGCAGGGCATAAACGTAGCGCAGCAATCTCATGACGTTATACGCCGTCATTCTGAGATCGCCGCGTCGCTGCACTCCTCGAAATGACAGGGTTTATGAGCTTAACTTAGCGCTATTCCTCTATAACCCAAAGAACAGACATAACTATCAGGACGCCAGGTTTTTCTTATTTCTGAACCCCTTTTATGTTTCATAAACCATAGACTGTTTCCAAGAGGGAAATGCCCTCAGCCCGAGTCAACGGCGCCTTAAACGCCTTCGGATCGAAGGTTTCGTCGTCTCGGATATTGTCCAGAAATTCGCGAAGGTCATTTGCGATGGCCTCGGCGATTTTGACCTGGCGGTCTGCGGGTAATAGCTGTGCCAAACGAAATACATCTCTGCGGTGCTTTTTAATATCGTCATTCTTCACTTTATCGCCATTGGCCTTCCGCTGGGTAAGATCGAGAAACGCTTTGGCCTTGAAAGGAATGAGCAGGTCCTCACTCAACAGCGAAATTCCGTCGATGACGATTCGCGAATTTTGTAAAGCAGCGTAGTAGTGCTCATCGAGCAGGATAGCCGACAGGCTCAGGATATCTTCATCAACGGGAACCTTAACGATGGCGAACTTATCGGGCAGTTTGAACCCGCCAGGCCGGCGAGAAAACAGTTCGATCATGAAAGGGTACGATCCGTCTTTCGGTTGATGAAAACGGTAGAACTCTTTGTGTCCTTCACTTTGCTGTCTCGCTTCATAGCCGCCAGCGTCAAGGAATCCTAGAAACGCGGTCGCGAAGTTAGAATTAACAACTTCAACGCAAAGAACGACATCCAGATCTTTTGTCGCCCGAAACGGGAGCCCGGCATCGGCGAAGATCAAGTCGCAAGCCGCACCACCTATCAACGCATATTGTTCTTCGTGACCCGCAAAATGTTCTCGAAACTTGTCGATTCCCACTACCATGAGACGTGCTCCAATGCTTCTTCGGCAGCCATAGCAATACGTTCGTCTGGATCGTCCCAGAACTGCGCGTAAAGTGACAAGGGATCAACAGTTATGTCGTCCGACAGAACGTCTGGCCTGTAATGCCAGAGTTCGATCACTGAATCTGCTTGATCCGCATCGTCGACTATCGTTAGATCGTTCGTCGCCGCAACCAGACGCCATTCGTCGCTGTGCACGGCAAACACCGGCAATCGCGGCGGAGAAATACTTGTTATATGAGATAGCGCAGTTTCACCCGCCACCTTCATTTGCGGCACTATGGGACGGCCTTTGGCGAATTTCCGAGATTTTGCCGGTTTACGCAGCAGCGCACGGGAAACATCAATCAACGCGCGGGGGTCTGTGGCAAAGCGGATTTGCTTTGTGCGACCGTGTTTGGTGACGATTGCAAGATCGGCGCTGGCCAGTTCCTCGAACGCGCGACCAACCGACATGGCGGAGTAGCATAGCGACTCGGCTAATCGGGACGGAGTACGGTGCTCGCTATCAGAGTGCAATTTTTCGCGGTACAAAATTTCGAAAAACAGGACGGCTTGTGCGACCGGCGATAGCTGATCAGGACTTCGCGTTGATCGGGTGCGAAAATGCTCTCTGAGATCTACCGCGAGCTCAGGTATATACAGCTGATTACCAGGCACAGCGAATGGCACGCTGTTGACGATAAGACGCGCGCGCCGATTGGCGGACAATTGCTGTGCGGCGTAAACTACAAGACCGTCAAAACTTCGGGCGATGTGCGCAATGTGTTTGGCGACCTCTGCGGGTGTAGCGTCGGCTGTAGCAAGATCGATAGCGAATAGGCACGGCTGCTGCGCGATCATGCCTGCATAATAGCCATACCGTCGCAATAAGAAGGTTGGCAGACCGCGGGCCTTATCCCAAACGCCCAAGCTCACCTCTTGGTGCAGCGTTGCGCCAAGGTAGTTTTGAAGCTGCACCGCGAAATCGTTGCCACCAGCGGATTTCAGAAATGTTTCTAACATTATGTTGAATGCTAACATTACCAATGTTAGCATTCAACATAATGTTACTATTTGCTGACGATAACTCAGAAAAATGCCGGGTGCCACACGGCAGCGCCTACTGCCAGGCCCCAGCTCTGGACATATTGTCCGATTGACACCGGACAATATGTCTATACACTAGCCAGAGTGACCGAAACCGAATTTCAGCACTGCCTTCAATCGCTTGACCTCACTGTGCCTGAGGCAGCCCTTTTACTGTCGGTCAGCGCCAGAACGATGCGACGCTGGGCCGAGCAGCCAGCCGACATCTCCGGTCCAGCAGTACAGGCGCTTCTTGCCTGGATGCGGCTCGAAAGTAAAAACCTTGCCTGGCGGCCGGATGCAGTCGCGATCGGCGAATCCAACAGCGAAGAGATCGCAGAGCAAATCGCGGTCCACCGACGGCATGC
The DNA here is from genome assembly GCA_913053655.1 of uncultured Thiogranum sp. Taxonomy (GTDB): domain Bacteria; phylum Pseudomonadota; class Gammaproteobacteria; order DSM-19610; family DSM-19610; genus Thiogranum. The sequence goes on along the minus strand of CAJXFW010000007.1, from coordinate 17,505 downwards.
AATAGAACTTGACGACTTGCTTGAAAAAGTCGCAGCTCGTGGCGGCCCTGTCGCTCCTTGGGTTGTCGACCTGGAAAAGAATCGGGCTAATCTGGAATCTATATCCGTTGGATTTTATCGGTTAAAAAATGGAGGATTCTCGCCAGCCGTCTATCGACGCAGTGATGAAGCATGTTCAGATATCGAACGGGATTGGCCGTTGATCGAAGACGCGTTTGCCTGTATCGCGAAGGCGATCGCAAATGAAGAACAATAGCCATTGCAGTTTTAACACTGTGTACGCCGATCATCCCCGGTCTGTGCATAGGCGTATTGCCGGCAATTGCGAACTGCCCGATGTGATTCATCGCATCAGAAACAAGTGACTCTGGTTTTTTCAATTCCCACTAGAGCGCACGGGTATAAAAGTGACATATAACCAAATCACAAAACACGTCTAACGTCGTCTATAGACGGATGAAAAAATGTCTGGTGAAACTAGCTGGGGCAAACGGTATACGCTAACTGGCTATATGCGCGATAAAGCGCAAAGAACCCCGCTGCAGTACGCCACTTCCTTCAATTCCTCAAATCGCCAACCTGTAATCATCGAGTAAAAGCAGGTTAGACTGGGCACATGCCCGCAATAACAGAACACATTGGCTTGGTGTATCACTCTGACGCTCTAAAAAAACGGGCCGCATTACTGATGGATAGATTCGATATCCCACGCTGCCCGGCAACACCCGAGTCGGGTTTTTATCTTGAATTAAACGAGTACGGGCTGGCACTATGCCAGGCTGGCCCGCACATGCCGGGTCCTGTACGTATTGATTTTGTCGGTGGCACCATGGGTCACCGACAACGCTTCGGGGCTGGCCGCGGCCAGCCGCTGGCGCGCGCTGTGGGAATGAAGCCGGGTTTTAATCCGGACATCTGGGATGCCACCGCCGGGCTCGGCCGCGATGGTTTCGTGCTCGCCAGTCTGGGTTGCCACGTTACTCTGTGCGAACGCTCTCCCATACTGGCTGCGTTACTGCACGATGCGCTGCTCAGGGCGGCAGATGATAGTAGTATTGGCGCCTGGGTCGGCGACAGACTGCGGCTGGTAAACGCAGATTCCGGCCGGCAACTACAGTCTCTGGCGGAAGCGCAGCGACCGCAAGTTATCTACATGGACCCCATGTACCCGGCCGGCAAGGTACATGTAGAAGTAAAAAAAGATATGCGTGCCTTACAGCAGATTGTCGGGCCTGACCTGGATTCCGGGGAGTTACTGGATATCGCGCTGCGAGCCGCCCTGCGACGCGTGGTGATTAAACGTCCCAAACGGGCAGGCTTCCTGCATGACCGGAAGCCCGATACATCCATAGAGAGCAAAAAGACACGCTATGATATCTATGTCACCCTGTGACCCTGGCATGCTGTCGTTTCAGCGAGTGGGGAATTGAGAACCGATGCCGACTATACCTTTCTGGGAAAACAAATCCCTCGACGAAATGAATCAACAGGAATGGGAATCCCTGTGCGATGGCTGCGGCCTGTGCTGTCTGCTGAAAATCGAGGATGAGGACAGCGGCGAATTGTTTTATACCAACGTAGTATGCGAGTATCACAATAACAAGCGCTGCTGCTGCACCCGCTACCAGGAACGCTCCACACTGGTTCCGGACTGCATAAAGGTCACACCCGTAGTTGCCCGTACAGAGAAATGGCTGCCAGGTAGCTGCGCATACAGATTACTGGCAGAAGGAAAACCACTATTCGATTGGCATCCACTGATCAGCGGTGATCCAGACAGCGTACAGCAGGCGGGCATCTCGATACACGACCGGGTTATTTCAGAGGAATTTGTACATCGCGACGAATTACCGGAGCACCTGGTGCACTGGTTCGATTAAAACCGGCGCATGGAGAGAATAATATGAACCGCGGTGTCCTGCCTCTGCTGGTTGCGCAATTCGTTACTGCCTTCGGCGACAATGCCATCCTGTTCGCCGCTATCGGTATGGTATTGCAGGCCGACGATGTGGCCGGCTGGTATATACCGGCATTGCAGAGTTCTTTCCTCATTGCCTATGTAGTATCGGCACCCTGGGTGGGGCCTATCGCTGACCGCTTCTCCAAATCCCGCGTACTGTTGCTCGGCAACCTGGTTAAGGCTGTCGGCACAGGCCTGATCCTGTGGGGCATCGAACCGCTGTTCGCCTATGCGCTGGTCGGGCTGGGCGCCGCCATCTACAGTCCTGCAAAATATGGCATCCTGCCAGAGCTGGTACCGAAGGAGCGGCTGGTAAAAGCCAATGGCTGGATCGAGGGCTCCACGATTCTGGCAATTATCGTGGGCGCGGTGGTCGGTGGCTACCTCGCTGACTACAGCGTCAGTGGCGCTTTTCTGATGGTGCTCGTGCTGTACCTGGTTTCGATGCTGGTGACATTGCTGATTCCGTTGCTTCCCGCACAGGGCGGTACGCTCAAAAACGCGTTACCCAATTTTACCCATATAATGCGCGACTTCCTGGATACGCCGCGGGCACGCTTTGCCATGCTGGGCGGCAGCCTGTTCTGGGGTGCCTCGGCAGTACTGCGCGTATTACTGGTTGCGTGGGCACCGTTGGTTCTCGGTATCAACTCTGCCGGTGACATATCGGCACTGGCCCTGTTTATCGCCATCGGTATCATTATCGGTTCACTGGTTGCACCCAAACTTATTCCGCTGGAACAGCTGCGCCGCGCCCGAATTGCAGCCTATGTTATGGGCGTCACAGTTTTGCTGTTTAGCCTGGTGAACACACCCGTGTTCAGCCTGGTGGATCCGGTATGGGATGCACGAATCGTTCTGTTGCTTATCGGTATTGCCGGCGGCGTTTTTCTGGTCCCCATCAACGCCGCCTTGCAGGATGTCGGGCATGACACCATCGGCAGTGGCCGCGCCGTTGCCATTCAGAACTTCTTCCAGAATGTTGCCATGCTGCTGACTGTGGGGTTGTATACATTCGCCGCAGCCAGTGATGTTTCCCCGGTTACTACAGTTGTTGCGCTGGGTATTTTTATCCTGCTTGCGACAGTTGCCGTTGCATTGCATCTGCCCAAAGGCGACGTATCACCGAACCGAAACAAATAGTGTACCTGCGACTAAGAAGCGTTCATTAACCTGGCACTGACCAGCGCAACTTCGATGGTATCCGTATCAAGAATTTCAGGTATCAGGGCATAATTTGCAAGTAGTGACTGTGGCCGTCTGCAGGCGGCCTGTTCCAGACGCGTACGAGTCTTGCGGGCAAGATTCTGGTGGGCCAGCAGCGAGGCCGCATACCAGTCATGGTAATCCTCAACCAGTCCGGCCTGTAACGGATCATCCCAGTTTTCACTGATCAGTAACTCGGGGAAATCGTCTGCCGCCAGTGTGCAACCGATATCGTCGGGATTCAGCCGCAAACCCTGGTGCCCGATGCCGCTACCGTCGGGCTGACGCTCAAACCATTGTGCGACCGCCAGCGGCCGTGCCGCTTCATTAATCTGGCTTTCAAGCTGGTCTCTGTGGGGAGTAGGCAAAGCATGCCCGGGTTTGTCCCGGTGCAGCTGTTGCAGCGCCGGCGAAACAAACTGGGTATCGGTCTTGACGAAAGGGCGCCAGTGCGGGTCTGCCACCCGCCCCATATCTTCGACTTTGTAGCACGTTCTTAACAATGCCAGCGGAGTGCGGGTTCGGTTATGCAGTAACCAGAGTTCGTAGCGATCCCGGACCGGGAAGGGAATCGGCGGAAGATTACGCAACGCCGCCACCAGATTATCGGCGTTGACAATGCGCACATCATCCATGTTATTGGCGGATATTTGTGCAATTCCCCAGCGAAATCGGCCGGACGAGGTCTGCTGGCGGATGCGCCAGCTGCGGCCATTGGTTGAATAGGCGCAGGCATCGCCAACGTCGACAACCTGTATGACGCCCATATAGGGGCCGACGCGCCGTACACCGTAGTATGGACTCATAGCCGCGCACCGGGGGCGGGTTGATGCTTTTGAGCGGGTGGACCCCGTTTGCGACAACCGGTTAGGCAGCTACGATATTTGCCTGAATTATCTTGCGGTTAACTGTGGCCGTCAGATTGACAATCCTGGGCTTGCTGCCGCCCAGGTAGTCATCCAGCGTGACCGTGGGGACTTTATTCTTGTCGACCAGCGGGTACATGGTACATTTTTCGCAGGCGCGTAACATGGGCTGGGCGCCAGCCGGCGCCTTTCCGGCGGGTCTTTTGCGCAAATTGCAGCAATTATCCGTTTTCATATAGGCCTGTTGGGGAATGCAGTAGAAAATCATAATACCTGGTCACCGATTTAATCCCCTCGTCGGGGGATGCCGCTTGCGAATGGATCGCGCATGGTAACAGATCTGTAACAGCCTTACAACATTTACCGAGATTTCAAATGGTTATGTAAGGGAGAATTAGGCTACAGACATACTTTTCAGCCTTTCAGCAGAAGTGAAAGAGACGAAGCTCGACCGGCTTCGGATTTTACCCAGTCATCTGCATATTGAAACTTCGGAGATCCGTGCTCTCTCACGGTTTGTGTAGCGTATACAAATACTATTTTCAATATAGAATTAAGTATATGGTGCTCTCTTCATTTATATATCAAGGCAACTCAAACCAGTTGTTTGCGTTCCAGTGTATTCAATAACTCGGCAAAGATAAGTATGGCGGGGCGGCGGCCAGAGGCCGCGCGCACCGTATCCAGCATCCCCTCGTCGAGCAGGCTTTTGATCAGTTTGTGTACCGTAGGTTTGGGTACATCTGCCCGCCGCGCAATGTCAGCGGCGGTGAAAATTGGACGGTCGAACAGGGCATCCACCAGCTGAGCACTGTGTGGCGAATGGGTAATATCGCGCACCTGGACCTTTGTGACCTCATAGAGGGCCATGATCTCTCGCAGGGTAGCGCCATTCTCTTTTGCCTGTGCTGTGACTGCGCGCAGGAAGAATGCACACCACCCGGACCAGTCAGCTTCCTGCGATATGGCGCGAAGGCGGGCGTAGTATTCATCCCGGTTACGTTCCAGATAGGCAGAGAGGTAGAACATTGGGCTGGTGAGCCGTTCCTTACGATAAAGAAAAAGCGGGATCAGAAGTCGTCCGATACGCCCATTGCCGTCCTTGAAAGGGTGAATCATCTCAAACTGTGCGTGGACAATCGCTGTTTGCACGATGGCATCGATATCCTCGCTGTTGAGGTAAGCTTCCCACGCGTTAAGGTGGTCCATCAGCTGAAGCGGGCTGGGGGGCACGAACGTGGCCTCCTCGATGGTACAGCCAGGGGAGCCTATCCAGTTCTGGTCCTTGCGGAACTGGCCGGGTTCCTTGTTTTCGCCGCGCACGCTGTTCATCAGAATCCGGTGCAGCTCTCTAATCAGACTCAGGCGGATAGGGCGGTCCAGCACACTTCCTTTGGCAAGGATTAACGCCTGTCGACAATTGAGGATTTCGTTGATGTCTTGGCGTTTGTCCTCATCGTGCTCCTGGCCTGCCTCATGCTCCAGCACCTCCTCCACCGTCGCCTGGGTTCCCTCGATTTTGGAGGAGAGCACCGCTTCCTGGTTGGTTAGCGGGGAAAGCATCACTGCCGGGTTAACCATGCCGATCAGCAGGCCATCGTATCGAGCCAGGGCGGCGTTGGCCTCACCAACCGCGGTAAACAGTGCGGCCTTATCTAACGCATTGATTGGTAAAGATTCTGGCGTATAGGGTTGCACCGCGATATCCGTATGCCCGTCGTAGGTGGAGCCCTATATTAACCATTTATTGTATCTTTTACAATGATTTGTGATACACAAACACTGTTTGTGTATGGGCGGTGACACATAAAGACGTGCGGCAGAAAGAAGGATTAGGTAGCGCGATCCGACCAATACCCCAGTAAAGTTTTTACCTTTTCGGGTTGAGAGAGATATTCAGTCCCGGCACTGGAAAATAAAGCGCTTACGTCGTTACTTCCAGTTTCGGCCAAAAAAAGACCGTCAGGTGTTAGGCGAGTATCTTGCTGAAACTCATGCGATTCAGACCCATTGGCAACTTTTGGTACCAAGATGGCCTTGACCTGCTTTTTGGCTCTGTGAGATGCCGCCAATCTTGACTTGCTCCTGGTGTCAACTACACTGTAAAGTGTAAACTTTACTGTAAACTATCTATATCTATTGGGGGAGGGTGCCATGGGCGCTAAAATGAAAAACGCACCTGTGTACTTCACGGTTGCGCAGGTTCAGTTCAATGCTGTCCTTAACCTTGAGAGCTATCTTCCAGCGATCCAGGACCGGATGAGGGCAGAACGTTTTCCAGACTACAAGCGAGAAGTTCTTCAGCGAATCGCCCTGCCGATTAGTGGAGGCGATGCGGAACAGGTTGCCGCTCCTCCCATTCTGTCGCAGTCTCGTTTCACGTTTGGTGACATTGATGGCACGTCTGGTTTTGTTCTGGATAATAACTCCCTGTCATTCCAGACAACCGACTATGAAACCTTCGAGACCTTCTCCAAAAAACTCCTCGATGGTCTCAGTATCCTGCATGATGCTCTTCATCTCGATTTTACCGAACGGGTTGGGCTGCGATACCTTGATGCTGTACTGCCCAAGGCTGAGAAGGAATCGTTGTCGGATTATCTGGCGCCGGAGGTATTGGGTCTTTCCCAGAAGTTGGGTGGCCAGTTGCTGCATTCGGTGAGTGAGACGGTGTCCTTCTTCAACGGTGGTCAACTGGTTTCAAGGGTGATTATTCAGAATGGCAGGGTCGGTCTTCCTCCAGAACTGGCCGCCGGAGCACCGAAGGTGAATTCGCGCTTTACGCAACCTGAAGGCCCGCATGCTATCCTTGACACCGATGCCTACTGTGAGCAGCGAGAAGGATTTGACCTCTCCAAGTTGGAGACCCGCCTATCCGTACTGCACGACGAGATACTAAAGTCGTTCAATGTGACGGTTACTCCCCATGCAACCAAGACCTGGAACTAATGGGTTGAGGAGAAGACCATGATAACAACAGCGAGATACGGCGGCTGGTTCAATGACCAGCCAGCATCAACTGGCTCATCTTTCAGTACAAATAAAGTGGCCTGCTTGTTTGCGGCAACCATGCTGGCTGTTGGTACGGGTGGAACGATTGATTACCACTGGTGGCAACAGTATAAATCAGGCAGCATTATGCCGACGACTTTGAAGGTTCCAACCATTGAAGTCGCTCCAGTAAGAAGCCCGGCAGAAGACCTGGAGCGTGTTCGTGAAATCTTCTCCCCGGCTATTTCTGACCTTGCCAGAGCTTTAGGCGTTTCCCGTCAGGCTGTATACAACTGGGTGAATGGAGAACAACCCAAACCCGCGCATCTTGCCAAGCTGCGAGCGCTTGCACAGGCTGCTGATGCGGTGGCCGAAGCGGGTATACCGGTGACGGGTGCACTGTTGAAACGCAAGGTGCTCGATGGTAATAACCTGTTTGAAGTTGGGCAATCTGGCGGTTCGGTTCGAGATGCAGTCCAGCTACTCATTCAATTTGTTCGACACGAGAACGAACAACGAGAACGAATGACTGCCAGGTTTGCTGACAGAAAGAGTTCCTCTCGTTCAGTCGAATCAGACTTCCCGGCAGCAAACGATGTGAGCTAGGCTGACGATGGCAGAGTGGGCACGAGACACGCTGTGGCGACAGGGCAACCTGCTCACCGATGAAACTGCCACCGCCGTATCGACTCCATGGATGGCAACTACACTCACGCTAAAACTGCCCGAACGCTTCATAGCCAATTTGAAAGTGATGCTCCCTTGCTCGCCGAGTTCGGTGCCACAGGAAAACAAACCGTCTCCAAAAAAGAGTTGTTTGATTTTGAACCGCAGGCTAGACAACGCCTCTCCCCATCGGGTCTAGCCAGCCTTCAGCGTTGGCTAGCTGCTCGGTACCGTCGTTCGGCCTTCCCGGATGAGTTTGAACTGCGGCTTGTTTCTAAGACGAAATTGGCTAACAAGATTGCCAAGGCCGTCAAACCTCATGGGGCACTGATTATTGCTGTGCTGTTCGATGTGGATGAAGGCCAGGATCACGTCAGAACCGACCCGGATGAGGTGTATGTGTTGGATATCACACTTCTGTACTCGGTCGAAGCTGACTCCGAACAAGCCGAAGCAGCAGCGCATACAGCGAAGGAAGCAATTCAGGCTGCCTTTAAGGATAAGCTGTTCGATAAACGGTCTGGTCAGTGGAAGGACATTGAGCTTCGTTACTGCGACGTGCTGTCGGAAGAGGCTTTAACTTACCGTCAGTTCAGCTTGATGAAGCCATGGCGATTGGAATACATTAGCCTGGGTGCAGACCCACAGCAGCCAGTACTGGTTGAGTAAGCGATAGATGTTCGGTTAGTGGTGACGGATATTTATCTCACCCAACTGGCTCCAGGTTTTGCTGTTCACCGAATGGCGGGTACGAGATGAAAGTCGAACTTAAGTCATTTCTAATATGTGGCGCATTGATCTGGCCGAGGCCGAGCACACACGTCGCAGGGAATAAGGAAATGACCGCTCAGGTAAGAACTCTTTTACCTGCGCACAGCGGTGATACATAAGTGACGTGTCCTACTCCACGGTCACTGATTTTGCCAGGTTGCGCGGCTGGTCCACGTCGGTGCCCTTGAGTACAGCGACATGGTAGGACAGCAATTGCAGGGGAATGGTGAATACGATGGGTGCAACGCAGTCATCGGTGGGTGCGACCGGCAATACCGTGCTGGTCTCGTCGGATGACATACCGGCGTTCTGGTCGGCAAACACCAGCATCTGTCCGCCACGCGCGCTGACTTCGTGCAGGTTGGATTTCAGCTTTTCCAGCAACTCGTTGTTGGGCGCGACCACTACCACCGGCATGCTGGCGTCGACCAGTGCCAGCGGGCCGTGCTTGAGTTCGCCGGCCGGGTAGGCTTCTGCGTGGATGTAGGATATTTCCTTGAGTTTGAGCGCACCTTCCATGGCCACCGGGTACTGCGCCCCGCGACCCAGAAACAGGGCGTGGTACTTGTCGGCAAACGATTCGGACAGGTGTTTGATTTTATCGTCCAGCGCCAGTACCTCTTCGATCTGGCGCGGCAAATGTTCCAGTTGCTGCACCAGTTGGCGTTCGGTTTCTTCATTCATGCTGAAGCGGCGACCCAGCACGATGGTGAGCAGCATCAAGGCCACCAGCTGGGTGGTGAAGGCCTTGGTGGACGCCACGCCGATTTCCGGGCCGGCACGGGTCATCAGCACCAGGTCGGATTCGCGCGTCAGTGAACTTTCCGGCACATTGCAGATGGTCAGCGATTGACCGAACCCGAGCCGCTTGGCTTCCTTTAAACCAGCCAGGGTGTCTGCGGTTTCACCGGACTGCGAGATGGTGACGATCAACGAGCTGTTGCGCACCACCGGTTTGCGGTAACGGAATTCACTGGCAACCTCAACGCTGCACGGAATACCGGCCAGCGATTCCATCCAGTAACGCCCGATCAGGCCGGCGTGGTAACTGGTGCCACAGGCAATGATATGCACGCCCTGCACCTGCTCGAAAATCTTTGCCGCGTCGGCGCCAAATGCCGCTTCCAGCACCCGGCCCTGGTAGATACGGCCTTCCAGGGTATCGGCAATGGCGCGCGGCTGTTCGTAGATTTCCTTGAGCATGTAGTGGCGGTATTCGCCACGCTCTACTGCGTCGGCGGAGAGTTCGGATACGGTCTCGGGGCGCTCGACCGGCTCACCGGCCTCGTTGTAGATAGCGATGCCATCGCTGGTCAGGTCGGCAATGTCGCCTTCTTCCAGGAACATAAAACGCTGGGTCACCGGCAACAGGGCGGCCACATCGGAGGCAATAAAGTATTCACCGATGCCAATACCAATCACCAGCGGACTACCACGCCGCGCCGCGATCAGACGATCGGGTTCACTGGTGCTGATCACACCCAGTGCGAAGGCGCCCTGCATATCGCTACAGGTACGCCGGACGGCTTGCAGCAGGCTCGTGCCGTCGTCGAGGTGATGGTACACCTGGTGCACGATGACTTCGGTATCGGTGTCTGAGGTGAAAACGAAGCCGTTAGCCTTTTGCTCAGCACGCAGTACTTCGTGATTTTCTATAATACCGTTGTGCACTACCGCGACCTTGTTGCGGCAGATGTGCGGGTGGGCATTGTTCTCGCTGGGCTTACCGTGGGTGGCCCAGCGTGTATGCGCGATGCCGACCATGCCTTTTACCGGGGCATTCTGATAAGCGCCGGCCAGCTCCGCAACCTTGCCGGTGGTACGCAAACGCTCCAGCGCAGCATCGGCATTCAACACCGCAAGCCCGGCCGAATCATAACCCCGGTACTCAAGACGCCGCAGGCCCTCCAGCAGTATGGGGGCGACCTTACGCTGTGCAACAGCGCCTACGATTCCACACATAGCTCCGTTCCTGTGTATTGGGTTAGCATGGATTTAGCGGGCATCAGTCGGTTTTCTTGACCGGTCGCTTCCAGCCCGACCGGGTTTCCTGCTTGCTGCGGCTCAGGGTCAGCTCATCGGACGGAACATCGTGTGTAATGGTGGACCCGGCACCGATGGTGGCGCCGTCGCCAACCCTGACCGGTGCCACCAGCTGGGTGTCGGAACCGATAAAAACATTGTCGCCAATTTCGGTCAGGTGCTTGTAAGCACCGTCGTAGTTGCAGGTGATGGTGCCCGCGCCCACATTCACCCCGGAGCCCATATGTGTATCGCCAATATAGCTTAAGTGATTGACCTTCGAGCCGGTGGCGATACGGGTTTTCTTGATCTCGACAAAATTGCCGACGTGTACCTGCGCGGCCAGTTCTGTTTGCGGTCTGATGCGGGCGAAAGGGCCGATACGCGATTGTTTGCCGATGGTGCTGTCTTCGATCACGCAGTTGGCTAGAATTACTACATCGTCACCGATGGTCGCGTTTTTAATGCAACAGTTGGGGCCGATTTGCACGCCTGCTCCGAGCGTGACCCTGCCTTCAAAAACAGTATTGATATCCAGATAACAATCGTTGCCGGTGACCACTTCACCGCGCACATCCAGCCGCGCCGGGTCGGCCAGTGTCGCACCGTTGCGCATCAGCTGTTCCGCCTGGCAACGCTGGTATATGCGCTCCAGGGCAGCCAGTTGTACACGGTCGTTCACACCCAGGATTTCGTATTCGTCATCGGCGCTGGCGCTGTCGACAGGCGCGCCATCCGCAGCCGCCATGGCAATCACATCGGTCAGGTAGTATTCCCCCTGCGCGTTATTTTTATCCAGCTGTTTCAACCAGGCGCGCAGGCGGCCGGCCGGGGCGGCGAGAAAACCGGTATTGATTTCACGGATGGCAAGCTGATCCTCGCCGGCATCTTTCTGTTCCACAATACCCGTCAGCCGGCCATCGACGTTGCGTAGCATGCGGCCGTAACCGAACGGGTTGTCCAGCGTCGCGGTGAGAACCGCTAGACTGCCTTGCTCCGCCCGGGCTACCAGTCGCGCAAGTGTTCCCGCCCTGACCAGAGGAACATCGCCGTACAGCACCAGCAACACATCGTCGTCCGGTACCGAAGGCATGGCCTGATCGACCGCGTGTCCGGTCCCCAGCTGCTGCGCCTGTAATACCCAGTTCACCTCTTCCTGCTCAAGCGCTTCCCGCACCTGTTCCCCGCCATGCCCGTACACGACGTGAATAGTTGATGATGGATCCAGCTGTTTCGCGGTACGGATAACGTGTTGCAGCAGGGGTGAACCGCCGAGCGGGTGCAGGACCTTGGGCAGCCCGGACCGCATCCGTGTTCCCTGACCGGCAGCAAGGATAATGACGCTTAGACTCATAGTGGAAACCAGTGGCTCATGGCCGGGCAAATCGATACGTTACGCGAGTGGCACTATGATACTGCAATTTACCGCCACGACAGCAATCTAATGAACTACCCTGCAGCAAGCTGGCGAGCTATCAGCCCGCTCCTACTGATTTCGCCGCAAGCGGCGAGAAATTAAACCCAAAAGGGGATAAATCAGTGTATTACCGGTGCAGAAGCGCCTTCCTGTTTTTCTTCTTCGGTCGCATCCCGAATATCGACAACGGTCACCGCATAGGTCAACTTTTTGCCTGCGAAAGGATGATTGCCGTCAACCGTCAATTTTTCACCCTCGATTTTCGAGACCACAAAAGAACGCGTGTCTCCGTTCTCATTCTGCATCTGGACTTCTGCGCCCACGTGCCGGAACTCGGGCGGAACATTTTCGATATCATCGGTAAACGTCAGGCTGGGGTCGTGGTATCCGAAGGCGCTTTCCGGCTCCAGCACCACTTCGACAGCCGCACCAAGCTCACTGCCGTCCAGTGACGCTTCCACCTCCGGGAACATCTGGTTGGGACCGCCGTGCACGTAATACACGGGGATATCTGATTGCTCCAGGATAACGCCTGACTCATCAAGAATGGAATAGGTGATCGCTACCACCTTGTGTTTGCCAACCACCGGGGCACTCATGAAAAAATAATCCTAGCGCCCGGCTTTTTCGCGAAGGTGCTTAATGGTGCGCAGCTGGGCGACCGCCTCGGCCAGCTCGGCCTGGGCCTTGGCGTAATCGAAATCACTCTTTTTGTCAACCATGGCCTTTTCGGCGCGTGCCTTGACCCGCTGTGCAGCGGCTTCATCAAGATCGGCCGCGCGCATGGCGGTATCGGCCAGCACGGTTACCATGTGTGGCTGGATTTCGAGCATGCCGCCCGAGACGTAGAAGAACTGTTCTTCCTTACCCTCCACCTGCACGCGTACTTCACCCGCTTTCAGGCGGGTGAGCAGTGGTGTGTGCCGTGGCGCGATACCGACCTCGCCCATTTCCGCCGGCGCGAACACCATGTTGGCGGTGCCGGAAAAAATTTCGGCCTCAGCGCTGACAATGTCGACGTGTATGGTCATAGCCATAGTTTAAACCTTTCCTGACAGCTAGAGCGACTTGGCTTTTTCGATAGCTTCGTCGATGGTGCCGACCATGTAGAAGGCCTGCTCGGGCAGGTCGTCATAGTCGCCGGCGATAATGCCCTTGAATGCCGCGATGGTATCTTTGAGCGAGACGTACTTGCCGGGCGCACCGGTGAAAGTCTCCGCCACGAAGAACGGCTGCGACAGAAAGCGCTGAATCTTACGCGCGCGGGTCACCACCTGCTTGTCTTCTTCCGACAGTTCGTCCATGCCGAGGATGGCGATAATGTCGCGCAGCTCCTTGTAGCGCTGCAAGGTGCCCTGTACGGCGCGTGCGGTCTCGTAGTGTTCGTTACCGACCACCAGTGGATCGAGCTGGCGGGAAGTGGAGTCGAGCGGATCCACGGCCGGGTAAATGCCCAGCTCTGCAACCTGGCGCGACAACACCAGCGTGGCATCCAGATGCGCGAAGGTAGTTGCCGGTGACGGATCGGTCAAATCATCCGCGGGGACATACACGGCCTGGAAAGAAGTGATGGAACCGGTTTTGGTGGACGTGATACGTTCCTGAAGCACACCCATTTCTTCCGCCAGTGTCGGCTGGTAACCCACCGCGGACGGCATACGGCCGAGCAGCGCAGACACTTCGGTACCGGCCAGCGTATAACGGTAGATGTTGTCGATGAACATCAGCACGTCGCGACCTTCGTCACGGAAATTTTCCGCAATGGTCAGACCGGTCAGCGCCACACGCAGGCGGTTGCCCGGTGGCTCGTTCATCTGGCCGTACACCAGCGCTACTTTTTCCAGTACGTTGGCTTCCTTCATTTCATAGTAGAAGTCGTTACCTTCGCGGGTACGCTCGCCAACACCGGCGAACACTGAAAAACCGGAGTGTTCGATAGCGATGTTACGGATCAGCTCCATCAGGGTAACCGTCTTGCCGACGCCGGCGCCGCCGAACAGGCCGATCTTGCCACCCTTGGCGATAGGCATGATGAGGTCGATAACCTTGATGCCGGTCTCGAGGATTTCCAGGCTGGCGGCCTGCTCTTCGTAGGTTGGCGGCGTACGGTGAATCGGCATCTTCTTGTCAAATTCGACAGCACCACATTCGTCGATCGGGTTGCCGAGCACATCCATGACCCGGCCCAGGGTGCCCTGACCAACCGGTACCGAAATCGGTGACCCGGTGTTAGCCACGTTGATGCCGCGCTTCAGGCCATCGGTCGAGCCCATGGCGATGGTGCGCACCACGCCGTCGCCCAGTTGGCCCTGTACTTCCAGCGTCAGTCCGGCGTCATCCACCAGCAGTGCATCGTAAACCCTGGGTACGGCATCACGCGGAAATTCCACGTCGACCACGGCGCCGATGATTTCAACAATGTTTCCGGAACTCATTGAGTAAGTCCTCTTGATATAAAATAGTTAAACCGCTGCGGCGCCCGCGACAATTTCCGAGAGCTCCTGGGTAATCGCCGCCTGGCGCGCCTTGTTATAGACCAGCTGCAATTCGTCGATGAGCGTGCCGGCGTTGTCCGATGCCGCCTTCATGGCCACCATGCGTGCCGCCATTTCACAGGCAATATTTTCCACCAGACCCTGGTAAACCAGTGACTCGATGTAGCGCATCAGCAGGCCGTCCATCACCGTCCTGGCATCCGGCTCATAGATGTAATCCCAGTGATGCTTCAGTTCCTCATCGCGCTCGTCGCCCACCACCGGCAACAACTGCGCTACAGTGGGGTTCTGCGTCATGGTATTAACAAAGACGTTGTTAGCCAGGTACAGGCGGTCGATGTGACCTTCATTGTAGGCATCCAGCATCACCTTTACGGAACCGATCAGCTCTTCCACGCGCGGCGTGTCACCGAGGTGGGAATTTTCCGATACCACGTTGCCACCTAACCGCTTGAAGAATCCCATCGCCTTGGTGCCGATGACGGCCAGGTCGATGTCCAGGTTCTTGCCACGCCATGCTTTCATCGAACGAACAGCCGCCTTGAACAGGTTGGTGTTCAGACCGCCGCACAGGCCGCGATCGGTGGAAACCACGATCAGGCCCACGCGCTTTGCTTCGCGCTCGATCAGGAAGGGGTGTCTGTATTCCGGATGCGCCTTGCCCATGTGGGCAACCACGTTAAGCATTTTTTCCGCGTACGGCCGCGAGGCGCGCATACGATCCTGCGCCTTGCGCATCTTGCTCGCCGCCACCATTTCCATGGCTTTGGTGATTTTCTGAGTATTCTGGATACTCTTTATCTGGGTACGTATTTCCTTCGCGCCAGCCATTGCTTTCGTCCCGGTTCAGTTAGTAGGCGCCGTTGGCCTTGAAGTCTTCAACAATGGTGCGCAGCTTCGCTTCCACTTCATCGTTGTAATCAGGGTTGGCGTTGAGGGCATCCATGTCACTGCCGAAGCTGGACTTGAAATGCGCCAGTAGCGCGCCTTCAAATGCCACGATCTTGTTCACCTCGACATCGTCCAGGTAACCCTCGTTGGCAGCGAACAGTGACAGCGCCATTTCCGCTACCGATAGCGGCGAGTACTGTGCCTGCTTCATCAGCTCGGTAACACGCTGGCCACGTTCCAGCTGCTTGCGCGTGGCTTCGTCGAGGTCGGAGGCGAACTGCGCGAAAGCCGCCAGCTCGCGATACTGTGCCAGTGCCAGTCGTATACCGCCGCCGAGTTTCTTGATGGCCTTGGTCTGCGCCGCACCACCCACTCGTGACACCGACAGACCGGCGTTGATGGCGGGCCGGATGCCGGCATTGAACAGATCGGATTCGAGGAAAATCTGGCCGTCGGTGATGGAAATAACGTTGGTGGGTACGAAAGCCGACACGTCGCCCGCCTGGGTCTCGATGATCGGTAACGCGGTGAGTGAACCGGTCTTGCCCTTGACTTCACCGTTGGTGAATTTTTCCACGTATTTCTCGTTGACTCGCGCCGCGCGTTCCAGCAAACGCGAATGCAGATAGAACACATCGCCGGGGTAAGCTTCACGACCCGGCGGACGACGCAGCAGCAACGACACCTGGCGGTAGGCCCAGGCCTGCTTGGTCAGATCGTCATAAATAATGAGTGCGTCTTCGCCACGGTCACGGAAGTACTCGCCCATCGCGCAACCGGTATAGGGGGCGATGTATTGCATGGCGGGTGAGTCGGCTGCACCGGCTGATACTACAATAGTGTGTTCCATAGCGCTGTGCTCTTCGAGCTTGCGCACCACCGAGGCCACCGACGAATTTTTCTGGCCGATAGCGACGTAGATGCATTTAACACCGGTGCCCTTTTGATTGATGATGGCATCGATGGCTACCGCGGTCTTGCCGGTCTGGCGGTCACCGATAATCAGCTCGCGCTGACCGCGGCCGATGGGCACCATGGCATCGATGGCTTTCAGTCCGGTCTGCACCGGCTCGTTCACCGACTGACGCTGTATAACGCCGGGGGCGATCTTTTCGATCGGTGAATTGAAGTCCGATTCAATAGGGCCTTTACCGTCGATGGCCGTACCCAGAGAATCAACCACGCGTCCCAGTAATGCCGGACCCACCGGCACTTCCAGGATACGGCCGGTGCACCTGGCTTTGTCGCCTTCGGATATCGACTTGTAGTCGCCGAGCACAACCGCACCGACCGAATCGCGCTCGAGATTCAGCGCCAGACCGTACAGCTCGTTGCCGAAATCGATCATCTCGCCCTGCATGGCATCGGCCAGGCCGTGGATACGGGTAATGCCGTCGGTCAGGCTAACCACAGTACCTTCACTGCGCGCCTCGGAAGTGGCATCGAAACCTTCGATGCGTTTCTTGATCAGTTCGCTGATCTCGGATGGGTTCAGTTGCATTGCTTGCGTCCTATTTTAGTGAACCAGGGCACTGGACAGCTGGCGCAGGTGTTCCACAGCCGACCCGTCGATAACCAGGTCGCCTGCGCGGATCACTGCTCCACCCACCAGGTCTTCGTTCACGGAACAATTCAGTTGCACGTCGCGCCCAAGGCGCTGCTTCAAAGCTTTGGCAATAGCCGTCTTTTGTGCCTCGCTAAGCGGCATGGCGGAAATGACTTCGGCTTCAACGGTGCCTTCCGCGTCGTCGCGGAAACGATTGAACAGCGCGGCGATCATCGGCAATTGCCCCAGCCGGCCGTTTTCCGCCAGCATGTTCAGCAAATTGACCGTATCGTCGCTGATGTCATCGCCACAGGTCCGGATGACCAGCGCGGCGGCTTCATTCGCGCTCAGGCGCGGATTGGACAGCAGCGTCTTCATGGTGTCGTTGCTAACCACCGCAGCCATCAACGCCAGGCGGTCCGACCACGCCCGCAGCCGACCCTTGCCGTTCGCCAGCTCGAATACGGCCCGCGCATAGGGCCGCGCCAGCGCCGCATCACCTTCCGGCGCATTGGCGTGTTGAGTGTCTGTGTCTGCCATATCCGTTACCTAGATCCGGGCGACCAGATCTTTCAGCAGCTCGTCGTTAGCGGAAGCATCAAGCTCGCGTTTCAGGATACGTCCGGCGCCGGCGGTGGCGATACTCACCACCTGACCGCGCAGGGCTTCCCTGG
>CAJXFW010000006.1 GCA_913053655.1 uncultured Thiogranum sp. | reverse complement strand
CGGCGTCCATGCTCAGTGCACGAATCGCATTCGCAAGTTCTTTACGCGAGGCCATCGCTGTCTCCTGTTTAGTGTCTTGAAATCGGTTTTCTCTGCCAAACCGATGCGCTGTACCTGCATACGCAACCGGGGTCGCATCCGACGCGCGGCGCTTAATGCGCTTCAGCCCAGTGGCTGGGTCGGATCGAGCGCGACATTCTCCATCAGATGGGGGGCCGGGGCAACTGTTGATTTGAGGTGGCGACGGTTCGTTGACGGGTTAACCGAAATTTCGCCAAGCTGTCCCTAT
This sequence comes from uncultured Thiogranum sp., assembly GCA_913053655.1. GTDB lineage: Bacteria > Pseudomonadota > Gammaproteobacteria > DSM-19610 > DSM-19610 > Thiogranum. The sequence continues at coordinate 39,084 of CAJXFW010000006.1, read as the reverse complement.
AAAGGTATAAATATAACCCTTGCTTGTCAGCCAGCGCCGTCTTTCCATTTAATGGAACAGCCCATGCCCGGGATCTGTTCTTCAGGCCCTTTGCCGCTGGCAGCTATCTGCGCCATCGCCTCGAACAGGTCACGGCGCGCATCAGGCGGGGCCGTATCCTTGCGGCTGGCATCGAGGCGACCGCGATACTGAAGCTCCAGGCCCGCATTGTAACCGAAGAAATCCGGCGTACAGACAGCCCCGTAGGCCCGGGCTATTTCCTGGGTTTCGTCCATCAGGTAGGGAAACGGGAAATCTTCCCGCTGCGCTATGGCTTTCATATTCTCGAATGAATCTTCGGTGTACTCGGCCGGATCGTTGGACATGATCGCCACGCTGTTCAGGCCCAGCGATGCCAGTTCCCGGGCATCCCGCACCAGGCGATCAAGAATCGCTTTGACGTAAGGGCAGTGATTGCAGATAAACATGACCAGCAAGCCGTTTTTGCCCCGGCAGGCTTCCAGCGTCCAGTTTTTGCCGTCAACGCCAGGCAGGGAAAAATCTACGGCGGGTAGCCCAAATTCACAGACAGGGGTTTGCAGTGAAACCATGCGCTACTTGCTCCAACAGCCGAAAAGGGAACCCGAGTTTAGCGCAAGCTTCGTTTCGGCACATAACGTTCGAGAAAGACCAGGCTGTCGCCCAACCTGTCGAAATTTCTAACATAGCGTGTTTCACGAAAAATTCACGGCCCCACATGGTCATATCACCTTGTTTCAATTGAATTTATAAGAAAAAAATACTCCAGTGAACATGCACTGCACTGACGGAAATATTAACAAATTTACGACTAGCCATTCGTCTAATAGCCGCTTACTGACTGAAAAGTAACACATAGTTTTTTCTAGCACGAATATTGCTTCATATGAAGCGGCAGAGTGCCCACAATAAAGCGGAAAAACGCCGGACACCTGACAAAAAACGGACCAAATCGCTTTTTATAAAAGAAGTTTTGCTGGATAAAACGGATTTGGCATTGCAATTCTGGAGGAGAAAGCAATGAGAGCAAGCAGATTTTTGCTGGTTGGTTTGTGGGGTTTCCTGGGCTTTGTGAGTTCGGCGAACGCGGCACTATTGGGTACCGTCTGCACATTTGCGAGTGGGTGCGGACCGGATTTCGCCGTAACGAGCACCAACCCGATTGATTACGCATACAATACTGGTGCTGGCACAGGTGTACTGTCCTTCAGCGGCACGGTGGGTAATGTGTCTTTCCTTGATGGGCAGCTTGATCCTGCATTCTCAAGCCAGTTTGGCAGCACCTCCATTCCGGTACTCTCAGCTACAGGCGGCGATAAAGCGTTCTTGATGAGCCTGACAATAGATAGTACCGGCAACCTGATAAGCGGTAGCTTGAGCATGAATGGCAGAGTTGTAGGGTTTCCAGGTAGTGTAACCGCTACTTCAGCTAACGGCACACTGCTGGATGGCAACTTGATTGTTGGTGGCGCAATTGACCAGTTAGGATGGGACAATAGCAACATCGATTTCACGGGCAGCATAGATCCCACCAGCCTTCTCTCCATAGCCGGGTACGGCACCGGACTGAGCGGCATTATATCTCTGAATGCGGCAACCAACACGTCTTCAACCGGGAATGTCGAATGGAATGAGAGCTGGTCGGCAGCAGTCAATGGCTTCGATGTTGTCGTTCCCTTGCCGGCTGCATTTTGGCTGTTTCTGTCGGGTATAACCGCATTATTCTCTGTTTCAAAAAAGGCCAGGCAATAGCCTGGTGTCCCACCAATTTTTTGTAATGACGAATGCATTCACTTGTAGGAGCGGGCTTTGCCCGCGAAAAATTCGCCACCAAGGTGGCCCCTGCATCCATCAATACAACCTTGACAGTACACTAGAGATCTTTAAGAAAAAATAATAGTACTCAGGAGACAACCAAGATGAAACGTCAAAGAACTCTATCGCTCGCAGTTTTTGCTTTCCTTTCAAGCAATGCGGTTGGCGCCCCCCTTATAGGGGTGGTTCCCGGCGAGCCGCTGTTTAACTATAATTCCGGGGGCACAACCACTTACGACGGGGTCACAGGCTCATTGGTGGTAAATGCAACACCATTAAACTACACCCAGGTTGGCGGTGTCCCACTGGATATCTTCTTTCTGCAAACCGCGCCCTCAGTGTCGTTGAACATATCACTGGATACAGCCTGTAATCTGGTGGGAGGAAATGCCGGTGATGATCTCACGGTTACTGGCGATATTGATCTGAACGCAGATTTCGTCCCTGAAATCTCGGGAACACTGCTTACCGGTGAAATTGTGGGGTTTGGCGTTGGCCCGGCACCTGCAACCATAGCTTCATTTGATGCAAGATTTGCCATCACAGGCGGCGAGCTTGTAACAAGTGGCGACTATACGCTCGGAAGTGAAGTGGGCATGACATTAACCGTCGAAGGCAACAACTTCACCGGCGCATGCGACGTCGCATGGAATGGCGGCGCGAAAGGCAAGATTGGCTTCATCCAATCTGCCGTACCGCCCACACCGATCTGTTTTGACGTCAAGAAGATAAAAATCCGTGACGGCAAGAAGCACTATCGCCACATGGGTTCGTATGGCAATTCAAAATCCAAGATCATGGCGAGTCTGTCGGCTGGCTGCCCCGCTGGCTTTGATCCAACGCAGTCACTGATTTCGCTGTCGATGGACGGTGAGACTTTCGCTTTTCCAGTCGGATCCTTTGCGCAGGTCGGTAGCTCCAATAAGTACCGTGCCTGGGTTGCAGGCTCCCCAGCGCTGGATGCGACACTTAATTGTGATAGAGGGAAATTCAGTTTCAGCGCTTCCAAGGCCGATACCAGCCAGATTGACAATAGTGACGGCGTCGACGTCACGCTGGTACTGGGCGACTCGTCAGCCACCAGGAACGTTGTTCTGCAGGCAACCGGTCATTACTACTCGAATAGAGGGCAGAATAACGTGCTCTACTACCATAACGATAACCCGCTCGATTGTTCTGCAACGCCCGGGGATGACGAATCAGATATACATGAACTGAAGATTCGCCACCGTGCATCCGGCAGAATCCACACCTACAAACGCTCCAAGGGTGGTTACGGTATGAGCTGCCTGGTCAGCGATTCGATATCCGGACAGTACGCATCCTTCGACACATCGAAGACATCTACTTTGACTTGTGGTGACGGTGATGCCAACTTCGAGGTGGTGGGTATTGAGCATTCCACTTCCAGCAAGTCGTGCACGTTACTGGATGAAGTCGAGGAAGATGACGACGTTGAAGATAACCAGTACAACTAACAGCCGCTTCGGCTAAAACTTGAAGGCCCGCATTTGCGGGCCTTTTTTATTTGGCGCTTTTGACAATGAAAAACAGCAAAGCTCTATACATCGGCCTGATCGTAACGAGCCTCGTGCCGGCCCTCGTTTATTATTTTACAACGGTGAATGAAGACGCGACGCCACAGTCCGGGCAGAGGTCAAACAGGGCATCCGAGCCTGTGAGCACACTGAAGAAGTCACCGCAATCAACCAAGACGACCAAACCAGCGCCCAAGCAACTGGATCCACTGGCCGGGGCGGTAAACAAACGGTTCGCGGACAAACCCGATGTCCAGAAAGGCTGGGCAAGCCGCGGACAGACCATAGTACTGAAAAATCATCCGACGGCCGATTCGGCAAATTTCAGCAATACCTTTTTCCACCGCGGTTTCAAGGATCTGGCTGTAGCCTGTGGCGAGGTACAGTTTGAGGCCCATGGTGAAATTATCGATGACTATCAGCGATTTATATACTCTGGTGGCCAATCAACCCACCTGGAAAGTGACATCCCGAATTTTTATCTGCTTTGGGACAAGTTGTGTGTTCAAACCTACGATAGATAGCGAACATCGGCCAGATTGCGTTACAGGTAGCTTCTATAATCACCAGTAAATACATATGGTTAACTGATATTTTGTTGTTTGAAGCACGGGCGGTAAAAAGCTGGCCGTTACCAGCAAAGTTGACCGCGGCCGGGGACACCCTCTATAATCACCGTCAAGCGCCGATTTGAAATTCAGATTGCGGGCGCTATACAAATACGGCTAAAGCGAGGAAAGACGACAAATTTCCAAAACCCGCTTGAGCTGACGCCATGCGGGTTTTTTGTTTTCAGGAGTAGAAAAAATGAGTGGACATCTTTTTACATCAGAGTCAGTGTCTGAAGGCCACCCGGACAAGATGTCTGACCAGGTGTCAGATGCCATACTCGACGCCATCCTGATCGAAGACCCGCACGCCCGCGTGGCCTGCGAAACCCTGTTCAAGACCGGTATGGTCATGATCGCCGGCGAAATCACCACCACGGCCAAACCCGATTACGAACAGGTCATGCGCGATACTATCAAGGGTATCGGTTACACCAGTTCCGAAATGGGCTTTGACTACGAAACCTGCGCGGTCATGACGGCTATTGGCATACAGTCACCTGATATAAATCAGGGTGTGGATCGCGCCAGACCCGAGGATCAGGGCGCCGGCGATCAGGGCCTGATGTTTGGCTACGCCACCAACGAAACCGACGTGCTGATGCCCGCGCCGATCACCTACGCACACCGGCTGGTACACCGCCAGTCCGAGATGCGCAGCACGGGTGTACTCGCCTGGCTGCGGCCGGATGCCAAGAGCCAGGTCACTTTCCGCTACCAGGACAACAAACCGGTGGCGATCGATGCCGTGGTGCTGTCCACCCAGCACGCGCCGGACATCAACCACAAGGAACTGGAAGAGGCGATCATGGAAAACGTCATCAAGCCGGTGCTGCCGAGTGAATGGCTGACGGCTGATACGCAATATCACATCAATCCCACCGGTGCCTTTGTGATCGGTGGCCCGATGGGTGACGCCGGGCTGACCGGACGCAAGATCATTGTCGACACTTACGGCGGCGCCGCACGTCACGGTGGGGGTGCCTTCTCCGGCAAAGATCCGTCCAAAGTGGATCGCTCCGCAGCCTACGCCGGACGTTACGTTGCCAAGAACATCGTTGCCGCCGGGCTGGCGGAACGCTGCGAGATCCAGATCTCTTACGCCATCGGCGTGGCGGATCCGACCTCGATCATGGTCGAGACTTTCGGTACCGGCAAGATCAGCGATGAACGCATTACCGGGCTGGTGCGCGAACATTTTGACCTGCGCCCGTATGGTATTCTCACCATGCTCGATCTGCTCAACACCGACAAGATCAAGTACCGGAAAACGGCAGCCTACGGTCACTTTGGCCGTGAGGACGAAGGCTTCACCTGGGAGCATACCGACAAGGCCGAAGCCCTGCGGGCGGATGCCGGGGCCTAGGACACAGGGGACAGATTTGAAATCTGTCCCCGCTACCCTATAATCGCAGGCCTTAAATTCAGCTGTGTTCCCTGAGGGGCGCTGCAGCGGGCGATGCCCGCCAGGCTCGGAGAAACCAGCATCTCAAAACAACTGCGCTCGACCTTAAGTGACCTTTAAGGGAGATGCACTATGAACGCTGTTCTCAACTCCAGTAACGAATACAAAGTCGCCGATATTTCGCTGGCCGACTGGGGCCGCAAGGAAATCAGTATTGCGGAAATCGAAATGCCCGGCCTGATGGCACTGCGCGAGGAATTTGGTGCGCAGAAGCCGCTCAAGGGCGCGCGCATCACCGGCAGTCTGCACATGACTATCCAGACCGCCGTGCTGATTGAAACGCTGGTTGATCTGGGTGCCGACGTACGCTGGGCCTCGTGCAACATTTACTCCACCCAGGATCAGGCTGCAGCCGCGATCGCCGTGACGGGAGTGCCGGTGTTCGCCTGGAAGGGCGAGTCCATTGAGGAATACTGGTGGTGCACCGAGCAGGCCCTGGCCTGGCCGGACGGGCAGATGCCCAACATGATTCTCGACGACGGCGGCGACGCCACCCTGCTGATCCACAAGGGTGTCGAGTTCGAAAAGGCCGGCGCCGTGCCGGCTACAAAGGACGACGATAACGAAGAATGGAAAGCCATTCTCAACGTGCTGCGTAGCAACCTGGAAAACAATCCGGGTATGTGGCAGAAAATGGCCGACAGCATCAAGGGCGTCACCGAAGAAACCACTACCGGTGTACACCGCCTGTACCAGATGCAGGAAGCCGGTGACCTGTTGTTCCCTGCCATGAACGTTAACGACTCGGTTACCAAGTCCAAGTTTGACAACCTGTACGGTTGTCGCGAATCGCTGCTTGACGGCATCAAACGCGCCACCGATGTGATGATTGCCGGCAAGATCTGCGTGGTACTGGGCTACGGCGACGTAGGCAAAGGTTGCGCCCAGGCCTATCGTGGCATGGGTGCCTCCGTGCTGGTCACCGAAATCGATCCGATCTGTGCTTTGCAGGCAGCAATGGAAGGTTATCGCGTGGTCACCATGGACGAAGCTGCCAGTGTCGGTGATATCTTTGTCACCACTACTGGCAACATGAGTGTAATTACCCATGACCACATGGCGGCAATGAAGAACGAAGCTATTGTCTGCAACATCGGCCATTTCGATTCGGAAATCGATATCGCCTCGCTGGAAAAATACCAGTGGGAAGAAATCAAACCACAGGTGGATCATGTGATCTTCCCGGACGGCAAGAAGATCATCATTCTGGCCAAGGGTCGTCTGGTTAACCTGGGCTGTGCGACCGGTCACCCGAGCTTTGTGATGTCGGCGTCCTTCACCAACCAGGTGATGGCACAGATGGAGCTGTTCAGCAACGGCGAGAGCTACAAAAATGAAGTCTTCGTGCTGCCGAAACAGCTGGACGAAAAAGTTGCACGCCTGCACTTGCAGAAGATCGGCGCACAACTAACTGAATTGACGCCGGAACAGGCAGCGTATCTTGGCATTCCGACGGAAGGCCCATACAAACCGAATCATTATCGTTACTGATACTGCCCGCTCCTACAATTTTCGCTTTAAGCGGCGGGGAATAGAGCCTCATGGAATCACAAAAAGAACACCCACGCGTTTACAGCTTTGAGTTTTTCCCGCCTAAAACAGAACAGGGTGTGGCCAAACTTCGCAACACCCGCGACGAGCTGGCGAAACTCAAGCCGCGTTTCTTTTCGGTCACTTTTGGCGCCGGAGGCTCTACCCGGGAGCGCACTTTCGAAACGGTTTGTGAAATTCAGAGTGACTCGGGCATTGAGGCGTCACCACACCTGTCCTGCGTGGGTTCCACAAAAGACAGTATTCGTGACATTCTGAACCTGTACAAACAGCACAGTATTCACCACATAGTAGCTTTGCGCGGTGACCTGCCATCAGGCATGGGGCAACCGGGGGAATTCCGCTATGCCAGCGAACTGGTGGAATTCATTCGTGCCGAAACCGGTGATCACTTCCATATTGAAGTCGCCGCCTACCCTGAATTCCACCCCCAGGCGAGCAACGCCGACGCTGATCTGGATAATTTCAAACGCAAGATCGAGGCCGGTGCCGACAGCGCTATCACGCAGTATTTCTATAATCCCTATGCCTACTACAATTTTGTTGATCTGTGTGAAAAGCGTGCTATTGACCTGCCCATAGTGCCCGGCATCATGCCGATCACAAACTATACCCAGCTGGCACGGTTTTCCGACATGTGCGGTGCTGAAATCCCGCGCTGGATCCGCAAGCGGCTGGAGACCTATGGCGATGACAAGGCATCCATCCGGGCCTTCGGTGAAGAAATTATCACGCAAATGTGTCAGGCACTGCTGGATGCCGGGGCACCCGGCCTGCATTTCTATACCATGAACCAGGCCGGTCCAACCACAGCCATCTGGAACAAGCTGGGGCTATGAGTCCTGCACACCTGCCCCGCTGCTGATGCGCATTTCGCGCTTTTATACCGGACAACAACTCGCTGACAGGAAAACTGTCGAACTGGACGAAGAAACAAGTCACTACCTTTACCGCGTATTGCGCCTGAAGAACGGCGCCCCGCTTATTCTGTTCAACGGCGACGGCTGCGATTATCACGCCATTCTGGATACGGTCGGGGAAACTCTGGTAAACGCAGCCATTCAGCGCGCTGAACAAACGTCCAGAGAATCGAGCCTGGATATTACCCTGGGACAGGGAATCTCTCGTGGTGAGCGCATGGACTTTGTACTGCAAAAATCAGTCGAGCTCGGTGTCAATACCATAACACCAGTCTGGACCAATCGGTCACAGGTCCACCTGCACGGAAAACGGCTGGAGAAACGTATGGCACACTGGCAGGGAGTTATACGATCTGCGTGTGAGCAATCAGGCCGCTCCGTCCTGCCCGAACTGGGAAATGCCTGCCCGTTATCTGACTGGTGTACGGAAACGCAGGCGCCACTCCAGCTGGTGCTTGATCCAGGGGCTGATATCAATCTGGGTGCGCTGGCGCCGGCGAACCGGATTCATATCCTGATAGGACCGGAGGGAGGTCTGGACGCTGACGAAACTGAATTCGCAGTATCTGCGGGTTTTCAGCGCGTGCGGCTGGGCCCAAGGGTGTTACGCACGGAAACAGCGGCACTTGCGGCTATAAGCGCACTGCAAACGTTATGGGGTGACCTGGCGAACTAGTCGGCGTGTTTATTTTCTGACAGCTGCCCAGGCTTTCCCGACCATCACCTGAATCTTCTCGAGATCAGGAAGCAATGCTTCTTCATTACCGATTTTCACACAGTCCACAACGGTGTCCGGCAGCTCCCTCTCCCCCAGCATGGAACCGCCCAGGGCATCGTCATCTGCACTGAACAGGCGCGGGATACCCGCTGTGACAATGGCATAAAACGACAGGTCTGAACCGGGAATCGTTGAATTGATCACCGAAATACGCGAGCCGCGTTCACCCTGAGGCAGGTTGAATCCGCATAGTCGCTCCACCGAAATTACCGGCAGTTCCTGCTCGCGCCAGCGCAAGCACCCCAGCAACCAGTCGGGTCCGTCATGGATGAGATCCAGCGGCTGGTAATTGATGACTTCAGCAATAGCGACATTGGGCACCAGCAGGTTCACCTCTTCCAGAGGGACCCACAGCGTTCTTACAGACTCAACTACAGCGTTCATTATTTACCACTCCCTGTACCTGTCATCTAGTTAATGCTCGCGGACGCCGATTGACAGCGCGTCACCAGTACCTGCGCCAGTTGTTCGGGGGTCCCGCTAAAATCTACATTGCAGGAGCGCCGGACAGCTTCCGGCATACTCGCTATCGCACAGCTCTCAGAGTTCTGTGTCCACACAAACCCGCCATGTTCTGCAATGGTCGCACAGCCAAGGCTGCCATCCTGACCAAGACCACTGAATATAATCGCTCCGCAGCGTGTACCGAACGTTTCTGCTGCACTCGTCAGAACTGCATCGATATTCGGCCGGTGCGCAGAATTCCACGACTTTCCGCTGTGACGCACCACACCGTCTGCGTCCATTTCGATACGGCTCTCGGAGGACACCATCCACACCTGCCCTGCTGCAAAGGTCTGTTCTTCGCCCAGCAGAGCCACCGGCCAGTCACTGCACCGATCCAGCTGCTCCACAAGCAGATCCTGATGCAACGCGGAAATATGCTGCACCAGCAACAAAACAACCGGCAAATCACCAGGCAGCGCCTGCAAAAACCGGGCTACCGCGCCGGGTCCGCCCATCGATGCGCCCAGCACAATCAGCCACGGAGCCTCATCACTTTTGCTACCCTGACCAGGCACCACACGCAAATCCGGCCGACTGTGATACACGTTTCTGCCCGCTTCCGGCACCGACCGGTCGGCCAATGTCTGCAGCTTGCCCACCAACCTGCGATGCCAGATCGCGCTGCTACCAATACCGCCCTGATTAAGCAACACCGGAACCGGTGACTGATCCAGGACGTCCTGTACCTGGAAGCGATCCGATCGGCCGCTCATATCGACCAGCAGGACCTCTGCGCCGTTCAGGATACCGGGGAGCGGCAGCTCGAAGCTGTCGTCAAGCACAACTTCCATACCTTCACTTTCCAGCAAGGCACGAAACTTTTCGCGTTCGCATTTCTCTGCCAGTAACGCAACTCGTAATGCAGTCTGTGAAGCCTCATCCATCTACGCCCGGTTCCTCAAGTAAGCCCTTGATATTCTCCAGCAGCTCGGATTCCTGGAAGGGTTTACCCAGGTAGCGGTTTACGCCGATCTGCATCGCTCGCTGCCGATGTTTATCACCAGTTCGTGATGTAATCATAATGATCGGAATATCGCGTAAACGGGCTTCGTTGCGAACGTGTGTTGCCAGTTCGAATCCATCCATACGCGGCATTTCTATATCGAGCAGCATAATGTCGGGAACATGTTCCTGTAGTTTGGCAACGGCGTCAACTCCATCCTTGGCGGTAATCACGTTCATGTCATTCCGTTCCAGCAGGCGGGTGGTAACCTTGCGTACGGTAATCGAATCATCAACTACCATGACAGTCAGGGTTTCGACCGCTTTCGGCTGTCGAATCATATCTTCGACCTGGTCCATTACATCCACTACGCCACTGCGTAACATGGCAGTAATGTCCAGAATCATGACTACCCGGCCGTCACCGAGGATTGTGGCGCCTGAAACACCCCGCACCGTGCTGATCTGGGGACCCACAGATTTGACGACAATCTCGCGACTCCCCATCAGGTTCTCAACCTGAAATGCAACACCATGATCACCAACGCGCGACAGCAACACCGGGGCACGGGAAGGACCACTGTCCAGATGTGGACTACCGGTACCCAGCACGCTGCCCAGATGGCGTACCTCGTACTCGAAGCCGCCATAAGAGAACCGGGCCTCCGGGTCCGTGTAATAGGCCTTCAGATCCTCGCGCTTCATGCGCACGATACCTTCGATACTTGACAGCGGAATCGCGTAAGGATCCTCCCCGACTTCTATCAACAGCGCCTGGTTCAGGGCCAGTGTAAAGGGGAGCCTTATGGTAAACGTTGTGCCTTTCAGGGGTTCCGAATCGATATGCAGCGAACCACCCAGTTGCTTGACTTCACTATTGACGACGTCCATGCCGACACCGCGCCCGGCAACCTGGGTTATTTTTTCTGCAGTACTGAAGCCCGTTTCAAGGATAAACTGGAGTACCTCGTTATCTGTCAGATCAGAATCTGCCTTCATCAGACCGCGCTCAACAGCCTTGCTGCGTATAGCGTCCATCTTGATACCGGCACCGTCGTCGGAAATACGCAGTACCACGTCGGAGGATTCACGTTGCAGTGTAATATTTATGGTTCCGCACGCCTTCTTACCGGCCTTCTTGCGTTGTTCCGGGGACTCTATTCCGTGAGATATGGCATTGCGTAACATGTGCTCCAGCGGGGCGACAATGCGATCTACCACGGTGCGGTCCATTTCACCTTCCGCACCAGACAGCTCCAGCTCTGCTTTCCTGCCGAGCTCATTGGCAGTCTGGCGGACAATGCGCCGCATACGGGCAGCAAGACTGAGGAACGGGACCATGCGCGTGCGCATCAATCCTTCCTGCAGTTCGGTATTTACACGAGACTGTTGCAGCAACAAGGTTTCTGATTCGCGCGTAATGTTTTCCAGCATGCCCTGCAAGCTGCCCAGGTCGTTGACACTTTCCGCCAGGGAACGCGACAGCTGCTGCATATGCGAATAGCGGTCCATTTCCAGCGGGTCAAACTCTTCGTCGTCGGCACCTTCCGCGACTTCCGATTCGTAACGGAACAGCACCTGGGCCTCGGTTTCTATATCGAGTTTGCGCAACTGTTCACGTACACGCGAAACGGTTTGATCCAGTTCAGCCAGGTTGAAACGATAGGCGCCAACCTGTTGCTCCAGACGAGACCTGTAGATACTGACCTCGCCGGCAAAGTTAACCATATTATCAAGCAGCGTCGCCTTGACACGGACCAGTTCGTGATTGGTTCGAGAGTGCGTGCGACGATCTTCCAGCTCTTTCTCACCCTGTAGAGCTACAGACCGGGTTGATTTCCGTGCGGCCTTTTTCCGATTTGCGGTTTGCGCTACAACGTCCTTACCTTCAGTCAGCAATTCCAGGTCGTGAAGAACCGCCGTAGCCTGTTCCAGCGACTGTCGATTTCGCACCTGGTCGACCATTCCCGAAAGGCAATCGTGCGCCTGGTGAAGCACCATAAACATTGACTCGCCGGCGGCCACCGCACCCTCTGAAACCTTGACCATAAGAGACTCAACAGCGTGCGCAAGATCACCAATTTCGGTGATATCCGCCATACGGGCACCACCCTTCAAGGTATGCAGTTCGCGCTGGAACTCAGTCATGAAGGACTTGTCATCCGGTGTATTTTTCCAGTTCTGCAGGGTCTGCTCGCTGTTCTCCATTATATCGCTGGCTTCTTCCAGGAAGACTTCCAGCAATTCCTGGTCTGTTTCAGCATAGGGGTCATCTGCTGCATGAACCGCCTCGGCGGCAACAGCAGGCACCATTTCTTCCATCGCCGGCTCTTCAATAGTCTCATCCACTGCTGCCTCAGCGGTGTCGGCTACCGGGATCCGCTCACTCAGTTCCTGTAACCGGTTTATGAGAGCGTACGCCGACTCAACTGATTGGCGGCTACGCACACTTTCCAGCATCGCCACCATACTATCCTGAGCGTCTTGCACACCGTCCAGCGCAGAGTCAGCCGTATCGGCCTTACACTCGGCAATAACCGTGACAAGCGATTCCATTGCGTGGGCAAGATCGCCCATCGGGGTAATATCAGCTATGCGCGCACCCCCTTTAACGGTATGCAGGGCGCGCTGCAATTCAGCCAGCGCTTCGCTATCCTCCCGTGATTTACACCAGCGCAACAATGCTGCACCACCGGTTTCCAGATTATCGGCACTTTCTTCTATAAAGACTTCCAGTAGCTCATCGTCACACGAGGCATAGAGATCTTCTGGTTCGTTGTCCATCCCGGCAGCCGGCTCTGCTTCAGACCGCATGACGATCTCGTCCATGGCAGGAACAGGAACCGCTTCCCACAACGAATTGATTTGCTGCAGCAGTCCCTCGTAACGATCAGGTCCGGAGATAGCGCCAGGCAGGCTGGACAGCATCTGATCAATAATATCAACACTTTCCGTCAGGACGTCACGCCCGTCATCCGCCAGCGGTTGCCCTGCACCCATCAGTGCTTTGACCCACCGTTCCAGCGCTCCCGCCAGATCTGCAATGATACCGGCCTCAGCCATATGCGCACTGCCATGCAGGGTATGAAGAGCGCGCGCCAGTGGCTCACTGATCATCGAGTCGCCTAGCGCTGCCTGATTGAGAAATTCTCGAATAACTTCAAGATGGCCACGAGCCTCGGTGTTGAATATTTCGTACAACATCGAATCCATAACACCGTTGCAGACTACCTCTTCGACCTCTGAATGCTCTTCGTCAGCAACCGCTGCTGCTTCGACAGGTGGTGTGATTGCCTCGGGCACAAAGTCAGGTTCTGTCAACGGTTCTGGCGCCAGTGTCTCAACTTCCGGGGCTCGCTGTGTGTCAGACGCGCTGGTTGCCGACGGTGATTTACCGCTACTTAGTGCGGCTGCACCACTCATCAAATCGGAAACCGACCCCTGCACCGGTGTTCCATCCCTGACCTCCTGAACCAGCTGCGGCAGCATCTCTGCTGCGGACTGGAGAAGGCCGGTCAGCTCCGGTGTTACCGGTACAACACCATCAATAATACGGTTAAGCAGATTCTCGTACGCCCAGGCAAGTTCGCCAATACGTAGCGCACCGACCAGCCGGCCACTGCCTTTCAGGGTATGCCAGGAGCGCCTCATACTGCTCATGGCTTCGGTATTGTCGTGATCGCTGATCCAGGCCGGAAGCAGCTCGTTGATACTGGCTAATTCTTCTTCAGCTTCTTCAATAAATATTTCCAGAATTTCTTCATCGACTTCTTTGCCGATTACAGACAGCTCTTCACCCTGGTCATCAGCCTGGTGTGATGCAGGCTCGGCGGGTGGTGCGGATAACGTTGTTTCTTCTGCCAGGTTTTCCGCAGCTTCGCCAACGGACTCTACGAGATCGGTTTCTGTCGTATCAGGAGCCGCAGCAGCTGCTTCGACCTCCATAACCGTCTCCGCGCTCTCATCCTCCAGGGCCGGGTAACCCAGTTTATCGATACTTTCCTCAGCTACTGACATGGCGGAGCTACCGTACATGCGGTGCTCCTTGCGACTCTCCAGATAGTACTCCAGCCCGCAGACAGCATCGGCCAGTGAATCCAGCTCCTGTTGCGGGGCCTGCTTGTTCGACTCGACCAGCTCTTTTTCAATATACCGGCTGATAGAACCAACCAGTGCGGCGGGTCTTGACTCGCCCAGTAACAACAGCCCGCCCTTGACCTGGTTAAACCACTGCGGGACCTCGCTAAGCGCGCTTGTATCATTGTCCGAGTCAATATAAGCGATGATGGCTTCCTTGGCGCGCAGAAGATCGGTGATGGCTTCCTGGATGACAACATCCATCACCTGGTTATATTCTGACCGGGCGAGCTGTTCTTCAACCTTTCCACCACTGTCCGCCACAGCGCGACCACAACCCATTCCGTCAACTGAAGATTCGACAAACAGCAGTGTACTGGCCACATCCATCAGCGAGGTATCCGCCGGTATTTCCTGTGCGTCGATACTGCGCTGCAAATCAGCGGACTTGCTGGTGACAGCCTCGCGTGCCGCACCCAGGCTTAACATACCCAGGGTATCCCCAAGTGAACACAGCGAATCGGCAAGCGGCTGCAGCTCATTAATTTCCCTGCATCCGTTACGCAGCACAATATCAAGCGTATCCTTGAGACGCCCCAACTCTTCCTTCACGGCAACGGCTACCGTGGCGAACAGGTCGGCGTTCTGTCCGGCCATACTTTCGCGGGCCGCGGCCAGCTCTTCGTCACCCGGCAGCAGGTCCTGCAGCTTGTAGGTCGATTGAATTTCGGCTACGCGTGGACCGGCGCCATGTGCCTGTCCGGCGTAAAACAGCAGATTCTTGAATAAATCGCGCGGCATATTCCGGGTCAGGAAGGATTCGCCATGATCCATTACAGATTTTATCTGGCGGTCAACCTGTCCCATCAGTCGTTTGACGGCTATACTACTTTCCAGTGTCTCTGTCCTGAGCGCATCGACGATTCCGGCAGCAACCCACCAAAGGCGCGCTGCACCGGCATCTCCGCTCTGGTTCTGCAAGCTTTCCAGTACCCCGGACATCGAAGCAAGCGCGTCCTGAGTACCGCTGCCCCTGAACCACCCCAGCAACCCCAGCTGAAAACGGTGACGTAGTGCCTGCGCCTTAATATCACCATTGCCATCAGTCCCGGGTGTAATAATCGATTCAGGCACTGCCGCATCAAGATCCGGTGAGAACATGTGATTTTCGGATAACAGATTCTCGCCGCGCACAGCGCGCAAGTCATTGAGCAGCGGTAATAACACCAGTGGAATATCACGGTAACCCGCAATCAGTCGATCCAGGTAGTCGGGCAGCTGAAGAATGGCCCGCATCAATACGTCACAGGCATCGTCATGCTGACTCACGGTCCCGGCCGCAATGCCCCTGGCGACCTGCTCCATTTCCTCTGCCAGCAACGAGGCACCGTACAACTCAACCATGTGCAGCGTGCCGTACACCTGGTGCAGGTGCGCTGTCAGAAACCCGAGCTGGGCATCATCCTGCGGGTTTTCTACATGAGCCTCCAGCGACTGCCGCGCTTCCTTGAGCGTTGCATCCAGTTCGTTCTTAACCCACGTCAGTGTGCTGAAGTCGATTGCCTGATTCATTATTTATCCTTTCATCCCGCACTAGGTGCTACTAGTCTGTGCGCCGATACGCCAGCGTATCCGGATAACGCACTTTCTCCATATTCGGATGCTGCCAGTCCAGTATTTCTCCTGGCCCCAAAACCAACACCCCTCCGGGGCGTAGACAACCCGCCAGCTGGTTTACCAGTTGCGCCCGCCGCTCACGATCGTAATAAATCAACAAATTCTGACAGAATACAAGATCAAGATTTGCAAATGGTGCTCTCTCAACGTCTCGCGAATTCAGCTGGGTAAAACATACTCGCTTACGCAAATTCGGATTCACCCGGAAACGAGTGTCAGTTTCCGACTGGCAATATTTACCCTGGAACGCCGGTCGAATACCCTGCAAGCGTCGAACAAGGTATAAACCTTCCCGCGCATGACGCAGTGAGGGCAGACTTATATCCGTGCCTGTCACACCAAAATACCGGTCGCTCTCCCTGGCAGCGCAAAAGTCATCAATTACCATTGCCAGGCTGTACGTTTCCTCGCCAGTGGCACAACCCACGCTCCATGCATTGAAACTTCGCTGACGTTCAAATACGGACGGGATCACCACCTCTTCAACCAGCTTCATGGAAGACTCGTGTCGGAAGAAACAGGTCTCATGAACCGTAAGCTGATCCACCAGCAGAGACCATTCCCGTATCTGGAAATACCCTATAGACAGGTGATCGTAATATTCCCGGTAATCCTCGTAACCCGTCTTACGCATACGCGTGCGTATTCCACTCACCAGAAAGGACCTGCGTTCCGGTGCAATGAATAACCCGGTACGGCTCTCCAGCAATCTCGTCCAGTCGGAAAATTGCCGGTCATCCATGTCCAGCGAACACCCGGCATGGGACCGGGTTTCCGTCTCGGCTGGTGCCTGTCCACTCGTGTCAGCCACGGGCTTGCGCCTCTCTCTGTTACTCAGGCAGTTTGAAGCCGGCTACCGAGTGGCCCATATCGTCAGCCAGGCCGGCAAGGTTGCCGATAGAGGCTGAGGTTTCGTTGGTACCGGCCGAGGTCTGCGTCGTGATCTCCTGGATAACGTGCATGGTCTCGGAGATGCTGCCGGCCGCCTTGGACTGCTGACGGGCAGAAGCTGATATATTCTGGATCAATCCGGCAAGGTCATCAGAAACCTTCTGAATCTGATCCAGAGCTTCACCGGATTCCTCCGCAAGACGTGCACCGTTAACAACACCCGCGGTACTCTGTTCCATAGAGATAACCGCTTCGTTGGTATCCGTCTGGATGGTTTTAACCAGCGCCTCGATCTGTTTGGTTGCATTGCTGGAACGTTCAGCAAGTCGCTGAACTTCGTCAGCAACCACCGCGAAACCACGACCTGCTTCGCCGGCCATAGCTGCCTGAATGGCTGCATTCAATGCCAGAATGTTGGTCTGTTCGGCAATGTCATTGATCAGCTCAACGATATCACCAATTTCCTGGGAGCTTTCACCAAGGCGTTTAATGCGCTTGGATGTCTCCTGGATAGTTTCCCGAATACGGTCCATACCATCAATATTACGGCGTACCGTTTCGCCACCTTTCTTGGCGAAGTCTACCGACCTCATTGCTTTTTCACTGGTCTCTTCAGAGTTCTTCGATACCTCGTCGATTGATACCGCCATTTCGTTGATCGACGTTGTGGCGGAGGCGATTTCGTCTGCCTGATGAGTACTGGCTTCAGTCAGGTGCTGGGCGGTTTCCTGCGTTTGCCTGGCAGCGGAAGACACCTGCCCGGAGGTCTCGTTAATGGTGGTAACCATGTCACGCAGAGCATCGATGGTATAGTTAACCGAATCCGCGATCGCACCGGTGAAATCCTCGGTAACCGTCGCATACGTTGTCAGGTCACCATCAGCCAGGTTGCCCATCTCGTCCAGCAGGCGCAGGATGGCTTCCTGGTTGTTGGCATTCTCTGCCTCTGCATGTTTGCGTCGATTCTCCTGATCCCGGTACACCTGCATACCCAGCAGGAACAGTATCAGCAGACCAATGCCACCGAACATATAGGCCATTTCAGGCTGCACCGGCCGCAAATCCGCCGCCAGCGAGTAGCCATTCTGCAGACGCAGTGCCGCCGCGAACAGGTCATCAGATTTGGTAGAGATGCTTTGAGCGGCGTTCTGGATATCCAGTAAGTCCTCTGACAGGTCAAGAAGTTCTTCCACGTAATCAGAAACGATAGTAAACAACATGGAAGTCTCAAACAGCTTGGCCTGCACTTCTTCGTTCTTGACCATGGCGATCGTATCGTTGCCACGCACCATGCCTTCCAGCACCGACCCATACTCTTCTACATCTTCAGAAAACCGTTCGATAGCCAGGTCCACATCGGTGCCGCTCAGGGCATGGTTGACGTTGTTGGCAATACGCTGGCTGAGCATCAACTGCCGTGTTGCCAGGTTAATAGTTTCACGGCTGGCTTTTTTATCCAGAAGAATATCAACAATCTCTTCGTCATAGGCCTGCAGTTTAGGCATCAGATCGTTGATGACCTTACTGGCTTCGGCTACTACGGTCACGCCTTCCTTACCGGCCAGGACGAAGCCGATACTCTCCTGGAAACCCTGCCATGTTTCTTCCAGTGTACCCAGGTCGCTGTCGACAGACTCCCCGCTGGGCGGAAGCCCGGTAGCCACGTTTCCGTTGCGCTGATGGCCCAGCGTCTCATTAAAACGGTCCCGGTAATGAACCAGCTGCCCGAACGCTGTTTCAACACCTGACGAAGCTTCAAGTGCATATTTCGCGATCTGTTGCGAAAGCACCTGCTGTTCACTGGCATAACTGATGTATTCCTTGTCGTAGTTGGACTCGATCTCCACGTACCAGAAAATGCCAACCATGACACTAAACGATAGCAGCAAAGCCGCTAACAGATACATCGTCCTTTTGTGTGAACCCACCTTGACGTGGGATTGATTCTCTGTACTCATGCTTCGTCTCCTGACCAAATCAGCTGATCTTTATTCCCTGGTAATAACAACTCGTATAAAACCCTTAACCCCTAAACTCTAAATCGCCGCTTTTAAAAACTGCGGTGCCTGCGCAACTGCGTGCAAACTGAATACACCCCAGTGTTCAGCGCCTACCTTGAATCCATGCAGCATATATTGGTGCAAGTGCTCATCGTCGCCCGGCAATTCATCGCAACGCTGCTCATCGCGGAAATGCCTTAACCCCATGACGGCGTCGACTACCAGGCCCGAGTACACGCCATCGTGGTTCACCACAAGGATGCGGCTATGCCGTTTTACTACCGCCGTGCGATCGTACAGGTAACCCTGAAGATCCATAATCGGCATCAGATTTCCGCGTACATTCGCGATTCCACATACCCAGTTTTTGGTGCGCGGAACCCGGGAAAGACCTGGCGGGGTCAGTATTTCGGCCACCTCACCGAGTGGTGCGACCAGCTGCAGTTTCCCCAGCCGAAAACCGATACCCAGCCATTCCTCATCTGCTTCTTCCTGTTGTGGCAGCCCATGGGCATGCTCCAGGCACAGCTGTTGCAGGTAAACCAGGTGTTCCAGCGGTGTCTTTGATGAACCGGACATATCTCTGCGCCTCAGGCTGTTTCAAGCACTGCGTTAATTTTTTCCATCAACGTTTTCTCGACAACCGGCTTGGAGATAAAATCCCGGGCGCCCTGGCGCATGCCCCATACGCGATCCGTCTCCTGGTCCTTGGTCGTCACGATAATGACCGGGATGTCTGAAGTCTCAGATCCTTTGGTTAACTGGCGGGTAGCCTGGAAACCGTTCAGGCCGGGCATCACTACGTCCATTAAAATCAGATCCGGCTTCAGCTCTTTGGCGCGTTCTATGCCCTCAGTGCCGTTCTCGGCTGTTTCTACTTCAAACCCGTTTTTTTCGAGCATGCCTTTAAGGACATGGGCCTCGGTCGGGGAATCGTCTACGATAAGAATTCGTGCCATCGGTCTTTCCTCTTGGTTAATCACCGCGTCTTCGAGCATGTGCACTCACATGCGGGAACGGTCTGCTACGCCTTGACGTGCTCGCGGATCGCTCCCAGTAATTCATCTTTGGTAAAGGGTTTGGTCAGGTACTGATCGGAACCCACGATGCGACCGCGCGCACGGTCAAACAATCCATCCTTGCTGGATAACATGACAACGGGGGTTTTTTTGAATACCTGGTTGTTCTTGATCAGCGCACACGTCTGGTATCCATCGAGACGCGGCATCATGATATCGACAAAAATAATGTCCGGTTTCTCGTCGGCAATCTTGGCAAGCGCTTCGAAACCATCGGTCGCAGTCACAACCTCGCAACCCTCCTTTTTCAACAGCGTTTCCGCGGTGCGACGGATGGTCTTGGAATCGTCGATGACCATGACCTTAATATTGGAAAAATGATTTTCATCGGGCGTAGCGTCTGCATCGGCAATTTCCTCAGCCTGGGATTCCGATTTTTCTGCTTTTGTCGGATCTACAATGGTTTGCATATGGCTCTTACCTGACCCAGTTGAATTCCTGTGTTCGCGCCTGGCCTGCGACGACTCCAAGCGCCCGATTTGCCGACAAATTTACGATATACTGGCGGCTACTGGCTTCTATCGTCCGGTGACCAGCAAACTTTACAACTATGAACTCGTTCACAATCCGGAACATAAACCAGACAGGTGGGACACCCGGTGACACTCAAACTCGGCATCGTTATGGACCCGATCAGCGCGATCAAGGTCTACAAAGACAGCAGCTTCGCCATGCTGCTGGCGGCTCAGGCGCGCGGCTGGCAGCTTTTCTATATGGAACAGGCGGATTTGTACCTGCAGGATGGCCGGGCATCGGCGTCCATGCGGCAGCTTCGGGTACAGGATCAGAACGCGGACTGGTACCAACACTCTGCGGCGGAAGAACATCCTTTATCCAGCCTTGATGTCGTGCTGATGCGTAAAGACCCTCCATTTGATATGGAATATCTCTATACCACGCATATTCTGGAACGCGCTGAACTGGAAGGGGTACTGATTGTCAACAGTCCTTCAGCATTGCGCGATTGCAACGAAAAACTGTTTACCTCCTGGTTTCCCGAATGCTGCGCACCCAGTGTCGTCAGTCGTAATCCGCAGCGCCTGCGGGCATTCCTCCACCAGCACCACGACATCATTCTCAAACCGCTGGACGCTATGGGCGGCGCCTCCATCTTCCGGGTGCGAGAAGAGGACCCGAATACCAGCGTGATACTGGAGACGCTCACTGAACTGGGACAACGCACCGCCATGGCGCAGAAATTCATACCGGAAATCAGCCAGGGCGATAAACGCATCCTGATGGTAGATGGCGAACCTGTGCCCTTCGCCCTGGCGCGTATACCCGCAAAGGGCGAAACGCGAGGCAATCTTGCCGCTGGTGGTCGCGGCGAAGGTATTGAGCTCAGCGAACGTGACCGCTGGATCTGTGCACAAACCGGTCCGCAGCTTCGTGAGCGCGGGCTGATGTTCGTCGGCCTCGACGTTATTGGGGATTATCTGACTGAGATAAACGTCACCAGCCCAACCTGTATCCGTGAGCTGGATCAACAGTACGGCCTGGACATTGCCGGCCGGCTCATGGAACGTATCGCGAACCGTCTCCAGTCCAGCAAGTGATAATACGCATCGCACTTTCCCTGACGGCCCTGGGCCTGCTGCTGCTCGCCGGCTGCAGTCGTCCCGTGCAAGATGTCTATCAGGAACAAATATTTGCCTTTGGCACAGTGATAGACATTACGCTATACGGCGTCGAGGAAAAGCGGGCTCAACAGGCCGTACAGGCTGTTGATGCCATGTACCAGCGCCAGCATCGAGACTGGCACGCCTGGCAACGCGGCCTGCTGATGGACCTGAACAATGCCATAGCCGCTGGTAAATCCATCCACACCGACCCTTCCATCGTAAAGTTGATTCAGCTGGGACAGGGTTTCGAACGCAGCAGTGGCGGCCTGTTTAACCCCGCAATCGGAAATCTGCTGAGGCTGTGGGGCTTCCAGCAGGATGATCCCGCACAAGGCCCACCCCCTTCACGCGAGCGCATACAGCGCTGGCTGGATTCAGCACCCAGCAGCCTGCAACTGCAAATCGACGGGCAGGTCGTGAGCAGCAACAACCCGGCAGTGCGCCTTGATTTTGGCGGCTTCGCCAAAGGTTACTCTGTCGGAAAAGCCGTAGAACTGCTCCAGCAAAGGGGCATCAATAACCTTATCGTAAATGCCGGCGGCGACCTGTGCGTTCGCGGCCGGCGAGGTGACAGACCCTGGCGTATAGGCATCCGCCAGCCCGACTCAAGCGGGATTCTGGCAAGCATCGAACTGGAGGGTTCCGGCTGCATTTTCACCTCGGGCAACTATGAACGCTACTTCGAATATAACGGGCGGCGTTACCATCATATCCTGGACCCGCGCAGCGGCTACCCTGCCGAAAAGACGGCATCGGTAACCGTATTGACCCAGGATCCAACACTGGCAGACGCCGCAGCGACCGCACTGTTTGTCGCCGGCCCCGATAACTGGCAGACAGTCGCCGCCCGGATGGGCATACAGGATGTGCTACTGATCGACGAGCACAACAGTGCCTGGCTGACACCCGCGCTCGCCAAACGCATTCATTTTGAACAACAGCCGGCGGATATTGAAATCGTCCAGGTAAACCCGTAAAGCGGTATAATTCCTGCACTAAGTATTTGAGATGCGCGTACCTGGATTGATACCGTGACAATAGCAATGGAATCCTCACTGGAGCCACAAACCACTGATCGGCTGGTGCTGATGCTGTTTATTGCAACCGCGTTCCATGCCCTGATCATTCTCGGTATCAGCTTCGACACTTTTGATCGCAATCCACCCGACCAGGATACACCCACGCTCGATATCACCGTTGTTACCCACACCGATTCGCCCCCGCCGGAAGATTACGACTACCTGGCGGAATCCAGTCAGGAGGGAGCCGGTAACACCGAGGAAAAAGTCCACCCCCGGCAGCAACTGATCGAACAGGCGCCTCCGGTTACACGCTCGGAGAGCAAGCCCACACCGACCCGTGTACTCAGCAGTGATGACAGTCAGCAAAAAACAGACCTGCAGTCGGAACCGGAACCCGAGCAGGATTCGGAGCAGACCAGGGCTGCGGAACTCATTAGCCGCAGTATGGAAATGCTGGCACTCAACCAGCAAATCAACCAGTCTCTGCAGGCTTATTCAAAGGCGCCAAAAAGCAAGTTCATCTCGTCTCGTACCCGGGAATTCAAATACGCCAGCTATATGCGCGACTGGGTACAGAAAGTAGAACGCGTTGGCGAGCTGAATTACCCGGATAGTGCACGCCGCCGGCACCTGTCCGGCAAACTTATCGTCCAGGTCGCCCTCTATTCGGACGGCAGCGTGCGTGAGATCACCATTCGCAAGCCTTCCGGACACAAGATTCTGGATGATGCGGCGGTGCGGATTGTCACGTTGGCCGCACCTTTTGCACCGTTCCCGGACAACATCAAAAACGAGACCGACGTTCTGTACATTACCCGCACCTGGGTATTTACCAGCGGCAAGCTGAAGGGTCGCTGATCCTCGTTGTATCACGACAGCAGCAGGGTCGGCTTGTACTTGAACGCCGGCTACAGGATACTAGCGATATGAGCGACACCCGGTACCTGACCAACCAGTTCCTCATCGCCATGCCAGGCCTGGAAGACCCTAATTTTTTCCATTCCGTTACCTATATCTGCGAACACAATGACGAGGGAGCGCTCGGGCTGGTGATCAATCGGCCACTGGACATGCAGCTGGGAGAAATCCTGCAACATGTTCAACTGGAGCAAGCCGAGCCGGAGGCCAGGCAGATCCAGGTTCATCTTGGCGGCCCGGTACAGCAGGAACGCGGCTTC
This sequence comes from uncultured Thiogranum sp., assembly GCA_913053655.1. Taxonomy (GTDB): domain Bacteria; phylum Pseudomonadota; class Gammaproteobacteria; order DSM-19610; family DSM-19610; genus Thiogranum. The sequence goes on along the minus strand of CAJXFW010000006.1, from coordinate 15,396 downwards.
GTTCTGCATGAGCCGTTAGGCGAATGGGAAGCCACTCTCAGAGTCACCGACCGGATCGGCATCACCTCTTCAATGGATATTCTGGAGGCCATCTCCAGAAATGACGGTCCGGAACACGCTCTGATTACGCTCGGTTACGCGGGCTGGGGGGCGGGTCAACTGGAGCGGGAAATGGCAGAAAACGTGTGGCTGAGTGGCCCGGCACACCCTGATATCCTGTTTAACACACCCGATGCGGAGCGCTGGAAGGCTGCCGCTGCATCGCTCGGAATTAATCTGGATTTACTGTCGGGAGAAGCCGGCCACGCCTGATGGCTATGTCACCAACCACTTTCCAGACATTGCTCGGTTTCGACTATGGGCGCAAACGCATCGGCGTTGCCGTAGGACAACAGATTACACAATCCGCCACCGCATTGACCACCGTCAGTGCGCGTGACGGCAAGCCGGACTGGCCCGCCATCACCCGGCTGATAGAAGAATGGAAACCGGACGCGCTGGTGGTCGGAATCCCGTATCATATGGACGGCAGTGAACAAAATATGACCCTGGCAGCGCAGCGTTTCTGCCGACAGCTGGCAGGCCGCTACCGCTTACCGGTACTCCCGGCGGAAGAACGCCTGAGTTCCTATATCGTAGAGTCCGGATCTCCGGGTTCCGGCAAGACCGGCCAGACCATCGACCCGCTGTCCGCACAGGTTATCCTGCAGGACTGGTTGCAACACAAAGAACCCTGAATTTGACTAAACAGCACGACATCGCCGCACTCATCGAACAGATGGCCGCTGACTTGCGGCAGCAGATCGACATCGATGATCGAACCGCGATGGTCGGTATCCATACCGGCGGTGTCTGGATTGCCGAGGGACTGCACAGGATACTCGATATCCAGGAACCTCTCGGCGTACTGGACATTTCCTTCTACCGCGATGATTTCACCCGTATCGGCATGAACCCGCAGGTCAAGCCCTCGCAGCTCCCTTTCACACTCGACGACCGCGACATTATCCTGGTGGATGACGTACTGCATACCGGGAGAACCATACGCGCCGCCATGAATGAGCTGTTCGATTACGGGCGCCCGGCTTCGATTCTGCTGGCGACACTGGTGGAACGCAGCGGGCGCGAGCTGCCGATCGAAGCCAACGTAGTCGGCCTGGCCATGGAACTCGCTCCCGGTGAACAGGTAAAACTCAGCGGGCCCGAACCTTTGGCGCTGGAAGTCAGGTCAGGCACATGACGACTGCCAATATTCAAATCCGCGCAGATGGGCGCTTGCGCCACTTTCTTTCGACTGAGGGCCTGACACGCGATCTCCTGACCGAAGTCCTGGACACGGCCGAGTCATTTGCCGGTGTTACCGAACAATCGGTAAAGAAGGTTCCACTGCTGCGCGGCAAAACCATCGTTAATCTGTTCTTCGAAGCCAGTACCCGCACCCGCACCACCTTCGAGCTGGCAGCCAAACGCCTGTCCGCCGACGTACTGAACATCAACGTCACGGCGTCTTCTGCGGTCAAGGGCGAAACCCTGCTGGACACCTTGCGAAACCTGCAAGCCATGCACGTCGATATGTTTGTGGTCCGGCACGCCGATAGCGGAACCGCACATTTTATTGCGCACCACGTACAGCCACACGTCAGCGTCATCAACGCGGGAGATGGCCGGCATGCCCACCCCACTCAGGCGATGCTCGACATGTTCACCATACGCCGTGAAAAAGGCGCCGATTTTGGTCGCCTGACGGTTGCTATTGTGGGAGACGTCGCGCACTCGCGTGTCGCACGCTCGCAGATTCACGCCCTCAACCTGCTGAATACGGGCGACGTACGTATCGTCGCACCGCGCACCCTGATACCGGCCCACGTCGAAACGCTGGGTGTACGTGTGTTCAACGATCTGCGTGAAGGTCTGCGTGATGCGGATGTCGTCATCATGCTGCGTCTGCAGCGGGAACGCATGCTCAGTGCATCGCTGCCCAGCGAACACGAATATTATCAGCTGTACGGCCTGACCGAAGAGAAACTGTCCATAGCCAAACCGGACGTCACTGTTATGCACCCCGGCCCGATCAATCGCGGTGTCGAAATGGATTCCAGGGTGGCGGACGGTCCCCACTCGGTCATCCTGCAACAGGTCACGTATGGTATCGCCGTACGCATGGCGGTTATGTCGATGGTCATGCAACAAAGCACGACGCAGGAATCCCATGCCTGATCCCAACATACGTATTGCCGGGGGGCGGCTGATAGATCCTGGCAATGACATCGACGACCTGCTGGATATCTATATTGCTGACGGACGCGTGGTAGCCGTTGACCAACCTCCGGACGGTTTTTCCGCGGATATCGAGCTGGATGCCACCAGCTTGTACGTCATTCCGGGCCTGATTGATCTGAGTGCCCGCCTGGGCGAACCGGGCAAGGAATTCAAAGCGACCATAGACAGCGAATGCAGGGCGGCGGCAGCTGGCGGCATCACCACCCTGTGCTGCCCACCGGACACCGACCCGGTAATAGACACACCGGCGGTCATCGAGCTCATCCGACACCGCGCACGACAGGCCGGTGCTGCACGCGTAGTCTCGCTCGGCGCACTGACACGTGGACTGGACGGCGAGCACCTGAGTGAAATGGCCGCCTTGCAGCGTGCCGGATGTGTCGGCGTCAGCAATGCCCTGAAACCTCTGGCATCTACCTACATAGAGCGGCGCGCCTTCGAATATGCCGCCACCTTTGACCTGACGGTATTTCTACACGCTGACGATGCCGCGCTGTCAGCCAACGGCTGCATGCACGAAGGGCATATGTCCACGCGTCTCGGCCTGCCCGGGATACCGGAGGCCGCAGAAACGGTTGCCGTCGCCCGCGACCTGGCATTGATTCAGCAAACCGGTGTACGCGCCCATTTTTGTCACCTGACAACGCAACAGGCGGTACGCATGGTAGCGCGCGCACGGTTTGACGGTGTTCCCGTCACCGCAGGTGTTGCCATGCCAAACCTCTACCTGACCGAACTGGATACCGTAGACTTTGGTGCCGACTATCATTTCATTCCTCCGTTACGCACCCAGGAAGACCGGGACAGCCTGCGCAAAGGCCTGCAAAACGGCACCCTGTCAGCCCTGTGTTCAGATCACCAGCCGCACGAAGCCGATGCCAAACTGGCGCCTTTCCCGGCCACCGAACCCGGCGCTTCAGGCCTGGATTCACTGTTGTCGCTCACCCTGAAACTGGTAGAGGAAAATCACCTGTTATTAACGGATGCCATTGCCCGCGTGACCAGTGGCCCCGCCAGCATTCTCAATATCCCCTATGGTGAGCTAAGCGTCGGACGCGCTGCCGACATCTGCATCCTGGACCCCAATGCGACCTGGCAGCTTGACGAGACCCGCATGCACAGCCAAGGCAGGAACACACCGTTCCGAGGCTGGGAAATGCCCGGCCGGGTACGCTATACGCTGCGCAACGGGCAGATCATCTTTAGCAACGACGATTCATGAACGACAAATTCCGGCGCGGGACCATAGGGCTGGAGACTGCGCAGATACTTTCACAGCAACCCCACAGCGGAGAACAGTACGTATTGCGCGTACAGGCGCCGGACTGCGCCGCACACGCCAGACCCGGGCAGTTCGTCCACCTGGGGTGTGACCCGCTACTGGCCATGCGCAGGCCGCTATCCATTATGCGCACAGACCCACAACAGGGCTGGGTGGATTTTCTCTATAAAGTAGTCGGGAAAGGTACCGCACTGCTGGCACAAAAAAAGGCAGGTGAAACCATCAGCCTGCTGGGTCCGATCGGCCAACCGTTCAGGCCTGATATGTCCCGCCCCCGCACCCTGCTGCTGGGTGGTGGTGTGGGAATGCCACCCATGATTTTTCTTGCCGAGCAGCTAAAACAGGAAGGCACCTGGCGGCCGCTGGTATTGCTGGGATCGGAAGTTCCGTTTCCGTTTAAGCAACGCCCGTCTCAAATACTGATCCCCGGCATCCCCGAGGGGGTAATTGGTACCATGCCGCTGCTGGAAGATCGGGGCATTGCCTCGCGCCTCGCCAGTCAGCAGGGTTACCCCGGCTGCTACGACGGTTACATTACCGAGCTGGCGCGCTGCTGGCTGGATGCCCTCGATGAGCAACAACGCTCGGAAGTTGAGATTTTTGCCTGCGGTCCACACCCCATGCTGGAGGCCACGGCAGGACTGGCAAAGCAGTATGACCTGCCCTGCCAGGTATCACTGGAAGAGTTCATGGCCTGTGCAGTCGGTGGTTGTGCAGGCTGTGTTGTAGAAGTGCGGACCACACAGGGACCGGCAATGAAACGCGTCTGCGTCGACGGCCCGGTGTTTGACGCTTACTCGGTATTCGATCCCTAGGATTCAACCAGCGTCACACCTTCGAGCGCATTGGTGGCATCCAGGTCGCTGTCTTTCAGTTTGATCATCAGGCGTACTTCATTCGCCGAATCGGCATAGTGGATGGCATCGTCCTGGGTAATCTCCCCGTCTCTATATAACTCGTACAGGGCCTGGTCGAAAGTTTTCATCCCCTGCTGGTTGGAACGCTTCATCAGATCCTTGAGTTCGTGCACATCACCCTTGCGGATCAGGTCTGCAGCCAGCGGCGTATTGACCAGTATTTCGACGGCAACACAGCGCCCCTTGCCATCGGGTGTGGGAATCAGCTGCTGGGCCAGGATGGCCTTCAGATTCAGCGACAGATCCATCAGCAGCTGATTGCGACGATCTTCCGGGAAAAAGTTGACAATACGGTCCATCGCCTGGTTCGCATTATTGGCGTGCAGCGTCGCCAGGCACAGGTGACCGGTTTCGGCGAAGACAATCGCGTGGTCCATGGTTTCTCGGGTACGGATTTCGCCGATCAGGATAACGTCCGGGGCCTGGCGCAAGGTATTTTTCAGCGCCACAGCGAAAGAATCGGTATCAATACCGACTTCGCGCTGGGTGACGATACAACCGGCATGCTGGTGGATATACTCGATGGGGTCTTCGATGGTAATGATATGCCCGGTACTGTTGTGGTTACGGTAACCGATCATGGAAGCCAGTGACGTTGATTTGCCGGTGCCGGTAGCACCAACGAATATAATCAGACCACGCTTGGTCATGGCCAGGTTCTTGACGCTCGGTGGCAGATGCAGGTCTTCAATGGTTGGAATATTGGTCTCGATTCGGCGCAGCACCATACCGCAGTGGTTACGCTGATAAAATGCACTGACACGGAAGCGACCCACACCGCTGGCACTGATGGCAAAGTTGCATTCATGGTTCTTGTCGAAGTCCTTGCGCTGCTCCACCGTCATCACGCCAAGGACCACTTCACGCGCCTGCTCCGGCGTAAGCGTCGACTGGGACACCGGCTTGATGCGGCCGTTAACTTTCATGCTGGGCGGCAAACCGGCGGTAATAAACAGGTCCGAGCCCCGCTTGTGAACCAAAAGCTTCAGTAAAGAATTAAAATCCATCGTGTTTCCCGGTAGCTACAGGTTTATTGGAAATCGTCTTTGTTCATGGCTTTGGACCTGGCATCCAGGCGATTGATCAGGCCACGCTGAACGAGCTCCAGCAGATTCTGATCAAGGGTCTGCATGCCGACTGACTGTCCGGTCTGAATCGAGGAATACATCTGCGCAACCTTGCCTTCACGAATCAGGTTACGAATCGCCGGTGTACCAATCATAATTTCGTGGGCCGCAATTCGACCACCACCTGTCTTCTTCAACAGGGTCTGTGCAATAACCGCACGCAGGGATTCTGAAAGCATGGAGCGCACCATGTCTTTTTCTGCGGCGGGGAATACATCGATAATACGGTCAATGGTCTTGGCGGCGGAACTGGTATGCAGTGTGCCGAAAACCAGGTGACCGGTTTCAGCGGCAGTCAACGCCAACCTGATGGTTTCCAGGTCACGCAGCTCACCAACCAGGATAATGTCGGGATCTTCGCGCAGTGCCGAGCGCAACGCTTCGTTGAAACCGTGTGTATCGCGATGCACTTCGCGCTGGTTGACCAGACACTTTTTGCTTTCGTGCACGAATTCGATTGGATCCTCAATAGTCAGGATGTGTTCGAAGCGTTCGTTATTGACGTGATCCACCATCGCCGCCAATGTGGTGGACTTACCGGAACCGGTCGGCCCGGTCACCAGCACGATACCGCGCGGCTGGTCGGCGATATCCTTGAAAGTCGCCGGGCAACCCAGCTCCTCCAGCGTCAGGATGGTCGACGGGATGGTACGGAATACGCCGCCGGCACCCCGATTATGATTGAAAGCATTGACACGGAAACGCGCAAGGTTGGGGATTTCGAAAGAGAAATCGGTTTCAAAGAATTCCTCGAAGTCCTTGCGCTGCTTGTCGTTCATGATGTCGTAGATCAGGCTGTGAACCGTCTTGTGATCCAGGGCCGGTACGTTGATACGGCGGATATCGCCGTCGACACGGATCATCGGCGGCAGACCCGCAGAAACGTGCAGGTCAGATGCGTTGTTTTTTACGCTGAAGGCGAGTAACTCGGCAATATCCATGTGCTTTTCCTTTGCTGGTTCTGGAATTCCTTATCGTCAGCCAGTCACAGAACTTGACCTTACCGATGGCCGATCGAGGTAAGTATAGCCCGCTGCCCCGGACACCGGGGCCTGAGGATAATTTGCGCTTGTATCAGACATTTATGATCCTGTATTGTCTGCGCCATGAAGACAACCCGACTCGCATTTATCGGTGCCGGCAACATGGCGCGCAGCCTGATTGGCGGCCTGATTGCCGACGGCTGGGATCCCGCCAGCATTTCAGTTTCCGATCCGGACAGCCGGCAGCTCGCGACGCTGACCAGCCACTTTCAGGTACATACCAATACCGACAATAATAAGGTGGTGGAGGCCAGCGAGGTTGTAGTCCTCGCGGTAAAGCCCCAGATTATTCAGGAAGTTGCTGAAGATCTTGGCAGCACTGTACAGAAGCAGTCGCCACTGGTGATCTCCATCGCCGCAGGTATCCGCAGCTCCGACCTGCAGCGCTGGCTGGGCGGAAACTGCGCCCTGGTGCGCTGCATGCCCAACACGCCGGCGCTGGTGCAAAGCGGCGCTACTGCCCTGTATCCCAGCGAACAGGTCTCCAGCGAGCAAAAAGATCAGGCTGAAACCATCCTGCGCGCTGTCGGTCTGGCTCTGTGGGTGGAAGACGAGGCGCTGATGGACGCCGTTACGGCCCTGTCGGGCAGCGGGCCCGCCTACTTCTTCCTGGTCATCGAAGCCTTGCAAGAGACCGGGGCAGCCCTTGGACTGAACGAAAAAACCGCCCGGCTGCTGGCCCTGCAAACGGCATTTGGGGCAGCAAAAATGGCGCTGGAAAGCAGCGAAGATGCCGCTGTATTACGTCGGCGTGTCACTTCTCCGGGTGGCACAACCGAAAAAGCGCTCGCGGTACTGGAAGCGGGTGGAATAAAAACCCTGTTTAATGACGCCTTGACCGCCGCCCGGGATCGCTCCCGGGAACTGGCACTGCAACTTGGAGAAAAATGATGGGCAGCACTTACGTTACCAACCCCGTCGAATTCCTGATCAACACCCTTTTCGGGCTTTATATACTGACAGTGATGCTGCGCTTTATACTGGCTGCGGTACGCGCGGATTTTTACAATCCTGTCAGCCAGTTCCTGGTAAAAGTCACTAACCCGCCACTGATTCCACTGCGTAAACTCATCCCGAGCATCGGTAAAATAGATACCAGCTCGCTGGTTCTGATGCTGGTTCTGCAAATTGCCTCGTTCAGCCTGATCGCACTGTTGCGCGGCGGACACATTCCCCTCGTATCACTGATCATACTGTCGTTCGCAGAGCTGATCGGGCTGCTGCTGAACGTCTTTTTGTTCTCCATTTTCATCCAGGTCGTCATAAGCTGGATAAATCCGGGGGCCTTTAATCCCGTTGTTTCGCTGTTATACAGCATCACCGAACCGGTCCTGCGGCCCTGCCGGCGCCTGATACCCCCCATGTCAGGTATGGATCTGTCTCCACTGGTGGCGTTGATTGCGATACAACTGGCAAAAATGCTGCTGTTACCACCGCTTCACCAACTGGCCCAGTGACCTTGCTCGCATGCCGGAGTCCTGGTATCGCTGGCAAAACAAGGTTTTGATCCTCAATATACGCGTTCAGCCTCGTGCCAGCTGTAACGAGATAGCCGGTCCCGTCGGCGACCATCTCAAAATCCGCCTCACCACCCCGCCTGTTGATGGCAAGGCCAATAAACACCTGCTGGAATTTCTGGCGAAAACATGTGGTGTGAGCAAAAATCAGGTCGAACTGCTGTCAGGTGCCGGCGCCCGCAACAAGCGGGTACGCATTACCGCTCCCAAAAAACTTCCGGAGGGTGTCCCGGCGCCCGAACTGTGAACCGGTTCACATACGGCCTGCTCGTTCCAGGCTTACGCTGGACATCCGCTAACTCTCTAAAAACCGGACTAAAGACCACTTCCACCCGGCCGCTAGGAGTGTCGGATGCGCCCAAAGCGTAAAACCGCCGGCGGCTGGCGGCAATTAAAAACGTCTATCAGGAACATGTTGCATGAAGCAGGATCGACTCGATCAACGCCTGGCGTCCTACACGGCATGGCGTGAGAAACTGGTTCAGACTATCCAGAATTTTCAGGGCTGGCTGGAGGACAATGAGCTGGCTTCAGCGGAACAGGAATTGAGGATATTTGAAACCATCGAGGCATTGCGCAAGGACCGCCTTACCATCGCTTTTGTGGCAGAATTTTCGCGCGGCAAAACCGAACTCATCAATGCGCTGTTTTTTGCAAACTACGGGCAGCGCCTGCTACCTTCCGAGGCCGGCCGTACGACCATGTGCCCGACCGAGCTGTTTCACGATCCCGATTATGCCGAAGCCTATATCCGGCTGCTGCCCATCGAAACGCGCCTGCGGGATGAAAGTATCGCCGAGCTGAAACACGACCCCATTAGATGGACGCAGATTCAACTCAACGTTAACGATCCCAAGCAGGTATCACAAGCTTTGCACGAAGTCATCAAGACCCGCCAGGTACCGCTTGCCAAGGCGCGTGAACTGGGACTGTACGATGAAAGCAGTGATCCCTATTTCCGGGCACACGGCAAACAGCCGGAGCAGGTTGAGGTTCCGCACTGGCGTCATGCAATGATCAGCTTCCCCCACGAGCTGCTCAAAAAAGGACTGGTAGTCCTGGATACCCCGGGGCTGAACGCCATGGGCAACGAACCCGAACTGACCCTGAACATGCTGCCCTCCGCCCAGGCCGTCATGTTCCTGCTGGCAGCCGATACCGGCGTCACGCACAGCGACATGGAAATGTGGGAGCATCATGTGCGTACTGTTCGTGACCAGCCGGACCAGAACCTGATAGTGGTCATGAACAAGATAGACACCCTGTGGGATGAACTCAAAGACTCTTCCAGCATTAATGCAAGTATCGAGGCACAGCGCCTTTCAAGTGCCGAGCAATTGCAGGTTGATCCGGTCCGGGTATTTCCGATTTCAGCACAGAAGGGCCTGCTTGGAAAAGTTCGTGATAACGCGCAGCTGCTGAAAAAAAGCCGCCTTCCGGAACTGGAAAAATTCCTGGCGGAAACGGTGCTGCCCGGAAAACAGGAAATAGTGCGAAACAACCTGGTTTCCCAGATCGGTGGACTGGTCGACGACAACCTGACCCTGCTGGAAAATCGCAAGAACAAGACCACTGGCCAGCTCACTGAATTACGCTCGCTACGCGGCAAGAATGCCGACGTCATCATGCACCTGATGACCAAATCACGCGAGGAGCAAGCCACCTACCTGCGCAACGTGGAAAGTTTCCAGAACAGTCGCCGCCTGCTGCAAAACCAGGCACGTAATATGCTGGAGTCACTCAGCATGGATACGCTGGACCGGCTTATTAGCAAGACGCGTGACAGTATGACCAACAGCTGGACCACGGCCGGACTGAAACGTGGTATGGAAACTTTTTTCGACGGTGCACGTGACAGCATGGAACAGGTCAGCAGTCATGCCGAACAGACCCGCATGCTGATACGTGCAACCTACAAGAAATTTCATGAGGAACACGGCCTGCCGCAAATCACACCAAAACAGTATTCTGTGGCACGATTTTCGACAGAGCTCGAACGCCTCTACCAGGAAGCTGAAACATTCCGGCGCAGTCCCGTCACGACCATGACGGAACAGTCTTACGTGACAAAAAGATTCTTCATATCACTGGTCAGCCACACCCGCAGCCTGTTTTTCAAGGCAAACCAGGACGCCAACACCTGGCTTAAGGAAGTCATGAATCCCCTGGTCCGGCAAATAAAGGAGCACAAGGCCACCATGGAGAAGCGTCTGGAGACCTTGCGGCGTATCAGTGAATCCCGCGATACCCTGGAAGTGCGCATCAAGGAACTCGGTGCGAATCTGCGCGAAACCAGGAAACAAATTGACACTTTGCAACAGATGAACCACACCATAAACACACCCCTGCCCGGCACAACAAGCGGCGCGGACGCACGTATGGAAAAAGCAGAAGCCATCGTATAGATTTTCCCTGGGTGTGGAATGTGTCCACCAGCGGGGACGGGTTCAACCGTCCCCGCTTTTTTATTTCCGCCGCAATTTTCCCCGGTTTGGTCTATAGTTTGACTGGAGACCTGGATTCACAGGCAAGGAGAAAATTGATATGTACAAGAAATATCTGTTGCCATTCCTGTTCAGCACCCTGATCACCCTGACAGGTGCGGCCCATGCGGAAAACTCCCAGGATTTTGGTGACTATGTCGTCCATTTCAACGCCCTGAACACCAACTACCTGCCGCCTGCGGTCACGCGCGAATATAACATCAAGCGCAGCAAGAACCGCGGCATGATCAATATCGCAGTATTACAGAAAGTACTGGGGACAACCGGTAAACCCGTGGAAGCTGATATTAACGCGTCCGCCACCAACCTTCCCGGTCAAAAACGTAATATCAAACTGCGCGAAGTACGCGAAGATACGGCCATTTACTACATAGGGACTTTTCCGATTACACACGAAGAGACCCTGCGTTTTACCGTCCAGGTAAAACCGGAAGGTGGCGGTGAGGCCCACGAGGTAAAGTTCACACACCAGTTCTTCACTGAATAAGCCTTAGCAGGGAATACAAACCGAAAAGTATGACCAACAGACCTGCAAGTTGTCGGGTGCGGTGGTCGCGCACCCGGGCGGACAGCCATGTTGCGGCTGCGCCCATCGCCAGCAGGTTCGGCAAGGTTCCCAGACCGAAACTGAGCAATAGTGCAGCACCGTACAATGGACTGGCCGTGGATATTGACCATACCAGCACACTGTAAACAAGTCCGCAGGGCAGCCAGCCCCATATCAGCCCCAGCAGGAACGCCTGCCCGGGGGACTTCGCCGGCAGGAAACGCCGCCCCAATGGCTCCAGTCCGGCCCATACCCGGCCGCCGACGCGCTCCACCCGTGCAAGACCCTGCCACCAGCCGCCCAGATACAGGCCCAGCGCCACCATAAACAGGGCGGCGAGAAGCTGCAAAAACAGCTGCACCTGGTGGACTCCGCTCCAGTTGGCCGCCAGCCAGCCAACGCCACCCAGTAATGCGCCTGCCAGTGTATAACTCGTAATTCGCGCCGTGTTGTACGCCAACAGGTAGCGCCAGCGCGCAAAACCACTGCGCTCCGCTTCCGGAAGACCGAACGACAAGGCCGTGACAATCCCGCCACACATAGCGACACAATGCACACCACCGAGCAATCCAACGAGAAAAGCAGAAATCAGCGAAACATCAACAGGCATGGAAAGTCATCATGAAGGAAATAAAAGCAGATTCAAATCTGCCCGGATCTCGTGTTAAATACCCTGAATTCAGATAACTGCCTCAATGACAAAAAACGCCACCGAAACCGCCGACCAGAAACTGCTGCACTCAAAGTTATTCTGGGTAGGCATCCTGTATTTTGCCGAAGGCTTCCCGCTGGGCGTGTTTTACGACGTATTTCCGGTTCATTTCCGAACCCAGGGTGTCGAACTGTGGAAAATAGGCTTTATGAGCCTGCTGGGCCTTGCCTGGACGCTGAAGTTCCTTTGGGCCCCTGCCGTAGATCACTACCGGCAGCACCGGCGCTGGATGCTGCTGGTGGATCTGGTAATGGCCACGGTTATGGCTGTATTTGCCCTGCACGCTGATTTCGGCCCCTGGGTATGGTGGGCTATCGGACTGTTTACGCTGATGTCTGCCACCAATGATATCGCCATCGACGGCTACACCATCGAAATGCTCAACAAGCGTGAACTGGGCCTGGCCAACGGTTTGCGCATCGCCTTTTACCGGGTCGGGATGCTGGCATCGGGTTTTGCATTGATGCTGTCCGATGTATGGGGCTGGACCGGCACCTACCTGGCCGCCTCGGCCATTTTCATTGCCGGCGGTATCGCCTGCCTGCTGGCACCCGGAGAGGTCAGCAAGGCGGGCAGTGGCCGCCTCGGCATCCGGCATGAGCTTAAAGCACTTCTTGTCCACCCCGCCGCATTCGGTCTGGTTGTTCTATTCCTGCTGGGCGCACTCTGGCTGGCCGACAACAGCGTTCACTGGTCAAGGACATTGGCAATGTTCTGGCCCACTGCATTTATCGTCGCAGGCGCACTGGTACTGGGTGGATGGATTTTCTCCCGAACCTCGCACAGGATAAAGGCGCAGGAACAGCGCACACCGCTGAGCGAAGGCCCGATGTTCGGCACACTGTTTGGTATGTTGCAGCGGCCTTATATCATCCCGGTCATTATCTTCGTGCTGATTTTCAAGCTCGGTGACAGCTCCATGGGCTTTATGATCAAACCCTTCTGGGTCGATGTCGGGTTTACGGCCGGCGAAATCGGTCTGGTGTCGGTCAATATCGGTCTGGCCCTTTCCATCGCCGGCGGTATTACCGGTGGCTGGTACACCGACCGATCCGGCATATTCAAAGCCCTTTGGGTGCTGGGACTGTGGCAGGCCCTGTCTAATCTGGGCTATGCCTATGCAGCATCTGCGCTGCCACTGGCCGAGTCCGGTGCCGTGCTCAGCGAATCACAACGCTGGCTGATGTATTCAGCGAGCGCACTGGAGTCCTTTACCGGGGGACTCGGCACAGCAGCCTTTCTGGCTTTTCTGATGGCCATCGTCAATAAAACGCATTCGGCAACCGAGTACGCAATTTATTCATCAATTTTTGCACTCAGCCGCTCTTTGGCCGGCTGGGCCGGGGGCTTTGGCGCGCAGATAATGGGCTACGCCGATTATTTTCTACTGACCTTCTTTCTCGCTTTTCCCGCGTACCTGTTGTTACCCTGGGCAAGGCGGATGATGACCTATGCCGAGCAGCAAAAGGAATTCGGCCAGCACTAGTACCCCGTCAATAGGAGACCCCCCAGCTCTGCTGGGGTGATTACCTGTCTTCTCGCGTATGCCAAAGTCGCAACACGTAGATTGTGGATTTCTGAATCTCGTAACGTATTTCATATTGGCCGACGAGGATACGGCGAACTTCACGCGGTTCGAATTCATCAAGCCGTTCACCGATACGCGGTTGCTCTAACAGGCGACGGGGTGCCGCCGTTAACGATTGCACCGTGCGTGCTGCGGCCGGTTTGTTTACCGGAGCCAGGAATTCATGAAGTCTCGCCAAATCCGATAACGCTTTACTAGCCCATTTCAGATTCATTTGTTCGGTATTGGCAGGGAGCTATCGGTGTCCAGACTGTCCGCCCACGCTTGAATTGCCTGGTGGTCGATGACATTTCCGGCATCCACATCCGCCAGCGCTTCCAATGTTAATCGGCGACGTTCCTCCTCCAGTTCAACCCATGCGGTTAACGCCTGTTTCACTATCCATGCTTTAGACCGTTCAAGGCGCTGTGCCAAGTCATCGATCTTATCAGCCAATGGTAAAGGAACGTGTGCAGTGACAACTTTGGTTTCCATGATGAACTCTCTATCTATGTCTATCACTGGCAATCATAGTAAATCAGATTGATTTACGCAAGATAGATAGAGGGTCGGCCGGGATTCTGACGAAAAACAGCCACAACATACATATCCTATTGTATTTACAATGAAATATACGCTATTATGAGAACCGTTGAAGTTGCTTGAACTGCCCCTCAGCCATGTCGCTTGATCCAGGACTCCAGGTCTTGGCGTGGGATTACATCGAGGATGCGCAGTGACTTGCCCGGCTGCCAGAGCGCGGTGCGCAACGGCGTATTGAAAGGACTTGAAACTCTTGAAAGCACGCGCCTCCTTGGCGATGCGCACGATGATCAACAGCTCATCCAGGCATTCGCGCAAGTGTAAAAGATGCGGGCGCTTGTCGCGCACGGCGTTGGCCTTCATGATCAGCGCCACCACTTCGCGGCTTTTATTACGCAGCTCCGTGCCCAATGTGTACTTGTGATAGCGCGAGAACCCGGCCACCACTTTCTCAAAATGCACGGCCACATCCATGGCCTGTTTGTAAATCGGCAGGTGTTCGTAACGCGCCACGGGTTAAGGTAAATATTATCCTCGAACCGTTCGCGACCAAGGTCGCTCCTACAGGTGGATCGGTGGCGCGAATAAATCTTTCAAACCGCTTGGGGGAAGGCTCCCCCAAACCTCCTCAAAAGGGCCAAATCATACCAATGACCAAAGGGTCAAATATCAGCGCGTGCGCTTCGCCATACCCAGCAAGCCCATCAGGCCACTGCCGAATAACCACAGCGCCGCAGGTACCGGCACTGCGCTGATATCGCCGGGACGAACAGCCAGAGCGAAGAGGGCATTAGTCTTATACTCGACGCCCTGAAAGCCGTTGTAGAAGCTGAATGCACACGCGTAAGGCGCACAGTCCAACCCGGTCCAATAACTGCCGGACGGGAAAACGCTACCGGACTGGAAGTTACTAAAGGGGCCGGTGTTGGTCAGACCCCAACCGGACCGGACTGCCCCGCTGGTGCCGAGTCTAGCCAGATTGCCCAGTGTATTGTAATACAGGTGAGCCATCTCGCTCGCTGTGCTGCCTGCATATGTGGTTCCCGGCGCACTAACGCTATAACTGGCGTCGGTGGTACCGTCATAGCCATAGGTAAAGTTAAACGCCGTCCCGTCGATGGGACTCAGTGTCGGCAGGCGCCAGCCGGTCACACCATTCACATTCAGATTATTGGCCCAGGTTTTAGCATCGGCCCAAGTCATTCCGGTTCCTGCTGCATTCGCATCCGCCAGCCAGGTGATATCCAGTGTGGTGTCGTAGTAGGCCTCGTACGTGGTGGCATTGCCGTCCAGGTCGCGGCCTTGCAGCGTGGTCTCCCAGGTGCCCTGACCTGAAACAGAAACAGCCAACGCGGAC
>CAJXFW010000005.1 GCA_913053655.1 uncultured Thiogranum sp. | reverse complement strand
AAGCGCAGCGTAGTGAACGTCCGAACGAGCGCATTGTTATACCGCGACATCATTAACCTGCCTTGACACTCCCTTGCTGTTACTACTATGCTCCTTTCTACGGAGCGTGAAAACTCCAAAAGGCGGACAAAACCGCGACCTGAACCAATGGCGGTTTTTTTGTGCCTGTAATCTGTTCACTTTATGGTCGGGAGGCTGGGGAAATACAATACCCGAAAGGGAAATACCCCGGGCAGTGCCTTTTGCTGTTTTCACCCTCCTGGCCACCCAAATTATTGGGTCTGTAATGCAACGTGAAAATTGCAAAAGGAGCTGCAATGAAAGATAGAAAGCTTACCGTTTCTAAAAACTACCATTCCTATCAACTCAAACGACCATTCCCAGGGCCACCTGTGCCTTGGATTAGATTAAAAGGATACTGGATTAAGAGTGCTGGATTCGACATTGGAATGCCTGTCCGTATTCAGGTGAAGAAAAAGCGACTGATCATTACACCTATTCATTAGCACCCCAGCATAATTTAAATTCGCAGGCTCGCTTTCACAGGAGCCTGCTCTCTTTCCGAGCGGTATAACGATTTGCGTAACCGGCTGGCTGACCCAGAGCGACGAGAAACGAGGAGCGGCGGGTTAGCCAGTCCGAGTTGACGCGATGGTTAGCTGCTGTACTGGCAAAATACTACTTAACATGCTTTGCTTCTCCGAACTTGCCATCACGCCCGTACATGCCCAGGTTTTTATTATTTTCCAACACGAAATATTCTCCGTGATTTGATTCTGTATAGTCGTATCTGACCTTCCCAGCCTCCTTCTTTTCCCTGAGTTCCTCTTCCATAGAACTACCATCCTTAAAGGCGGTTTTCAGCATCAGCTTTCCGGCCTTCTTAAAAATAATCATTGTGTTTTCCCCCATTGGTCGGGTATCCCTCCATTTACCAATAACCACTTCACCGTTGACTGAAACTGCATCAAGGGCCTTATCCTCTGCCTCTGTAGCGCCAAGAATGCTTACCTCTAAATTTGGCGTGTAGTGCGTTATAGCCCAGGCGCCCGTATCCGTGGGCATATCCTTTAAGAAGTAAAATATCCAAAGCCTGTCATATTGTTTCCTGTTTTTTCTTAGTGCCGAGGCAATTTCTTTAAGGACGCGCTCGTCAGTCCTTTTGCTCAGCCTTATTTCTAAATTATCTTTGCTCAATTTAGTGTTTGGCGTCTCTTTGATGATGTCGTATTTCACCCCCGATGCAGTATCAGCCACAACAATATTCACAACCGAGAGCAAGGCAATTGACATGATTACGATTGATTTCTTCATTTTCCTATTCCTTTTTGGGGTTTCCCTACACGTTATTTAGCAGCTAACAGTTACATATACGGAAGACCGTGTATCCAGGATAGACAGAACCATATGTAATTCTATTTGACATTGCCCCACTCTCCCATAAAACTCTCACGCTGATCAAGGATGATCATTGCTTTGCCAGGAGTTTATATCATGGACGATGCGGCCTCCCGTTTCCGGGATAAGTATATCTTAAAAACAAACGCTTACAACGTACCGGAAGGCGCACGCCGCTGGTATGTCCGTCATGCCGAGGCATTTATCAAGGCACAGTCCGGGCGTCGTCTCTCTACGCTCACTGCGGACGATATCGAACGCTATCTCAAAGAGAAAGGCAGAAGCGAGAAACTGACTGACTGGCAATTCAGGCAAATTTCGTGAACCATCCGAGGCTTCGAAGGTTGGATTATTGTTACGGTAATCAATACCGGACCTATCGACGATATGTGCTGGAATATCGGATCGCCGATGCCCTGGGGCTACCCGGCAGGCCCCAGCCTGCCATCTTCCAGGTGCCAGACGCTATCCATGCGTGCGGCCATGTCAGGATCGTGGGTGACAACTACGAAGCTGGTATTCAAATCCCTGTTCAATTCCAGCATCAATTGGTACACCTGCTCAGCATTGTGGCGGTCCAGGTTGCCGGTAGGCTCATCCGCCAGTACGCAGTCCGGTTGGGTGACCAGCGCACGGGCCACGGCGGCACGTTGACGTTCTCCGCCCGACAGTTCTGACGGTTTATGCGCCAGACGTTGCTCCAGCCCGACCCTTTCCAGTATGTCCCTTGCCTGTTGCCGTGCCGCACCGATCGTGTCGCCACGAATCACCAGCGGCATGGCTACATTTTCCAGCGCGGTGAATTCAGGAAGCAGGTGATGGAACTGGTAGACAAAACCCAGGTGTCGGTTGCGCAATAGACTGCGTTTCGCCTCGCTTAGCGTACTGAAGCGATGACCGGCCAGCTGCACTTCGCCGGAGGTCGGCTTGTCCAGCCCGCCTAGTAGATGTAACAGGGTACTCTTGCCACTACCGGAACTACCAACAATACCGATCTGCTGACCGGCATCTACTGTCAGCGTTACGTTTCTCAGCACACTGACATTGAGGTCTCCCTCCACGAATGATCGCGTCAGCTGCGAACAGGACAGCACCGGCTGCGGCTTACTCATAACGCAGTGCCTCGGCAGGTTGTGTTCGGGAGGCACGCCAGGCCGGATACAGCGTGGCCAGCAGGCTCAGCAGGAATGCGACTACACCAATCTGCCAGACATCGGGCCAGTTCAGCTTTGACGGCAGTTCGCTGATGTAATACACATCCGCAGGCATGAAGCGGGTATTAAATGCCTTTTCGATAGCGGGCACGATGGTTTCCACGTTAAGTGCCAACGTTATACCGCCTAAAATACCCAGCGCTGTTCCCAGCAAGCCGATCAGTGCACCCTGAACCATGAAGATACGCAATATGACTCCGGGTGTCGCACCCAGGGTACGCAGGATGGCGATGTCGGCACGCTTGTCGGTCACTACCATCACCAGCGTGGAGACAATATTGAAGGCCGCTACGGCAACAATCAGGGTGAGGATGACGAACATGACCCGCTTCTCGGTCTGCACGGCGCGGAAGAAATTAGCGTGCTGACGGGTCCAGTCTTCCACCCTCAGTCCATCGTCGAGCTTTGCCGCCAGTTCGCGTGCCACCCGCGGCGCCTGAAACAGGTCCTTCAGTCGCAGACGTATCCCGGTCACCGCGTCATCAAGCTGGAACAGGCGCGCGGCATCTTCCATGTTTATCAGTGAAACACCACGGTCATACTCATACATGCCGACGTCGAAAATACCGCTCACGCGGAAGCGGCGCAGGCGTGGCAGCACCCCGGCCGGGCTGAAATTGGCTTGCGGCGTTACCATGGTGACCTGGTCACCCACCCGCGCGCCAAGACTGTAGGCCAGCTCGGCACCCAGGATAATCCGGTATTCACCGGGTTGCAGGTCTTGCAGCCGGCCGGCGCGCATATGCTCGCCGACGGTGGACACTTCGGGTTCCAGGGCCGGCACAATACCCCGCACCAGTGCTCCGCTGACTTTTTTCCCTTTGGTGAGCATGATCTCCCCCTGGACGTAGGGCGCTACCCCGACCACCTGGGGATTTTTCATGGCCAGATCGGCAGCCTGCTGCCAGTCGGCCAGCGGTTGCTGATAGCCGCTGATAGTGGCGTGTGAGGCCATGCCCAGAATACGGGTGCGCAGCTCCTGTTCGAAGCCGTTCATGACAGATAGCACCGTGATCAGCGCAGCTACACCCAGACCTATGCCGACTATAGAGATCAGTGAAATGAATGAAATGAAGTGGTTACGGCGTTTTGCGCCGGTATAGCGCAGACCGATATACAAGGCTAAAGGTCGAAACATAGCGGCGCATTAAATCACAAGCGCAGGCTGCCGAAAACAACTATTGAATCAGTCCGAACCGACATGGGGATCAATATCATGCAACGCATCAGTTTTTTTCTTCTGGTTACGCTTGGCACCGCGTTCGCCGGCGGTAGCGCCATGGGTGATACATTGCTCGTGGATGCAGTAGCAACAGACGCTGCGACAGCCCGGCCTGACGGTGGTCTGACCATGGACCAGGTTCTGCAGCAGTACGGTGAACCGCAACAGCGCATGGGGCCGGTTGGCGAACCACCCATCACGCACTGGATGTACAGCGATGCCATTGTGTATTTCGAGAACCAGTACGTTATTCACTCCGTGGTTCCACACAAGAATTAACCACCCGGTAACAAATAAACACCTGTAGGAGCGCCGCCCTTCGGCGCGATAGGTTGAGTGCGCTGTCGCGGTCAGGAGACCGCTCCTACAGGTTTTGGATAAATCAACTGGCGGTGGCCTCCTGTCGCTGATTACAATGCGTCACCTATGTCTCCTCCGGAACGACGTATGCCCGCCGAATGGGAACCGCAGAGCGGTGTCATACTGACCTGGCCGTACGCCGACAGTGGCTGGGGCAATATTGCCGGAAGTTGAACCGGTGTTTTATGCCATCGCCTTCGAAGCGGAATTACTGATCGCATCGGTCAATATGCGGCGCAGTGAAAAGGTACGCCGCAGCCGGCCCTACTTGCGGGACCGCAGGGTTGATGCCTATGATAACCTGTCGCTCCATTTTCGGGATACAACATGATTTTAATTCTGGCCCCAGATACAAGAACCGACAGTGCCGAATTCCGGCAACTGGAAGAATCTCTCGGTCGCATGCCGAACGTCCGCCACCGCATCCACCAGGAGACCGGTGAACAGCAGCTGCTCACCGAAGTGTATCTGATAGGTGATACCGCATCGTTACCGATGGAGGATATCTCGAATCTGCCGGCAGTGGAGCGCGTGGTACGCATTTCCGAGGAGTACCGGGTACTCGGTCGTCACAAGGATAACGACCGTGCCACCCATTTCGAGTATAACGGCGTACGATTCGGACAGGATAATCTGAACCTGTTTGCCGGTCTGTGCGCAGTCAATACTCCCGAGCACGTTGAAATCATGATGCGCGCATTGCAGGAACACGGCCAGGTGTGCACGCGAATGGGTGCCTACAAACCGCGCACCAACCCTTACTCCTTCCAGGGGCACGGCAAAGACTGTCTTCCCTACGTGTTTGAACTGGCCGGTAAATACGGCATCAAGGTGATCGCCATGGAAATCACCCACGAGATGCACGTCAGGGAAATCCGCGAAGCACTGGCGCTGACCGGCAACCCGACCGGCGTGATGCTGCAGATAGGTACCCGTAATACCCAGAATTTCGAATTGCTTAAATACGTGGGTCGCCAGCGCGAGTTTCCGGTGTTGCTGAAGCGCGGATTCGGCATCACACTGGAGGAGTCGCTCAACGCCGCAGAGTATCTGGCCAGTGAGGGAAATCGCAATGTCGTGTTTGGTTTGCGCGGTATGAAAACCAATATGGGCGAACCGCACCGCAACTTTGTCGATTTTGCCCATGTGCCGGTGGTGAAACGTCTGACGCGTATGCCGGTGTGCATTGACCCATCGCACTCGGTAGGCACCCGGGACCGTGCGCCCGACGGCCTGCTGGACGTGATGCACGTCACCGCACAAGGTGTTATAGCGGGCGCCAACATGATACTTGTTGATTTCCATCCAGAACCCGAAAAGGCACTGGTGGACGGACCGCAGGCACTGACGCTCGACGAGTTGCCCTGGTTTCTGGATGATATCCGTATCGCTCGAGAGGCCTATGAGAAAAGGCAGGAGCTTGCCAGCCAATTCCAATAAACACACACCCGATTCTCGTCTATACTTACCCTGTCGAACCGCAGCAGCGTCTGTTCTGATGAAAATACTGGTGCTTTTGATTTTGCTTCTCTCGCCGCTGGCGCACGCTGATAAAGGTGCCAGTTTCGTACAGACCCCCTATACCGAACAGAAAGTACTGTTCGATTTCTATCTCGATGACCCGCAAAAGATCAATGCAGCCCTGTACTGGATACGCTCATTGATGAATCCCCTGATGGGGTCGCCCTATGATATGGCACCGGAATCCCTGGATCTGAAGGTCATTATTCACGGCACGGAAATCGTCACCGTTGCACGCAAGAACTACAAAAAGTACAGAGATGCGGTGGAAAGGATGCGCTATTACGCAGAGCTCGGGGTCGAATTTCGCGTTTGTGGACTGGCCGCAGCGGATTACGGCTACAGGAATGAAGATTTCTACGACTTTATCAAAGTGACACCTTCGGCCATCACCGAACTCGCCCACTGGCAACTTCAGGGTTTTGCCGTTATCAGACCGATTGTGATGGAAAAAAAGCTGTCTATAGAGGAGATCCGCTAACAGGTTGCTATTTTGCGACAAAAACCATTTTATATGTCTGGTCCTTTATACAATCCAGACCACTACTGGCGTTCAGTCTGCATTCTACTTTGTGACCCTGTGTCCATCCTGTCTTGATACGAAAGCCCTGGTCCTGATTCTGATCGGCATCATCGTCATAACCGAGCAGATCTTCATCATCGCTCTCAATGCTTATTGCATCGATGACCAGGTTACGGTAGGTGACGTAATACACGCTGCGCGCCGAAGTCACTTCTGATTTTACCCGGTAGTGCACCGTATTCGAGCCACTGACACGCGTTAAAAGACCGCTAAAACAAACGAGCTTGTTTTTCTCCATTTCGCAATCGGTGACTTTTGACGGCAAATACTCAACCTGCTTCTCTTTGCGCGCCCATTGTTTACTGGCCAGTTGCTCCAAGGGAGAAAGTTTGATCGCCTTCTTCCTGACCGCCGGAGCCACTTTTATTGTTTGCAGTTTAGCCGTCTTTCCGGCTGCTGCCTGTCGTGCAGCTTCTGCCTGTCGCGTAGCTTCTGCCTGCCGTGTAGCTGCCGCCTGTCGCGCAGCCTCCTGCCGCCGTCTTTCCATCACCTGTTTTGCCGCAGCCTTAGCCAATTTTGCTTTACGCACTGCATTTGTTTTGTGGCGTTCTTCCATTTTTAGCTCTTCTTGCATGTTTATGATTTTCCCGCCTGCCCGGACAAACCCTCCGTCAGCCGCTTTTTGGTACCAGGTAATTGCTGTCTTATAATTTTTCCTCACACCTTTTCCGCCGGCATACATTTCACCGAGATAATACTGTGCCAGTACGCTATCGTTGCTTACACCGTTAAAATTCTTGAGGGCGCGCGCGTAATCTTTCGTTCCACCCTCGCCTTTGTAATACAGTATACCCAGGCGGGTGATGGCCTTCCGGTCGCCTTGAGCCGCTGCCTTACCTATCCAGGAGCGCGCCTCGCTACCGTCTGTTGCGACACCTTTACCTTTCAGGTACATGATGCCTGTCTGGTACTGTGCTTTCTGATCGCCGGCGTGTGCTTTATCTAAAAGTTTCACAAACAGCTTCTGTCGATCCTGCAAACGGAGCAGCTTGTCTTTTGCACCGTCATGCCCGGATGTTGCCGCCTGCTTCAGCCAGCGTATGGCTTCCTTACGATCCTGTTTGACGCCTTGCCCTTTCAGGTATTTGATACCCACGCCATACTGGGCATCAGCGTCGCCGTTATTGGCCTCCTGGAGCTGTTTCTCAAGCAGCTGGTCCCACGTCTCCATGGAGAAAGCCGGCGGATGAATAAGGAACAACAGTGCCATAGCCGCCAGAAAACGTGCACCTGTAAGTGCATGGAAATACTTCTTCGATTGCCACACCTGCATCACAATCACCCCTGCTCACCATTTTCGACGCAGACCGGCTCTTTTCGAAACGGCCTTGCTGACTGTATCGGCTTTTCGGGAAGATACCTGAAGCCATTGATTTATCCAGGTTTTAATCACCTGCCAGGTGAAATATCAGGGTTGGCGGTAAACGGCAGCATAGTCCGGTTATTTGGCCCGTTTCAGGCTGTTGCGGCCAAAATCACGCTCGGTCAACCCGGTCTGAAAGCTGTAATTATCCCACACCAGCCGTGTGCTTTTGCCGGTTTGATGATTTTCCATAAACATTTCCTGGGGACGCCAGTACTTTCCCAGGTATTGTTGATATTTGCTGTAAACCAGTGTTTTCAGTTCGGCGTTTTTTCGATCATAAAAAACAATCTTTTGCGGCCGGTACTCCTGCTGGTCCAGCCACAGAAGCTCGCGTGTGTAACCTGAATATTTGTCAACCGGTATTCGCTCGATCAGAAAGCACTGCAGGTCGCCGCACGCTTCATCGCGCAGGTACTTATAGGTGAACTTTTCAATTTCCTGAGAAGACAGATCCTCGTAGGCAAACTCACTACCCATAAACGGGCCGGACTTGTTGCGCGATGATATACGTTTTACGCGCTTCAGCGCCGGCAAATACAGCCACTGGTCATCCGGTCCCGTTTTATGGGTAAAGGTCAGAAAGTTTGTACCTTTAATATCTGCCGGTTTATCAAAGATGGTCAGGCTCTTGTCACCGTCATCCAGCTGCTCCAGGGTCCGAACCCGGATATCACGAACACTTTCGTCGCCCTGCTTGTTGCGCAATATCATGCGCATGGAGGCCTGTGTGTCGTGAAAGCCGGTATCGCGACGATCCGCCTCAATAGCGATTTCCAGTCCACGTTGCTCCGCTGTCTGTGCCAGCAGGGCAGACGGGAGACTCAGCAAGATCAACAACCATACAGGTTTCATCATGTTCATTCTTTATCCAGTGTCATCAACAGGGTGGGTAGCAGCAGAAAGTCGGCCAGCAGTGCAAAGCCAATGGTAATTGCGGTCAGCAGGCCCATACCGGAATTCAGTTCGAAGGGTGACTGGGTCAACACCAGGAAACCGGCCATCAGCACGATGGATGTAGTCCACAGTGCCGTACCCACCGTATGGAAGGCGTAACGCACGGCCTCGGCAGGAGCCAGTCCTTCCTCACGGCGTGCGCGCAGGTACTTGCTGAGAAAATGCACGGTGTCATCGACCACGATACCCAGCGTCATGCCGGCTACGATAGACAGCGCCAGGCCGACCTGCCCCACCAGTAGCCCCCACAGGCCGAAGGCCATGCCGGCCGGTACCAGATTGGGAATGATACTGATCAGGCCGATACGCAGTGAGCGCAGGGCAAAGATCAGAATAAAGGAGATCAGCACCAGCGCCAGCGTGGTGCCGGTCAGCATGCTGCGGATATTGCGCGCCCCGATATGCGCAAACATAACCGAGGGACTGGCGCCGTGCGCCCGCATGGACTTCGGCACATGCTCTGCCAACCACTGCTGGGCACGCTCTTCCAGGGCAATGGTCATGTTGCTGGAGATGCTTTGCAGCGAAACATCCAGCTTGGTGGCCGATTTGTCGACGTTGATCTGGTTGTTCAGATCCAGGCCGTAAGGCAGCGACATTTCATACAGCAGCAGGTACTGGGCCGCCAGGTTGCGTTCATCCGGCAGGCGGTACCAGGCAGGGTCGTCGCCGTGCAGGTTCTTGTTGAGCCGCTTCATGGTATCGGACAGGGTACTGACGTGCATCACTTCGGGTTGCTGCCGGTACCACACGGCGAATTCGTCCAGTTTGCGCAGATACTCTGGTTCGCTGATAGCACCGGAACCACCGGACTTCAGGGAATAGGAAATACTGTACAGACCGGTGAGATTATCCGTGGTGAAATCCGTATCCACACGAAAATCCACGCTTTCATCAAAATACTTGACGAAGTCGTCGTTCAGTTCATTGGTGGGTACAAAAGCCACCAGCCCGACCACGAGGAACGACATGCCCCAGAGTACCGGGCGTCGGTGTTTGATGACGAAATCAGCCAGCGTGTCCATCGCCGTTGTGGTCTGGTTACGCGCCACCCTGGCCCTGACCGGCAGCAGTAACATTAGCGTGGGTAATAATACGACGGCATACACGAACGCGGCGACCACACCAATGGCGACCACATTGCCAAGATCACGGAACGGCGGCGCATCGCTGAAATTCATCGACAGAAAACCGATTGCGGTTGTCAGGCTGGTGAGAAAGATCGGTTGCAGATTCATGCGCAGGGCTTCCTGCATGGCGACGGCTTTCGATTCGCTGCTGCGCAGGCGTTGCTGGAATGTCACCAGCAGGTGTACACAATCCGCTACCGCGAGTGTCATGATCATGGTCGGTGCACTGGCCAGCGGTGGCGTAATGGCAATGCCCAGCCAGCCGGCCAGCCCCATGGCCGTGGCAATCGACAGCAGGATGACAAATACTGTCGCCAGCGTGCCCCAGAAGGAACGCAACATCAGCACCATGAGTACAGTGATGACGACGAACATGAGCGGTACCAGTGTCTGCATGTCGGCCATTGCCATTTCCGAGAATGCGTTATTCAAAAATACAATACCGGTCAGGTGAACTTGCAGGTCGGGGTAGCGCCCGGTCAGCCGGTCGGCCAGGTCACGCGTGAAACTGGCAACTTCCGGTACTTCGGCGGCCGGATCGAGGCCAGGCAGCTGAATGATTACGTTGACGGCGGTGACGTGCCCGGAGGGAGAAACAATACGGTCAACCAGCAGGGGTTCGTTAACGGCCACGGCGCGGATACGAGACAGGTCTTGCTCATCAAGATCCGGCGCATCCGTTACCAGGTCCTCGACCACCAGGTCGTCGCCCTCGGCATAGGTATGCTGGAAGTTGGTAATCGAATCAACGCGGATCGAATAGGGAATCTGCCAGGCCTGTTCGGTCAGCCACTCGACAGCTTCCAGGGTCTGCGGGGTAAAGACATTACCGTCCTTAGGTGCCAGCACAATCAGCACGTTATCGGACTTGGTATAGGTGTTCTGCAGCTCCTCGAAAGCAATCAGCTGCGGATTTTCGGCGCTGAAAAAGACCCGGTAATCGTTGGATAAAGTCAGGAAGCGTGCGCCGCTGGCGGCAAAGCCAACACCAGCCAGCACCAGAACAAGCAGCAGCCACCTCCAGCGCACCAGCTGCTCAGCAAAAGATCGCGACATACAAATCCTTTTTTTGTCAGTCCCTCAGGGACTCAATGAATTGAATCAACCCGCGGTTACAGGCGTGCAGCCGTTCTACGCTCTGTGCATTCTTGGCGATACCGATGCACCCTTCGAGCGCGGCCATGATAAAGGTCGCCGTTTCGTCGCAGTTCACGTCTTCGCGAATAAGGCCTTGCAGCCGGGCACGCTCCAGCGCTTCCTGGGTCACGTCATGCCAGACGCAAAACGCATAATCCAGCCGTTGCCTGAATCCCTCATCCAGGGGTGACATCTCCTGGGCCAGGTTGTTCAGCGGACAACCGTACTCGATCATCTCCGGCGGCTTGTTGTCGGGCATCTGTTCGATGACCGATATCAGCCCGGCCAACGGGTCCGCCGCTTTCTTGAGGGGTTGCAGCCACATGGCTTCCATGGTCGGGATAATCACTTCATCCACCACCGCATAACCCAGCGCCTGTTTGCTGGGAAAATGATGATAAAGCGCACCCTTGGTTAAATTAGTGGCCCTGAGCACACCATCCAGTCGCATACCCTGAAAACCGTTACGGTACATATCCAGGAAAGCAGCTTCCAGGATGCGGGTACGGGTCTGATCAGGATTACGCTCGATGCGGGTTACATTTTCGGCACTGTCCATTACTTCACCTGCGTTTCAGTCCCCACGCATTATTGGGGAACTCACTATGGAAATCCATTGACAAACCATCCAGTCGGTATGTACTCTACATACCGACCAGTTTGTGCTCAAGCGATAGTACCATTATTTATGGTTTTTGACCGGCTAGCCCGATCAACCCCGACAGGAGGTGCGTTATGAACGCCGTAGTCGCAAATGCTGATATGGATCAGTGGTTAAACAGTAAACTCGACGAGCTGTTACCCACCAAGCTACAGGAAATAGAAGACGCCAAAACACCGTCCATGGCCATTATTGCCACCAAAGGCACGCTGGACTGGGGCTACCCGCCCTTTATTCTTGCCTCAACGGCATCTGCCCTCGGCTGGGACACCTCGATATTTTTTACCTTCTATGGTTTATTACTGCTTAAAAAAGAGCTTGCCTGCGAGGTAAGCCCGCTTGGCAACCCTGCCATGCCGATGAAAATGCCGTTCGGACCCAAGTGGTTCCAGAATTTCGACTGGCCCATGCCAAACGCCCTGATGGCCGGCGTCCCGGGTTTCGAAAAGGTTGCCACCGGGCTGATGAAGAAAACATTCAAGAACAAGGGCGTGGCCACCGTCGAGGAGCTGCGCGAACTTTGTCTGGAAGCCGATGTCAAAATGATTGCTTGCCAGATGACAGTGGACGTATTCGGTTTTGACCAGAGTGAGTTTATCCCCGAGGTCACCGATTTCGTTGGGGCGACGTACTTTCTCCCCGTTGCCCAGAAATCGGATGTCTGTCTGTTCATCTAGCAAACTTTAACGATTCCCATCCAATTTTCCGGCGCCCTGCGCCGGTTTTTTTTTCCGGTTTGTGCGAAAATGTCCGGCCTGCTCGCACCTGAACTGACCATGCAACAAATCGCCATAACATCAGATCCCGAAACTGATGCCATCAATCCCATGCAGCCGCTGTTACCAGCCGCTGGTACCCGTGTGCTGTGGTCGAAACTCTATGGTGACAGCCTTCCATTAGCGCTCGCCAACGCTGCCCGGCTGCACAACGGACTTTTGGTGATCGTCACGCCGGACAGCCAGGAAGCCGAACAGCTGCAACGCCAGCTTGGTTTTTTCTGTACAGATCAGACGCTGGATATATTGTGTTTCCCGGATTGGGAGACCCTGCCCTACGACGGTTTTTCTCCCCACCAGGATATCATTTCCGAAAGGCTGGAAACGCTGCACCGTTTACCGACGCTCGGCAAAGGCATCCTGCTGGTACCCGTCGCAACCCTGCTGCAGAGATTACCGGCGCCCGAATTCCTTGATCGCTACAGCCTGATTCTGAACACCGGCGACACGCTGAATCTCGATGCCATGCGCGAACGCCTGGAAAAAGCCGGTTACCGGTGCGTTTCACAAGTCATGGAACATGGTGAATTTGCGGTACGTGGATCCATACTGGACCTGTTTCCGATGGGCAGCGCGATCCCCTATCGCATCGATCTGTTTGACGACGATATTGAGTCCATACGCAGCTTTGATCCCGAAAACCAGCGCTCCCTGGACAAGGTCGACCAGATCAAATTGTTACCAGCGCGGGAATTCCCGGTCGACGATGCAGCCATTACCCGTTTCCGGCGTGCCTGGCGCAGCCAGTTTGAAGGCGACCCGCAGCGCTCCCTGGTTTATCGTGACGTCAGTGCCGGACTGATCCCCAGCGGCATCGAGTACTATCTGCCACTGTTCCTGGAACAGACTGCCAGCCTGTTTGATTACCTGCCAGACTCGACCTGTCTGGTTACCAGCGAGGATGCTCGCACTGCCATTCAAAAATTCCGCGAAGAGGTCGCAGAACGTTACGAATCACTGCGCCACGATATCGAACGACCGCTGTTACCACCCGAACGACTCTATCTGCCGGACGACGAGACACAGGCTGCCTTGTCAGCCTGTGCGCGTATCGAAGTGCAGCGTTCGGAAGCGATTGATACAGGACCGGCGACCGCAAAGTTTGCGACCCGTGCACTACCGGACCTGCGGATCAAAGGGCGTGCCGAACGCCCGGCCGGAGCACTACAGGATTTCCTCACCGATTTCCCGGGACGAGCTCTGATCTGCGCCGAGTCGGCAGGTCGGAGAGAAACGCTGATCGGCCAGCTGAAAGAATTCGACATACATCCGCGCGTGGTCGATAGCTGGGAATCATTCAGGAACGGTAGCGAAACACTCGCTATCACGACTGCACCGATAGAACAGGGCGCCTGGCTTTCAATAGAACCGGCGCTGATCATTATCACCGAACCGCGTTTGTTCGGTGAACGTGCCATGCAACAGCGTCGCCGTCGCCCCAGGCGCGACGCCGATGTTATTATTCGCAACCTCACTGATTTGAGCGTCGGCGCGCCGGTGGTCCACGAAGACCACGGTGTAGGACGCTACCTTGGATTACAGAAGCTGTCAGTGGGCGGGTTCGAGGCCGAGTTCCTGACCCTTGAATACGCCGGCAACGACAAGCTGTATGTGCCGGTCGCCAGCATGCACCTGATCAGTCGGTATACCGGCTCAGCATCAGACAACGCGCCACTCCACAAGCTGGGCAGCGAGCACTGGCAAAAGGCACGCAAAAAGGCCGCTCAACGTGTGCACGATGTAGCCGCAGAGTTACTGGATATCTACGCACGCCGCGCCGCGCGCAAGGGTCATGCTGCACAGATCGATACGGACGAATACAGCGCTTTTTCCAGTGCCTTTCCGTTCGAGGAAACCCCGGATCAGGCGCAAACCATCGAAGCCGTGCTGGAAGATATGACATCCCCGCAACCCATGGATCGTGTTGTTTGCGGGGACGTCGGTTTCGGCAAGACTGAAGTCGCCATGCGAGCCGCGTTTATTGCCACACAGTCCGGCCGTCAGGTGGTGGTACTGGTACCGACCACCCTGCTGGCGCAACAACACCACCAGAATTTCTGTGACCGCTTTGCGGACTGGCCTGTCAAAATCGAAGTCCTGTCCCGCTTCCGTAACAAGAAACAGCAGGAAGAAACTATTGCCGGCTTTGCCGACGGTACCGTGGATATACTCATCGGCACGCACAAAGTGCTGCAAGGCGAGCTCAAACCCGGGAACCTCGGGCTGGTCATTATTGATGAGGAGCACCGTTTTGGCGTACGGCAAAAAGAAAAACTCAAAGCTTTGCGTTCCGAAGTGGACCTCCTCACGCTGACGGCAACACCTATCCCCCGCACCCTGAATATGTCCCTGTCCGGCCTGCGCGACCTGTCCATTATCGCTACACCTCCTGCGCAACGTCTGGCCATCAAGACCTTCATTTCTGAATGGAATACCAATACTGTACGAGATGCCTGTCTGCGCGAAATCACGCGCGGTGGCCAGGTCTATTTTCTGCACAATGAAGTGGAAACCATCGAAAAGATTGCGCGTGAACTGCGCGAACTGGTCCCCGAAGCCACCCTACGGATCGGTCACGGACAGATGCGCGAGCGTGAGCTCGAACAGGTCATGCTCGATTTCTATCACCGCCGTTTCAATATCCTGTTGTGTACCACCATTATCGAAAGCGGTATCGACGTACCCACCGCGAACACCATACTGATCAATCGCGCAGATCGGCTGGGCCTGGCGCAATTACACCAGTTACGCGGTCGCGTCGGCCGTTCCCATCACCGCGCCTACGCTTACCTGATTGTGCCACACCGCAAGGCCATGACCGACGATGCTATCAAGCGTATTGAAGCCATTGAGTCACTCGAAGACCTGGGAGCCGGTTTCACACTCGCAACGCACGATCTGGAAATTCGTGGCGCCGGTGAACTACTGGGAGATGAGCAGAGTGGCCAGATCCATGAGATCGGATTCGCGCTGTATACCGAGTTGCTGGAACGCGCGGTAGAGGCACTGAAAGCCGGTCGCGAACCGGAACTGGATCGCCCCTTCAACCACGGCCCCGAAGTCGATCTGCATATCCCGGCATTGATACCGGATGATTATCTACCCGACGTGCATGCTCGCCTGATCCTCTACAAACGTATTGCCAGCGCCGCTGACGAGGATGAACTGCGCGAGCTTCAGGTTGAAATGATCGATCGCTTCGGGTTGTTACCCGAGCCGGTGAAACAGCTGTTCGGCATTACCGGGCTGAAGCTCAAGTCGGTACCACTCGGTATTCGCAAGATAGATGCCGGCGAAAACAACGGGCGCCTGATGTTTGGACCTGAACCCAATGTCGACCCCGCGTCAATTATCCAGCTGATCCAGGGCCAGCCACAGCACTACCGGCTGGACGGTTCAGATAAAATCCGCTTTCAGCTGGATATGGCAGAAATCGGTAAACGCATGGCGGTGGTCGGCAAGCTGCTGGACAGCTTGAGCATACGGACGGACTAGGGCAGGATGGCCCGATGACAACACGCCCGAACATGCAACTGCTTGCGCTGGCCCTGCTGGCGAACATCTGCTCCGTATCCCTCTGCCTGGCCGATTCACCGGCGGCACCCAGGGAATTCGAGATTGAACTGCTGGTATTTCAGAACCTGGTTGCCAATGACGCGGGAGAAGTCTGGCCCGTCGATTATTCTGAATGGTTTGAAGAGCCCGACGCGGAGAGCACAGCGGTTAATCCTGCACCAACAGAAATTAACTGGTTACCGGAGCAGGACTACCGCCTGACGGCCGAACGCAACGCCCTGAGTCGTTCGACGCGGTATCGCCCGCTCGCCTATTTCGCCTGGCGTCAGCCTGTACTGGACCGCACCCAGGCGCTGCCGATCGAGATGCCTCGTAAAAACGACAGCAGTACCGACACCTACGTTGATGGGACAGTGCGTGTTGCCGTTGAGCGCTACCTTCACCTGTACCTGGATCTACAACTGCATACACCGGTCAGCAATGAACAGCTGGAACTACTGGAGTTCGACATCCCCGAATTCCGGCTCACCGAACGCCGGCGTATGCGCAGCAAGGAAATTCACTACTTCGACAACCCGCGCTTCGGTGTCATCGCCCTGATCACCCGGTATGAACCACCACCGCAAGAAACCGGGCCGAAGCCCGGTTCGTAACCTGTATGGCTCGATAGGTTCAGGCAGCCTGGAACTGCTCCTTGGCTTCGCGAGCCGCCCTGGCCTGTTCTGTGTCGTAAGCCTTGCCTGACCACAACATGTCGTAGGCAATTTCTTCGTTCCCGTTTTCACACAATTCGAGCACTTCTTCAAACAGCGGCTGGAAAGTATCGCTGCGATGCGATTGTTCGTGCTCTGCGAAACTTTTCCAGAATGTCACGACCAACGCTTCCCTGCCTTTCAGGGAGCTTTCTACAGCCTGCCCGACCGTCGATCCCTCGTTGGAAATATCGCCTGTGTTCAAACACACAAAACCACCGACAAAACCGGTTTCTGAATGGTAGGTTTTTACATTTTCACACAGCACCGCAACACGTTCCTGAAGATCATCTACCGAGTAGCCGTCCTTGATAATGACCCTGTTTACAGTAACAACACCGTTATGGGGGAAACCTGGAATAAAACTGCTCATAGTCTTGCCCTCTCGTCATTAATAACATTAGCTTATGCTAATATAATTAATTACTTTGAAAGAGTCAAGTATTAGTGCAACCATCAGATATATTTATTTGGAATATTAATCTTTATATTTTTCTTACCGTTAGTTAGTTTTATTAATGTATTTTATATATTTGATCTGGTTCCAGGCAGGCTGTCGCGGTCAGGAGACCGCTCCTACAGGTGATGGTGCGCTCGTGTAGGAGCGCCGCCCTTCGGCGCGATTGTGCGGCAGGCTGTCGCGGTCAGGAGACCGCTCCTACAGGTGGGGTATTGCTGTTTCCAGCAAGCTCCGGACACGCTCCATGCCGGATGTCAGATTCTCCTCGATATCCCCCATGCTGATTGGCCCCGTTCCCCGCCCCGCCGCACGGTTGGCAATCACTGCACAGTGCGCATACTCCAGCCCCATCTCCCGGGCCAGGGCTGCTTCAGGCATTCCGGTCATACCCACAATGCTGCAGCCGTCTCTTTCCAGACGATCGATCTCGGCAGCCGTCTCCAGCCTTGGTCCCTGTGTCGCCGCGTACACCCCGCCTTCGATGACCTGCTGGTTCAGGTCCCGCGCTGCAGTGATCAACAGGTTCCTGATTTTCTCGCTGTAGGGCTCGGTAAAATCTATATGCGTGACTTCGCTTAGCTCACTCTCGAAATAAGTATGTCTGCGCGACCAGGTGTAATCGATAATCTGATCAGGTATTGCCAACCGCCCCGGGAGCATGTCCTCGCGAATACCACCGACAGCCGCGACTGCAATCACGTCCCGCACCCCGGCTTCCCGCAAGGCCCAGATATTGGCCCGGTAATTCACCATGTGCGGCGGGATAGTGTGTCCGCGCCCGTGCCGGGGAATGAATATCACATCCTGGTGGCATAACTTGCCGTGCAGCAACGGCCCGGAGGGTTCGCCATACGGCGTACGCATCACTTCGCGCCTGGTGATTTCAAGGTTCTTGAGCGTAGTCAGCCCGGTACCACCAATAATTGCCAGATCTGCCATCGGAATCCTTTTGTTAACTGCCAGCGACGGCGTAAATACCCTTCACGTTACGCAGGTAGCCATGATAGTCCATGCCATAGCCAAACACGTAGCGGTCTTCAACCTGCAAGCCTACGAAATCGGCCTGTAATCCATCGGTTTTGCGGTCATGTATTTTCTCCACCAGCACCGCACTGTAGACCGCGCTGGCGCCCTGCTCCCTGCAATAGTCGAGAATCGCGGCCAGTGTCAGTCCCTCGTCCAGGATATCGTCGACCACCAGCACGGTGCGCCCGTTGAGGGGTTGTGATGGCGCCGTTATCCATTTTAATTTGTTACCACCCACAGTTCCCTGGTAACGGGTGGCGTGCAGGTAGTCAAGCTGAACCGGGAAATCAAGGCGCGTAAACAATTCACCCGCCGGTACCAGACCACCTGTCATGACACACAACACCAGTGGGTCCTGGTCGCCAAGAGTTTGTTTAATATCGCTGGCAAGCCGATCCAGCGCCTGTTCGACCTCCCTTTGTGAAAATAACCGGTCTGCGTTTTCGAGTACAGCCTGTACCTTGTCAGTGTTTATAGTCATTTGCGCTGATTATAGTTTCCGGTGGTGGCTGACGCTATGCCCATTACAGGCAGCCGAAAACCCGGCACAGCACGGATTTACAACAGGGGGCGAGTGGATACCCACCCGCCAGCCCCTGTAATTTGATTTCCGGCTATGGATTATGGTATTTTCAGCACTGATAATAGATAAGCGCGAGCATGGCTGGAACTACCCAGTCCCGCGTAAGCTGGTATTCAGGATACATTGCCGGAAACAGCACATCGGCGCCACACAATTTGGGAACCATAGCCACAACAAGGGGATGAACCGGGAAACCGGCGCGGCTGCCTCGTGCCATTTTTCGGTATCGCACATATTTTTCCAGACTCCGATTATCCCCCCCAATTTATGAAAAATCTGGTAAATCTATCGGTTGAATCCTGCTCCGCGTGGACCAGTGATCCGCGTTTGTCCGAGGCATCGGACACCCCACCCGATGCAGCGGGCGTTCCGCCGATGATCCGACGTCGCCTGAGCAGTTTGAGCAAAATTGCACTGTCGGTAGCGCTGGAATGTGTCGAAGGACAAAGTGTGGAGTACAGTATTTTCTGTTCACGTCATGGGGAATTGCAGCGAACCACCGGCCTGCTGCAAGAACTGGCACAGGGTAATGAACTATCGCCGGCCGCATTCAGTCAGTCGGTTCACAACTCCGCCGCCGGCCTGTTTTCTATCGTCCTGGACTGTCCGTCGACATCCACCTCGATTTCCGCCGGAGCAGACACGTTCGGGTATGGCCTCGTGGAAGCCGCCGCGCACCTTATGCTGAACCCCGGCGAAAAGGTGCTGCTCGTGGCTTTCGATGAGCCGCCACCGGATATATTCGGGACGGCCTCGCGGGATCCCGCGTATGGCGTAGCCTTACTGTTTTCGGGTGCCGACGGTTTCCCGTCATTACAGCTGCGCCTGCAACCAGCCGCTGACCCCACAGAGGCCACGGAACCACTCGCCCTGACATTTCTACGTTTCTGGCGATCCGGAAGCACCGCAGGGAAAGCACCGACGAATCGCATAATTTGGGAATGGAAACGACATGATAACCGCCATTGAACGTCAATGGCGCATACTGGCCACTGGCTTCTGTTTTGCCTGCTTTGGGCTGGGGGGCGTTTTTCTCACAGTATTCGTATTCCCCACCATACGTCTGATAACCCCCGCGCGGAGTGCCGTAACCTGCCGGCGCGTGATTCGCCGCAGCTTCACCCTGTTCATGTGGCTGATGACCAGGGTGGGCGTGATCCGGTTCGAGATTGCCGGTGCCCAAATCCTGGCGCGGGACAGCGGCTGCCTGCTGGTCGCCAACCATCCCACCCTGATCGACTATATCGTGATCGCCTCGCTTACGAATCACTGCGATTGCATAGTAAAACAGGCGCTATGGTCCAACCCTTTTTTGCATGGCGTGGTAAAAGCGGCTGGATATATCCCTAACAAAGGCGCCGAGGAAGTAATAGACTCGTGCTGGAAATCGCTGCGACAAGGGAATGTCCTGATGATTTTTCCAGAGGGAACACGAACCGCCAGCGATACCACGCCACGCTTGCAACGCGGGGCGGCTAATATTGCTTTACGCACCGAAACACCCATCCGCGTCATTCACATTCAATGTGAACCGCAAACACTGACCAAGGGTGAAAAATGGTACCAGGCGCCGCTCCGCCGCCCCGTCTACCAGCTCCGTGTCGGCGAGTTGGTGGATGTGAGCGAATTCAGGAACACCGCAACAAGCATGCCTGGCTCGGCACGACACTTGACCGATTATCTGCAAACTCAGCTGTCACGTGGTATTTAACAGATGGAAAACCTGGAACACAGCATAAAAACCCTGATTATCGAATGTCTGAATCTCGAAGAAATTCAGCCGGAAGATATCGACAGCAATGCCTCCCTCTTCGTCGAAGGCCTGGGACTGGACTCAATTGACGCACTTGAACTGGGTATCGCCATCAAAAAGAAATTTCAGGTTACACTGAATGCCGACTCCAGGGAAACCAGAGACCATTTTTCCTCTGTCAAGAGTCTTGCCAGGTTTATTGCAAGCCAGAGCGACTGAAGAGATATTGATGACTGACAAAGAAACCGTATTCACGGAAGTACGAAATGTGATGGTGGAATTGTTCGAACTTGATCCGAACAATATCAGGCTGGATTCCATGCTGTACGAAGACCTTGATCTGGACAGCATAGACGCCGTCGACCTTATCGTAAAACTACAGCGCTATACGGGCAAAAAAATCCCGCCTGATGAATTTAAAATGGTGAAAACCGTGGGCGATGTGGTGGATGCCGTAGCAAACCTGCTGGGCGAATGATATTCAGGCGCATATTATCCGTTATCGGCACAGCTCTGATTTTCGCCTACCCATTTTTCGTATACTTTGCCCTGAAGCACTTTGAACCCAGAGCGGTTGCCGGTTTTTTTGTTATCTTGCTCGCCTTGCGTCTCGGCATCACAACCAATGATCGGCTGCGTGCGATAAGACCTGTTGTTCTATATGGGACAATAGCAGGCCTGCTCGTCCTGCTGGCCGGCTTTATACTGAATGAACAACAGGTACTTAAATTTTATCCCGTTGTCGTAAATATGGCACTACTCGGCATATTTGGATTCACGCTAATCAGACCACCAAGCATTATCCAGCTTATAGCGGAAACCATGCAGCCTGGATTACCACCCGAGGCGATTACATACACACGGCGGGTTACCGTGGCATGGTGCCTTTTTTTTCTCGTCAACGGCTCCATTGCCACCCTGACGGCATGCTATGGCACCATGGCCGAGTGGTTGCTTTATAATGGTTTTATTTCTTATCTGGCCATAGGTGCAATGTTTATAGGCGAGCTGTTGATCCGGCGACGAAAAATGAAGTTGAATGCCTCATGAAACGCACACAACCGGTAACAGGGCAGCAGCCGGCCATGTGCGCTTTGCACGCCGCGCATCATATTGGCGACTGGATGAGGCCGTGAACAAAGCGATCATCCCCCTCTGCAAACTGCTTGTTGTGGAACGCCCTGACGATTTTCCGGTTTGTGTTGACACCAATGGGAAGAGATTCACGTGGCCGGCATTCCTCGGAGACGTGGAACGATACCGCCATCTTCTTCTGGAAGAAGACAACGCCAAACGCTGGGCCATTTGCTGCCGTGACAGTTACCGGTTTTCGGTTGCCCTGTTCGCAACCCTGCATGCTGGCCGTACGCCTGTACTACTCCCCAATTTCCAGCAAGGCACGGTTAAGTTACTGCGGGGTGCCTACGATGCAATCATCTCAGATGAGCCTCGCCTATCTGGCGTCCACATTGACGATGGCGAAGCGTCTCCCCGTTCGCCCCGTGATTTTCAGGCACTCGACCCCAACCTCGCAGGAATAACAATTTTTACATCCGGCTCCACGAGCCAGCCTAAAAACGTAGACAAACGACTGCAACAATTTGAGGCAGAAATTCTGGATCTGGAAAACCTGTGGGGACAGGAGCTTGGTGATGCCACGGTGCTGTCATCCGTATCCCACCAGCATATTTATGGACTGCTGTTTCGGCTGCTATGGCCTTTGAGTGCAGGACGATGTTTTCTCCGCAACGACCTGGCCTATCCGGAAGAAACTCTCGGTGCAATCCGGAAACACCGGAATTGCGTCTTTGTTTCATCGCCCGCCTTATTGAAACGCATGTCTCGGGAAACACACATACCGGAACATCGACATACTCCCGTCATGATATTTTCCTCGGGCGGGCTGTTGCCCGTCGAGGCCGCGCAACGCTGTCACGCCGACCTGGGCACATGGCCGACCGAGGTATTGGGAAGTACCGAGACCGGGGGCATCGGCTGGCGGCGCCAACAACCCGAAAACAAGGGATACTGGACGCGTTTTTCCTGCGTCCGGCTGAATTTGTCGGAAAGTGGTCAATTGGTGGTTCAGTCTCCCTATCTTGGACAGGAAGGTAGTTTTGTTACCGGTGACCGTGCCAGGCTGGTCGACGATCGCCACTTCACCTTACTGGGCCGGGCCGACCGTGTAGTGAAAATTGAAGAAAAACGGGTTTCATTACCCGAACTCGAAAACAGGCTGAACCAGTGCGAACTGGTGGATACCAACGCCATGGTTTATATAGACAACAAGACCAGACAATCCATCGCCTGTGTTGTTGTACTAAGTACCGCCGGAAAAAAAATCCTCGATGTCCATGGAAAGCCGCCTGTTGCCGAGCAGTTGCGCACCCATCTGAAACGGTATTTCGATCTGATTGTCGTACCCCGGCGGTTTCGCTTTGTGGACGAACTCCCCTATAACGCCCAGGAGAAGCTGGTATCCTCCGATCTCAAGGCATTGTTTGAAGAGTCGCCCA
Source organism: uncultured Thiogranum sp. (assembly GCA_913053655.1). Lineage (GTDB taxonomy): Bacteria > Pseudomonadota > Gammaproteobacteria > DSM-19610 > DSM-19610 > Thiogranum. The sequence goes on along the minus strand of CAJXFW010000005.1, from coordinate 21,271 downwards.
CAGAACCTCTGGTGGAATCCATCAGCAGGGATGGTCATTCACTGGCCGCAACACTCCGGATACCGGCGGATCTTCTCTATTTGCGGGGACATTTCCCCGTAGCCGCTGTTCTTCCAGGAGTCGTCCAGGTCGATTGGGCTATTCGTTTAGGTCGGAAATTTCTCGACCTGTCCGGCTATTTCATGAAAATGGAAAACATAAAGTTCAAAAAAGTCATCCGGCCGGATGACCTCCTGCAGCTTTCATTGGCAGCAACCATGACACAGGAAGGTTACAAACTTTACTTTGAATTTCGCTCTGAAAAGGGCATGCACTCCTGCGGACGTATTTTTTTCGGGCACGGGCATGAATCATAAACCCTGCTTTGTAATCCCGGATTACAACCACAAGGACGCGATTGGCCGGATCGTTGCTGCGCTGCATCAATATCGACTCCCCATTCTGATTGTCGATGATGGCAGTGAAGAGGGCACCAAAAAGGTATTGGAAAATCTGGCCCTGAAAGAACCATTGATTCGCCTTTTCCGCCTCGACTCCAATCAGGGTAAGGGTGCCGCGGTGGTAAGGGGCCTTGAGGAAGCCTATGCCGCAGGGTTTACCCATGCCTTGCAGGTGGACGCTGACGGGCAGCACGACATTTCGGATGCCGGCAAGCTACTCGCACAAAGCCGGAAATTTCCCGAAGCGGTCGTTTGCGGCACACCCCTGTTCGACAAAACCATACCCAGGGGGCGACTGTATGGGCGCTATATCACGCATTTCTGGGTATGGGTGGAAACGCTTTCATTCGATATCAAGGATTCCATGTGCGGATTTCGCGTATACCCACTGGCGCCCTGCATCGAACTGACCGAAAAAACAAAACTTGGCAAAGGGATGGATTTTGATACAGACATCCTGGTCCGCCTGTTCTGGAAGGGTATTTCGATCCGGAACGTAAGCACCCGCGTGGTATACCCGGAGGGTGGTACTTCACATTTCCGGCTTTTCAAGGACAATTACCTGATATCAAAACTTCATACACGACTTTTTTTCGGCATGATCATGCGCTTTCCCCGTCTCCTGTTTCGGCGCCGGGGGAAACATCAGGAACACTGGTCGCAGCGTTCGGAACGTGGTTCTCTTATGGGAATCCGCTTTTTACTGACGGTCTATCGGCTGTTTGGAAAATATATATTCAAAATTTTTCTGGTTCCCGTTATCAGCTATTTTTTTGTTACCGGTGGCACGGCACGCCGTGCTTCCATCGAATATCTGCAGCGTATTGCGACGAGCGCAGACGCCCGGGGGCTACCTTTCGCCAAACCCACCTTGGCGAACAGCTTCAGACATTTCCTGAGTTTTGGCAATGCACTGATTGATAAATTTTCCGCCTGGCAGGGGGACATCAAGGAACAAGACCTGGATTTTCCAAACAAACAGGAGTATCTGGATTTGATCGCAGGTGGACAGGGGGCCGTATTGATTGGTTCCCACCATGGCAACCTCGACATCTGCAGAGCCCTTGCGGAGGGTATACAGGGACTCAAACTCAACGTTCTCATGTTTACCGAGCATGCAGAACGTTTTAACCGGGTGATACGCGAAGTCAATCCCGACCTGGCCGATGACATCATATCCATTTCAAGAATAGGTATAGATACCGCGATATTGCTCAAACAAAAGATTGAACAGGGCGAGTACGTGGTGATCGTCGGAGACCGTACGTCGGCAAATACGCCGCATAGAACACAGAACGCCGTTTTTCTTGGTGAACAGGCTACTTTTGCCGAGGGCCCTTTTATACTCGCCAGTCTGATGCAGTGCCCTGTGTATCTTATTTTTTGCCTGAAGGAGCGCGGGAAATACCGCGTTTATTTCGAACACTTTGCCGATACAATACCTATACCGAGAATACATCGAAGAGAGGCATTGCAAGCCATTGTTCAGCGTTATGCAGATGCCCTGGAGGCCCTTTGCCTTAAAACACCATACATGTGGTTCAATTTTTTTGATTTCTGGAAGCAACCGGTTTCGACGGTTGAGGAGAAGCGTGGTTAGGATGACAAGCCATCGATTGGACACGGCGAAACCGTGCACTCAATCTACAATTTGCTTCGGTGATGCCCCACTTTCGATAGAAGATATCGAGGCAATTACCCGGGGCGCAGAGGTCAAATTGAATGACAACGCAGCCTTCCGGGCGCGCATCGCCAGGGGCGTGGAATTTCTCGAGCGACTGCTTGAAGAGGACGGCGTAATCTACGGAGTCACCACCGGTTATGGAGAATCCTGCACTGTCAAGGTACCACCCCATCTGGTACCTGAACTACCGCTCCACCTGACCCGGTTTCATGGTTGCGGCCTCGGCAGGCATTTTTCCCATGAAATCTCACGCGCCGTCATGGCAACGCGCCTGGCCTCGCTGGCACGAGGAGTGTCCGGCGTCCGCTATGAATTGATGGAACGGATCGTCCGGTTGCTGAACCTGGACGTAACACCGCTAATTCCGGAAGAAGGCTCGGTCGGCGCCAGCGGCGACCTGACTCCGTTGTCCTATCTTGCTGCGATGCTGGTCGGCGAACGCGAAGCCACACACCAAGGGAAAATCCAACCCGCCTCCGATATATACCAGGCGTTGAATATCGAACCTCTGGAATTGCGTCCGAAAGAAGGGCTGGCGATCATGAATGGTACCGCGGTCATGTCGGCTATCGCCTGCATCGCGTACAAGCGGGCCGATTACCTGGCACAGCTTGCCAGCCGTATTACAGCATTGGTATGTGTTGCATTGCAGGGAAACAGCTTTCACTTCGATGAAAAACTGTTTGCGGTCAAACCGCACCCTGGACAGTGCCGGGTAGCCGAATGGATACGCTCCGACCTTGAGCATGAAAAATTACCCAGGAACTCATCGCGTCTGCAGGATCAGTATTCACTCCGATGCGCACCCCATGTCATCGGCGTGCTTGAGGATGCCATGCCGATGTTCCGGCAAATGATCGAGATTGAGTTGAACAGTGCCAACGACAACCCGTTGCTCGATGCCGAGGGCGAGCATGTGCTCCATGGCGGACACTTTTATGGCGGCCACATAGCCTTCGTAATGGATTCGATGAAAACCTGTATCGCCAATATCGCCGACCTTCTGGATCGCCAGATGGCGATGATGATGGATACCCGATTCAACCGCGGTCTGCCCGCCAACCTGTCGGGAGCACATGGTGAACGAAAGACCATAAATCACGGTTTCAAAGCGGTACAGATCGGCACCTCGGCATGGACCGCCGAAGCACTGAAGCTGACCATGCCGGCAAGCGTTTTCTCCCGTTCCACGGAATGCCATAATCAGGATAAAGTCAGTATGGGAACCATAGCCGCCCGGGATTGCCTGCGGGTCATCGAATTATCCGAGCAGGTCACCGTTGCCACCCTACTGGCTGCATGCCAGGCGCTGGAACTCCGGCGACAACAGGATGAGCGGCTGGAACAACATCTGACCACTGCCGTGAAAGAGATGCAGCAACAAATCCTGTCCGAATTCAGCCTGCTGGAGGAAGACCGGCCGCTGGAAGGTGAATTACGCAAGTTCCTGGACCTGGTCCGCCAACGCGAATTCGAGCTCTATCGCGCATGAATTCAACGACAGGCACGGAGCTGCACACAGAAACCGAAATCGATATCCCCTTTTTCGATGCGGATCCAATGGGGGTCGTATGGCATGGCAACTATGTAAAGTATTTTGAGATTGCCCGGCACGACCTTCTGAACAAATTCAACTATGGCTATATCGAGATGGACAAAAGCGGCTATCACTGGCCTGTCGTCGACTTACGCCTGAAATACGTGAAACCCGCCCGCTTTGGACAGAAGATTCGCGTTACAGCGATACTGAAAGAATTCGAGAACCGGTTGAAAGTTGAATACGCTATTCACGATTCGAAGAGTGGCGAACGCCTCTGCAAGGGACATTCCATCCAGGTTGCCGTCGATAAAGCGACTGGAGAAATGTGTTATGAATCCCCCCGGATCCTGCTCCAGCGCCTGGGGGTAAAAGAGTGATAGCCTTCCGCGGGAAAGTAAAAATCCTGCTCTGGACACTTTGCTGTTTGCTCACCACCACGTCAGCAGCAGAAAGCCGGACACCCACGGAAGATACCTTAAATCATCTGATGGTTGTTCTCGGAGAACACCCCGTTATCCGCGGTAACTTTGTACAGCGCAAAACCATCAAAATATTGACCCGCCCACTGATTTCATCGGGATTTTTTGTAATGTCCAGGAGCAACGGCCTGTATTGGCGGCAGACAAAACCTTTCCTCTCGGAACTCCTGGTAACCAGAGACGTTGTTGCCCAACGCTTCCATAATGGCGACATCAGCCGTTACACAAATACGGAACAGCCGATAATTTCAAATATTTCAAAAATCTTCCTGGCCCTGTGGAGCGGCGATATTGAAACATTGAATACCGTGTTCCGGATTCAGGCAACTCCCGTGGGTCAGGGCTGGCAGCTCACATTGCTCCCCCATGACGGAGTGGCGAAAAAAATACTATCGGGCATCGTCGTGCAGGGAGATGACTACATCAGGGAACTGGAGATACAGGAACACAATGGAAATCTCACAAAGACCGTCTTCAGCGACATATCCGCAGCCGATAGATTGAAGGAAAATGAGTCCGGGTTCTTCTCCTGGCACTAGCATGCGGATCACATACTATCTTTGGCTTGCTGTTTTTGCGGCCCTTTCCGGTTATCTGCTCTCGGCACTGGAAAGTACACGTATAGAAACGAGCCTCCTGGCACTGTTACCATCCACGCACCGGGATCCCGTAACGGAACGGGCATGGGACGGGTTTGCCGATAATATCGGCAAGCAGATCCTGTTCCTGGCAGGCAGCAAAGAAAAAGACGACGCGATACAGGCCGCAGAATATCTCGATAAGCAACTTCGGTTATCGGGATTGTTTTCTTCGATCCTGTTCCGGATCGATCCGGAAACAGGATCCGCCCTGAAAAATGTATATTCCCCCTACCATACCGGTTTGTTGTCCAAGCGGGATGCGCGATTACTGCAAAACAATCAGGGCAAGCTGGTCTACGAACGCGCCCTGAACACCCTGTACAGTCCCGTTTCACCCGTTTCCGCCGACTCACTTTCACAAGACCCGTTTCTGCTGTTCCCCGAGTTTCTGAAGCACTTGCCCCGACAAAAGGCGGAGTTGGGAACAAAGGGCGAATTACTGATAAACGGCAAGGACGGTGTTACCTATATTCTGTTACTTGCAACGCTTACCGGAAACCCCTACTCATTGCACGATCAGGAGATCGCAGGGAATGCCATCCATGAAATCAATAGACAGATTGGTAAAGCCCATCCAACGGTGTCGATACTGACAACCGGCGCACTGTATTATGCACAAACCGCCAGCCGGGACGCCAAACGCGAGATATCGACCATTGGCGTCGGATCGCTGGTCGGCATCATACTCCTCATCATGGTCGTGTTTCGGGCCACCCTGCCCTTGTGGGCAAGCCTGGTTTCGATCGTCTTCGGTTTTGTTCTGGCGCTGAGCATAACTATGCTGGTATTCCCCCGCATACACCTGTTTACCATAGTGTTCGGAACCAGCCTGATCGGGGTGTCGGTCGATTATGCCTTCCACTTTTTCGCTACCAGCCTGCATCGGGACAATGAGGGGCTTAAGCCGGCCAGGCTGCGTGGAATCCTGCCCGCCATTACACTCGGACTGGTCACCAGTGTGGTCGCTTACGCCGCCCTGGCGATCACCGAATTTCCCGGTTTACAGCAATTGGCTCTTTTTTCCTCGACCGGATTGTTCGGTGCTTACCTGACGGTTGTTATTGTCTTCCCGCAGTTCAAACCACTGAAGTGCCCGCCACATCAACCGTGGTTACTGAAACTCACCGAGCGACAACTGCAATTCTGGCGCCGGTCCGGCGCAAAGCATATGTTGCTTATTATGATCCCGCTGCTGCTGTTCACGGTAATCGGCTGGCAACAACTGGAGATCAAGGACGATATCAGACTTCTACAGCCACCGGCGACAGATCTGAGATCCCAGGAAGCGAAAATCCGCCAATTGACGGAGCGTTCATACAGCAACCACTTATTGGTGGTACAGGCCCATGATGCGGATGCCGTGTTAAAAAAGGAGGAGCGTATCACCGAAAAACTGGTTGCTATGGAGGCTGACGCCATAGACAGTTTTCGCGCCTTATCGGACTTCGTGCCCTCCGCATCACGACAGCTTGAAAACCGGAAACTGGTGAAGGAAAAACTGCTCCGACCCTATCTCGGCCCCCTTTCCGAACATATTGGCCTGCCCCCGGAAACCGTCAACGGGATATTAAGCGAATACACAGACGACTCTCCTACACTGACGCTGTCACAATGGCTGAACAGTCCGGTTTCCAGGGCATCGGGATATCTATGGGTAGGTAATACTGCGTCGGGCGCCGCATCCCTCATTATTCTCGAAGGTGTAAAAAACGGCGCGGCGCTGGAAGAACTTGCCAACTCTGAAGCCGGTGTAAGCTACATCAGCAAAACGGATGAATTCAGCGCCATTTTCCGTGAGCACCGCGAAAAGATCAGCAGGGTGATCGGTGCCGGGTATGCTCTGATTTTTGTACTCCTGGCCATACGCTACGGCTTGCCGACTGCCGCCCTGGTGATGTTGCCCCCGGCAATCGCCTCCGCCGCTGCAGTCGCCATCAACGGCTGGATCGGGCTTCCCTGGAATCTGTTCAACGTACTGGCGCTGATCCTGGTGTTAGGGATCGGTATCGACTACACGATTTTTATGGCGGAGAACCATGAGCACCCTTCCGAAACCATGCTCGCCGTATGGATGAGCGCACTGACAACCATGTTGTCTTTCGGCCTGCTGGCGCTGAGCCGCACACCCGCAATACACGCCTTTGGCGTTACAGTCGCATCCGGCATTACCGTAGCACTATTGTTGGCACCGCTGGTAACGGTTTCGAGGCGACAAACAGCGGGGCATATCAATGACTAGGAAAGGTCTGATTAATCCGTCATGCCGGCGAAGGCAGGCATCCAATGCGTTGAATCTCCTGGATTCCGGCCTTCGCCGACATGACGAAAAACGGATGAGTCAGGGCTTCTCCAAGTATATTCTTGTATTCGGCCTTGTCATTCTGGCGGGATGCAGCATGTTATCCCGACCGGCTCACATAGTGGTTCCATTAACGGAAACGCATAAAATTCAGCTTCCGCCACCCAAAAGCCTGGGACGGAACATAAGGCTGAATCAGTTGGCCACATGGGAACAGGGTGAACAAATTAACCGTATACAATTTATTGTCGAAGTGGACGATAATAGCATCCGGATGGTCGGTCTCACGCCCTGGGGCACCCAGATGTTTTCTGTTGACCTTGGCCCCGGTGGATTAAAGTATGATCGCTTTACCGGGATGGCCGACGACTTCCGGCCCGAGTATATGCTGACTGATTTCATGCTGACTTACTGGTCACGCGAGCAGCTTGTCACTGTGTTGCGCGATGGTGGACTGGAACTCGTTGAAACCTATGAACCGATCCATCAAAGAAGTATTCTTGCGGATGGTAAGACAATTATAAGAATCGAATATGATGATACATCCCGCTGGAACGGAAAGGTTATGTTCATCAATCTGTATCGCAATTACCGCTTCCAGATAGAAACTCTGGTCTATGAACCCTTATGAGCGGATCCTCAATAACAATAACAGGCATGGGTATCATCTGTGCACTCGGGGACAAACCACGGGAGATACTGGATGGATTGTTGACGGGAAACCAGGACGGCATGCGGGAATCAACCGGGCTTGTTCGTGACAGAACGACCTTTGTGGGACAGGTCACTGTGCCACTTCCGGACGTTCCGGAACGTCTTTCCGATTATCGCTGCCGCAACAACCGGTTTATTGTCGCCGCCTATAATCAGATCAGCGACGATATCGAACTGGCAAAGTCCAGGTACGGTAGCGATCGCGTTGGTATTGTTATTGGAACCAGCACGTCGGGTATCGCCGAGGGCGAAAAGGCTGTCACCCATCGCCTGCACTGCGACACGCTTCCACAAGGGTATAATTACAAACAGCAGGAGATGGGCACCGCCGCTGAATTTCTGGCTTATTTGGCCGGCCTGTCCGGTATCGCATATACTGTCTCGACCGCCTGCGCATCGAGTAGCAAGGTCTTTGCCTCCGCAAAACGATTAATAGAGGCTGGCATTATCGATGCCTGCGTTGTCGGGGGAAGCGACAGTCTTTGCGGCCTCACCCTGAATGGATTCGATGCACTGGAATCGGTTTCCGAGAACATCTGCAATCCTTTCAGCCAAAACAGGGACGGTATATCCATCGGTGAAGGCGCCGCGCTTTTTCTGTTGCAAAAAGGCGCCGGCGAAATCCTGTTACTCGGCACCGGTGAATCCTCCGATGCCTATCACATGTCGGCTCCTCACCCGGATGGCAAGGGGGCCGAAACGGCGATCAGAGGTGCACTGGCCGACGCCGGACTGAGGCCGGAAGACATCGGCTACGTGAACCTGCATGGAACAGGAACGCGCAAGAACGATTTGATGGAGAGCAAGGCTATCAACCGCATTTTCGGCCAGTCTGTGCCATGCAGCTCCACCAAGTCACTTGTGGGACATACACTGGGGGCCGCCGGCGCTATTGAAATTGGCTTTTGCTGGCTGACGCTTTTCTCCTGGAATCGGCAACAGCTTCTGCCGCTGCACCGTTGGGACGGTATCCGGGACAAGGAACTGTCCCCCATAACCCTGATCGGGGAACGTACAAGACTGGAAAGGTCTATAGTGATGAGCAACTCTTTCGCTTTTGGCGGCAGCAATGCCAGCGTTATAATCGGAAGTAAGGCATGAACAACGATATTCTAAAATTTGCGGTTGCCGATCTACTTCCCCATGACCCACCGATGGTTCTCCTGGATCGCGTGCTGGAATATGGCAGCGACCACCTGGTTGCCGAGGTGCAGGTCGGACCGCACGCCCTGTTTTCCGACGAAGAGGGCAACATTCCGGCCTGGATCGGTATCGAGTATATGGCACAAACGGTCGCCGCACTGGCGGGAGCGGATGCAAAAAAGGCGGGGAAACCTGTGTCAGTCGGCTTTCTGCTGGGTACGCGCAGATACCTGCCTAACGTATCGTATTTTATGAGCGGCGACAGGCTGAAAGTAACCGCAAAACGCACCTACGAAGATGATGGAGTAGGCTCGTTCGATTGTGAAATCAGCACAGACCGACTGCTGGTACAGGCACGGATCAACGCCTATCAACCGGAACCGGACAAGCTCCGGGATGTATTGGAATAAAGCAGGAAATGAGTCGATTAAGCACATTGGTAACGGGCGCCAGCAAAGGGATCGGACGGGCAATAGCATTGCGGCTTGGCGCCGATGGCTATGAGGTGGCCGTCCATTACAACAGCGACGAAGACGGAGCAAAATCAGCACTTCAGGCGATCAGGTCACGGGGAGGAAGCGGGCGACTGTTACAGTTCGACGCGAGCAACCGCGCCCAGTGCCGCTCGGTACTGGAGGCGGATATTAGCGAGCACGACGCCTATTACGGTGTCGTCAGCAATGCAGGCATAACACGTGATGCCGCCTTCCCGGCAATGACCGGCGATGAATGGGACAGTGTGATCGACACTAATCTCGATGGAACATTCAACGTTCTTCACCCCTGTGTCATGCCCATGGTAAGCGCCCGTAAAGGTGGGCGGATCGTCACCCTTTCCTCGATGTCGGGTATAATAGGAAACAGGGGACAAGTCAATTACAGCGCCGCCAAAGCCGGTATAATCGGCGCCACCAAAGCACTGGCGATTGAATTGGCGAAAAGAAAAATTACAGTCAATTGCGTAGCACCCGGTCTGATCAAAACCGGCATGCTGGACACGGTGGATTTGCACGCAATGGAAAAGATGGTTCCCGCCCGGCGTATCGGCGAGCCTGAAGAGGTTGCGGCACTGGTGGGTTTTCTTTTTTCCGATGAGGCCGCATATATCACACGGCAGGTAATATCCATTAACGGCGGGATGATCTGATGAAACGCGTTGTTGTAACAGGAGCGGCAGGTATCTCGTCGCTGGGGCATGACTGGAAAACGATCCGGGGAAAGATGGAGGCGGGTCTGACCGGTGTCCGAACCATGCCGGAGTGGGATAAATACACTGAACTGAATACCCGCCTGGCAGCACCGGTGACCGATTTTCAGACACCCGCACATTATGCGCGAAAAAAAATCCGTAGCATGGGACGCGTTGCACTGCTGGCAACCGTGGCCACAGAACAGGCACTGGAAAATGCCGGCCTGTTGGGCGATAAATGCATCTCGGATGGATCTACAGGCGTTGCGTACGGGTCGTCTACGGGAAGCACGGAATCCGTGCGCGCTTTTGCTGAAATGCTGAATAACGGAGACAGCCGGGGTATAACCGCGACCTCGTATATACGCATGATGGGTCACACAACACCGGTAAACGTAGGCCTGTTCTTTGGTATCACCGGGCGCCTCATACCCTCAAGTAGTGCCTGCACATCGGGAAGTCACGGCATTGGCTATGCCTATGAAGCTATCAAGTACGGGAAACAAACGCTTATGGTGGCCGGCGGAGCCGAGGAGTTGTGCCCAACGGAAGCCTGCGTATTTGACACACTGTATGCCACCAGCTTGCGTAACGATGAACCACATCTGGCGCCCCGACCTTTCGACGAAGAACACGACGGGCTGGTCATCGGCGAAGGCGCCACGACTATAGTCCTGGAGGAACTTGAACATGCCCGCGCCAGAAGTGTGAATATCATCGCCGAGCTCATCGGCTTTGGCACAAATTGTGATGCGGCCCATGTAACGCAACCTACGGCAGACACCATGGTGGTGGCCATGAGGCTCGCGCTGCAGGATGCGGGACTCGATGCCGGTGCAATTGGTTATATCAGCGCGCACGCCACCGCAACGGAAAAAGGCGATATTACGGAATCACACGCAACCCATGCAGTATACGGCAGCAATGTACCCATTAGTTCGCTGAAGGGTCATTTCGGGCACACACTCGGAGCCTGTGGCGCGTTGGAGTCCTGGCTGTCACTGGAAATGATGAATTCCGGCTGGTTTGCTCCTACAGCCAACCTGGACAGGGTATGCGAACAATGCGCCGAACTGGATTATATAATGGGCACAGGAAGGAACATCGACTGCGAATATATTGTGAGCAACAATTTCGCTTTCGGCGGGATCAATACCTCCCTCATATTCAGACGCTGGTCATGACCGCCAAGGAGTCGAAAAACACCCCCCACGCAATCGGGAAGTGGCCGGATCAGGAAACTGCACTGGAGGCGATATCGTACGCACAGTGGATTGCATTCGGCCCGTTTGTATTTCAGGCCACAGTGGTAATGCGCGACAGGGGGCTGCTGGATGCTGTGGCGGATGCAGGGGATGAGGGTATAGGGGTTTCCGCATTGTCCGAGGCCACCGGGGTCTCGCCTTATGGCGTCAAGGTGCTACTGGATTTTGGCTCAAGCATCAAACTGGTATGGCGGAAAAATGACCGTTACGTGCTGACCAAGACAGGTCATTTCATACTCAACGACCCGATGACCCGGGTCAATATGGATTTCACCCGCGACGTCTGCTATGAACCGCTTGCCTACCTGGATGAGTCCATCAGGGATGAAAAACCGCAAGGTTTGCATCTGTTTGGCAACTGGAAACATATCTACGAAGGACTGAGTTCTCTCCCTGAACAGGCCGCGACAAGCTGGTTCAACTTCGATCATTACTACTCTGACCGCGTATTCGACGAATTTTTACCTATCGTTTTTGAAACGCCGGTAAGAGAAATCCTCGATATCGGCGGGAACACCGGGCGCTGGGCACTCAAGTGCTTTACTCACGCCCCCGACGTCCAGGTAACCATCATGGACCTGCCCGGCCAACTGGCGGTCGCCCGCAAAAACATAGAACAAGCAGGCTTCATCGAACGCTTCACTGAATTTCCGGCGGATGTACTTGATAGCACTCAGGTCTTTTATCAGGGCGCAGATGTTATCTGGATGAGCCAGTTTCTGGACTGTTTCTCAGAATCCGACATCCTGGGAATTCTGAAACGCGCCGTGGCGGTAATGCGCGATGACAGCGTACTTTACATTGTTGAACTCTTTTGGGACCGGCAGAAATTCGATGCCGCCTCGTTCAGCCTGAATGCTATCTCCCTGTACTTCACCTGCCTGGCCAACGGGAAAAGTCGCATGTACCACTCGGACGACATGTTGAAACTGATAAAGTCAGCGGGCCTGGTCATAGATCGCGATGTCGATAATGTGGGCGCCGGGCATACCGTTCTGCGCTGCAAAAAACCAGACACTATTTAACCACCAATACCCCGTGCATCCCCTTTTCACGATGAGTTTTGAAAAACAGCAGGGACTTGCCGCAGTATAGCGGGAATTCACCCTTTTCCCGGGGCGTGAACCTGATTACGGTCGAAGAACTCAGGCTCTCCTTTATATCCAGCCCGGAAGCCGGGTCGTCGATGATAATGTCATGGGGAATAATCCCCTTCTTCTTGACGTTCAGGACAACCGGAACGCCCACCCGGACAACGATCCTGTCGGGTGTATAGGAATAACTCTCCGCCTCCATGAATATCTCCTGTTCTCCCTGTGCATTCACGGTAGCCGTATAAGAATCGGAATCCTCTGCGGCAAACAGCCTCCCGCTCAAAAGCAACAAAACGATCACAGCAATTAGTCTGTTCATCCGAATCTCCTCCATGTTTGCGTCCGACATCCAGCTCTGATCCTGGAACCAGGCCAGCCGAAAGTATAGCCGATCACGATCTTAAGTACCGACGGCAAGAGATACTGAATGAACTTACTAAAAAACTCAATATGTTACAAACTGTGGACTTTGGGTGACAACGCTTCTACTCTTCCTTCACTCCACACATTTTCCCCCTAAGGCTCCGTCACATAAATTTATAATCACCCATCGACAGATCTAACAGGTATAGCAATGGTAGGTTCCACAAATATCAAACATACCAGTGTACTGGTCATTGGGGCAGGTCCTTCAGGCGCAATTGCATCTACTCTGATCAAACAACAAGGGATCGACGTGGTGGTACTCGAAAAATCCCACTTCCCTCGCTTCTCAATCGGTGAAAGCCTCTTGCCCCAATGCATGGAATTCATCGAACAAGCCGGTATGCTCGAAGCCGTGCGCAACGAAGGATTTCAGTACAAGGATGGCGCGGCATTCTGCCTGGACAGCAAGTACGCCACCTTTGATTTTCAGGACAAGTTCTCCCCCGGTCATGGAACCACCTTCCAGGTGCCTCGCGGTCGATTCGATCATGTGCTTGCCAACGAAGCGATACGACAGGGCGTTGATATACATTATGGTTACGAAACCACTGGTATGGATTTTTTTCCCGAGTACGTTGAACTTCATTATCAGACAGATAACGGTGACAGGAATCGCATCACTGCAGACTTTGTACTGGATGCCAGCGGGTTCGGCCGCGTTGTGCCAAGACTGCTGAATCTCGAATCCCCCTCACACCTGCCTGTACGCTCATCACTGTTTACCCATGTTACTGACAACAGCCCCGGCGATAAATATGACCGAAACAAAATTCTGATCACGGTTCACCCCGAACACAAGGACGTCTGGTACTGGACAATACCCTTCTCCAATGGCAACTCTTCCATCGGAGTAGTAGCTGAACCGTATTTATTGGATCAGACCCCGGGTGACAACAAGGCGAAGCTCAAGGAGTTTATTCATCAGGCGCCAAACCTGAGGAAAATTCTTGCCAATGCAGAATATTTTATGGATGTCGGAAAACTCACCGGTTATTCTGCCGATGTAAAAAGCTTATATGGTGATCGTTTTGCACTGCTCGGAAACGCCGGTGAGTTTCTTGATCCGGTTTTTTCTTCCGGTGTGACCATAGCACTGAAGTCCGCCAGCCTTGCAGCCCCGCTGGTTGTGCGTCAAATCAATGGGGATTCGGTAGACTGGGAAAAAGAATATTCTGTCACACTACGACAAGGCATAGATACGTTCCGCACCTTTGTGAATGCATGGTACGATGGGCATTTTCAGGATATTATTTTTCACCCGGAACAACAATCCAATGTGCGCGCCATGATCAGTTCCATCCTCGCCGGGTATGCATGGGATGCCAACAATCCTTTTGTTGCAGAAAGTAAACGGCGCCTTAATGCTTTGGTGGAACATTGCAGGGGACGCCATTGAATAATGCGCTCAGGATAGCCCGGCTTTCTACCCGGTCATTTTGACTGCGGCCAGTTCTGCCAGCACCTTGTAATTTTCTCTGGGCTGTAGCTGGCTTCGTCACGAAGTTACCTCTTTCTCCTACTAAGAGAGAGATTGACATTACCCGCACAGTGGTATTAACTGTTCAAAAGAAGTAACGCTGGAAACAAAACACATGTCAGATGTTGTGGGGGTGTCCAGTCGTTGCTGTTTGCTGGGAACGCTGCTGGAGGTGCAGCCTTCTTCGTGGATGCTGTCAACTCTTTAACTATACCCCGATAGGGTCTCTACCCGTGTAAACAGGGCTTACAACGATGCCGTCGCTGGCGTGCCGGGTTAATCGTTGATTACGTGCTTCGTCATCGTGGGGCTTGCTATTGTCAACTGCTGTTGGTGATCCCATCAAAAGCAATGGCCAGCATGAGCGCGCCTTCCAGAAATTACTCGATCAGGCTGCAAGATTAAGGAGTTGTGGACCTTGCATTGGCGGATACAGTTTATACAACCGCTCTGGTGGCCAGTGCATTCCCGCAGAATACATATTGACCAGTCACGAAAATAAAACGAGGTTATAAAATGAAAATTCAGCACTCGGTACTTGCTGTTTTTATTTTCATCCTGTCGCTTAGCGGCTGCGCCGTTAACCGGGCCACATCACAAACCACCCCCGGCACGGATCTGAGTGCACTTAACGAATACTACGTTGTCAAGCTCAAACCCGATGGACGAGGCATCAATAAATTGATTTCCAACGGCCTGAACGAACTGGGCCATCCCACTACCACTGGTCCGGAAGAATCAGCTCCGGAGAATGCAGATGCCATTGTGACATATAAGGATAAATGGGTCTGGGATCTGACGATGTATATGATAGAGCTGACCATAACTTTCAGAGAACCCGGCACTGGCTTTCCCTTGGCCGAGGGTAACTCATTCCACACCTCGTTAACCAGAAAATCACCGGAGGAGATGGTGGACGAAGTATTAACCAATATTTTTAACGGTGCTCCCAAGGAATGATTATGAAATATCAGCCCCATATCAGGACTGCCTTTTTGTTGGCCTGCTTCATTCTTGTTGTGAACCAACTGTCGGGCTGCGCCTCTGCAAGCAAGTCTGTGGGGATGACAGCTGAAAATATCGATCTACAACACAGGCAGCCCTATTCAGTACAGGTCCAGGTGTCCGGTGGACATGACACAGGTGCTTTGGAACGATCACAGATTTCCAATGAAGCGTTCGCCGAAGCCTTGGTGACATCTATAGAAAAGTCAAAACTCTTTACTGAAATCAAACAGGATGAAAATGCCGACTACCTCCTTCATGTCGTACTGTTCGATCTCGAGCAACCTATGTTCGGCGGGGCGTTTGAGGTGCGTATGGAGGCCGCCTGGATGCTGATAAATCGCAGTAATGGTGAAACAGTCTGGAAAAAATCCATCAAGTCCCAACATACGGCAGGTGTCTCCGATGCCTTTGCCGGAGTTACCCGCATCAGGCTGGCAACGGAAGGCGCAGCAAAAAACAATATCGCACAAGGTATTGACCTGCTTTCCAAGCTGGATCTGTGATTTCTATTCGATGAGTAAGTCGACTAAACTTTGCGAGACAGTCTCTTCTATCATTAATCAGACAGGAAATAGTGTACGTCTCTCCATTATTCCATTGAAGCAAGACGTGTTCTTATTTCCAGGTCCAAATTTCTGACCCATCGATTATAATTTGCGTGAATATTCTGACCGTCATAATTTAGATTAGTACTATCCATATAAGTAATGCTGTATCCATCTGCATTGTAATTTATTCTTGTTTTAGCCATATGTTTCCGTAAATGTAAAATAGCTATAATCACGCCGGGCTTTTCAGTTGTCATTTCCCAACCCAGCTTGATTCCCGCATATTTTATTGCCTTACCTAGTTCATCTTGCGTAACACTTCGATCAATAAAGGACAAATCATTGATGCTTACATTTTTTATTGGCGCTGTATTACAGCCCGACAACAATAATGCGAATACAACCGCTGTTATAAAGCCTATGGATTTGAATACACTCATAAGTTGATTCCTTATTTCCATATAAGCGTTACTTGCCAATTTATTTACGGGCTAGGGAACAGCTGACCAACCATTTCCTCGATCTTTTCCTCGGCGCTGATAAACTTCCCAAAACTGCCGGAGCCTGACGTTGAATCATAAAAGCGCTTCGCCATGGAGCCAGTCATCATGGTAAATCGAGATTTTTGCAAGGCGCATATATCATGGTCAGATCCCAACTCCAGTTTGCGCTATACGTTGACGTCCATTCACAATCACCCTTGTTTGCCTGAGGCAGCAACATGTTGACTATCAGCCCCTTGCCCTCAAGTCCGGCTTTGTAGGCTGTAAGAAAGGTTTCTCGCACATCAATATAAGTTGCCGAAATCCCACGGAAATTGAATGTGATGAGCGTATCCCGATCAAGGTGAATACACAACAAGTATTCGCCTTGTCCAATATGAAATGAGCCTGAACTGAGGGTTTTTCTGTTCGTGGTCACCTTATGGTGACGTACGTGAGCGACAAGAAGATTCAAACACTGGACGACATCTGCACTTTCCTGGAAGGGACTGCAGAGGTCGAGTTTCCCATTGGGTACAAGGACGAGCGCTACCGACGGATCCGGACGACACTGGTGCGGTTCCGGTATCTTACCCGTGGCGGGACTGAGCGCGGGCTGGTGCTGCGCTACCTAGTGTAGTGATGCCACATCAGTGGCACTACTCCTTCATCCTTGAAAAGGCGTCTTTATCTCGCTGTCTTTGAATATGCAGACAATCCCTCATCTATGATGGAGGGGAAACCTATGGTCGCTTTTGAAGGCCATTCTCTATTTATTCCAACAACTGGGCGGCTAATTCACGAATAAATTTATCCATACCTTTGTTTATTGTATTTTCGAAGGATCTAGACCCTGCTCCAAATGCACTTTTGAGCTTGATACTTGAATAATACTTTTTCTGTTTTCGAAGAACCGGTAAATCTCCTGTCATTTCAACACTGATATCAAAGTAAAATTGAAAGGTCACTAAGCCGCCAGTATTATATGCCCAAAAGCGAATGATATTAACGTCAACCGGGGTGGCATTTGTTGCAGCATTAGAAACAGTGTAGCCCGCTCGCCTGAAACTTTCTTCTATCGCGCTTTTAACGATAGCGATGATCTTTTTCTCTGTAAAAAGATCATAGATTACATCTCCAAACGCGTTCCTAACCTGAGCAGTAGCAGTGGAAATAACTACTGGGTCAATTTTTTCTGCTGTAGCCAACTGAGGAAGGTCAGGATTGTCTCCACTTGGAATAAACTCACGAGAATCAGTTACATTTCTGATATTAACTACAACACTCTTACTTGGAGAAGTTTGTAAATATGGTGTCTCTGTGAGGCGAATGGAGTATTGCTTTGGCCCAGGGGCGCAGGCTGTCAAAAATAAAATGGCAATTGGAATTATTGCAATTGAAGTAATTAACCGTGGCATTGCTTATTCCCCTTTAGGCAGATATAAATAATCGAATGGTACTTGTCCGAATCATTACCCGGAACTCGTAGGCCGAATTTCCTGACAATGCTGCAGATTCGAACACCCTGCTTGCGTTAATTAAAGCGGCCAGCGGCTGTGAAAATGTATTGGAGGAGACAAACCCGTCGTCACCACCGGCGACCCGGACCTGGACGCTTCCACTGTGCCAATAATCTATTGCTATTTTGCACGGATCTGGGTGAACTTTGCTGACACGTCCCACTGTGGAATATGCTGTTACACATAGCAGCGTCAGCACAAACAGGATATTCTGAACAAGCTCGTTGACTGTTTAGTAGTCAAAAACATATCTTACACCTCTTGGATCATTACAGATTGCGTGATATATATCTAGGGGACCTCTGATTAATTCAAAATTTTCGTCATTGCGAGCGAAGCG
This sequence comes from uncultured Thiogranum sp., assembly GCA_913053655.1. Lineage (GTDB taxonomy): Bacteria > Pseudomonadota > Gammaproteobacteria > DSM-19610 > DSM-19610 > Thiogranum. The sequence continues at coordinate 2,982 of CAJXFW010000005.1, read as the reverse complement.
TGGCAATCTGCTCATCCATAATCAATCGGTTAGAGATTGCTTCGTCGCTTCGCTCCTCGCAATGAAAAATAATCAGAGGTTCCCTAGTCTTGGTGAACCCGAACCGGGCTATTAAAAGTATGCGCGTAAATGGGGAGAATAAAAATTATGGTACGACACAGTTATTTATCCTGCCTGCTTTTAGCGATACTCATCAGTGGCTGCACCTTTCACCATCTTGAAAAGGAGCTGACGGAATATGAGGCAAGTTTCGGATTGATCGGCAAGATAGAGGAAACAGTGCCGGGAACCGGTCCGGTCGTGGTGGCGCTTTACCAAAAGGTCGATGCCGGGACAACTGTTATCCAGTATTTGATAGTGGACAGTACCAGACACTATTCCTTCATCGTTGGGGAAGGTGTCTATTATATCGCCGCTTTTGAAGATACGAACAATAACCTCATCTATGATGAAGGGGAAACCTATGGCCAGTTTGGCAAACCGGATGAGGTTACAGTAGATGCACAGGCGATGGCATCAGCCGGGACTAAATCGAGGAACGCACTGGATATTACACTCAAACAAAAAAGCGGTTACCCGGCCGGAATGCGAAGAAATGTAGTTGAAGGCAGCCTGGCGGCAAGGTCGTTCAAAAAGGTCGGCGTTGTGGCCGCCCTGGATGACGAAATTTTTGACCAGGAAAACGGAGCGCTTGGTTACTGGAAACCCCTCTCATTTTTGAAAGAAATTGGCATTGGCATCTTTTTTCTTGAACCGTACGATCCCGACAAAATACCGGTGTTATTCGTGCATGGAGCTAGCGGAACCCCCGTCGGCTGGAAACCGATGGTTGCAAAACTGGACGGGCAGCGATACCAGCCCTGGTTTTACTATTATCCAAGCGGACTGGAGCTGGATTCCATCGCCAAGGCCTTGAATATTCTTGTCAAGGAACTACACACGGAGCACCGGTTTAACAGGCTGCATGTCGTTGCCCACAGCATGGGAGGATTGGTATCCCGGGCCTTTATCATAAAAAACATGGCTGAAGACCAGCAAAGCTATATAGAAACATTTGTTTCCCTGTCAACCCCGTGGGGGGGTGTGAGTACGGCGGCACTTGGAGTAAAATATGCGCCCATCGTAGTTCCAAACTGGCACGACGTATCCCCGGACAGCGAATTTCTCCAGCACATGTATGAAGATCTGCTGCCAGACGAAGTAAAATTTTACCTGCTCTTTGGGGTGCATGGGGAGTGCAGTATGGTGATGGCCAACAACGATGGTACCGTTGAAATTGCCAGTGAGATCGACTATCGGGCGCAGGCCGATGCCACAGGTTTTTACGGCTTTAACGAAAACCATACATCCATCCTGACCAGTGACAGAGTCATCGATCGGGTCCTTGAGCTGATCGATGCCGGGGGGCAGTGACGTTGTGAAAGCAGCTGTAGCCATTATCCAGACAAAAAAGGCCAACGTCCGGGCGCCTGAAAAGAAATCCGCCGGTTTTTCAATTGTCATTGAGTCTTTGAGTTAGGCAATCCCTGGCCTTGATATCGGGGATATTTAATCGGGCGGTGCCTAAATATTGAATAGAGGAGGATACGCATGAAAAAAAGATACAGATCGGGAGGCGTTTTGCTGGTGGTGGCGTTGATGGTTTTCGGATCATCGGCATGGGCTCGCGATACACAACACGATTTCCCCATCGAAGGAGGACTGGCGCAGCCAGACGCAAAGGCAAAAATAACGATCCCATTGTACTTTGGAGCACAGAAACCAGGCAAGAAGGTTGTGCAAACGCTGGGGGAATACAGTACCAGTAAGAAGACCAACGCCTTCGGCAAGTCGGATGAAGCTGCCTGCAACTGGGCATTCCTCTCTGCACTACTGACATTACAGAGTCGTGCCCACAAGGAAGGCGGGAACGCAATAATAAATATCAAGTCAAATTACCGGGGCGATGAAACAAGCAGTGAAACCACCTACCAATGCGGTGCAGGCAACATCATGGCCGGCGTGGCATTGAAGGGAACGGTGGTGAAATTAAGCGATTAGATTCACTTCCGAGATTCCAATGTTTCCTGATAACTGTTCTGGCCGTTTGCTGCCAGTCGGCAGCCGTATTTGCAGCCCAGCTCGATGTGACACCATCCACCCGCTACAGTGTCGGTATGCGGGCAGGTGGTTTTGTTACCCCCAGTAAAGGCACCTATTTTTCCCAGGTGTCTTTTTCCACACTGCGACCCTATATGCTTTTCCGGAAAAAGCCGGCGCATAATAAACTCAAGATGGTAATTGAATCGGCCATCGGCAAGGCCTGGGGGGAATATGATGGCGTGATGGTCTCGGCAGGCATGCTGGCGCATCGCTATCTGGTGGATCCCGGGGTTCGCCATCTTCGTCCCTACGTGGAGGCGGGTATCGGGCTTATTTACACCTCATTTCGTATCGATGGCCAGGGACTCCATTGGAATTTCAACCCTCAGGCAGGTATCGGCCTGGAGTACCTGGATACCGATAACCTGCGCTACTTCTCATCCCTTCGTTTTCATCACGTATCCAATGGTGGACTCGATAAGGATAATAAGGGGATCAATTCCATCATGTTGACCTTTGGGCGGGATATTTAACGCATAATACCGATTCTATGCCGTGGTCGGGGACAAGGCTGAAAACCCGGTCAGCGCGGGTTGGCATTTCCCGCAGGATATGACGCGTAAGGCGCTCGATCTTCGACAGCCTAATAGTGCCCTCGCTTCGCTCTCCATGGCGCGCAGCGTTGGAATTTACCGAATAACGGGTTTATGCTTTTACACCCTTTGAACGTCAACGGCCGTAAGCGAACAAGCATACGGGTTGCTAGGCATGCAATACGTTCCTTCCAGTTCGGCCATGCGTCGCCTTAACCGTCGAGCAACCGTTTCATGTCGATACTGATTTTTCCGGCGCTGTCTGCGCCTGTGGCCAGCAGACGCGCGGCGCCGTCACGGTCGAAAA
>CAJXFW010000004.1 GCA_913053655.1 uncultured Thiogranum sp. | reverse complement strand
TAGCCCCCTCTGGGGGCTTTCATCATACCACCCGCTCTGCGGGTGGTATTTGATTAAGTGAGGGGAGCAGTTATGCTGACTTTTGAATGGGATAAGGATTCTGAACAGTTAGAGATTCATGCCGATAGTGAGGGCTTGCAAGAACTAGTTAAGCAGATCAAAAAACTGACAAGCGTTGAAGGCAATGAACACTTGCATTTAATGACTGAAGACTGGGGTGGTGAAGAGCTTTCGAATGTTAAGCAGAATGAGAAATCAGAATTGATTCACCACGTGAAAATATTTAGGTGGACAGATGAATGAACGCCATCTTTAGACTTACTCTACTTTTTCTAATTCTTTTCGTTGCTGGCCAAACATGGGGGATATCTGTTACACAACACCAGTACGATGCGGAAGATGTTACTCATGATGTCAATGAATATGTCTATGATGCCACTATAAACTTACACGTTTGTTGCGGCGATCTATCTATTGAGCCTCAAGCCCAAGATGTCCAGGACGGGTATTTTTTGGCTTTAATCAGTGATTTTGATGTTCCAAACAGAGCAGTTTCAAATATTAAAGACATTACGAAGCCTGGATCAAAGTTACCAAACATAAAAACTGATGCACCTAAAAGCGAATTCGAAAAGAATTTACTGGGTGATGGATTTTCACAATCGACAATTCCTACGAAGAATGGCCCAATAAACGTTTTCAACAAAGGCGAAAAAAAATTCACAACTAGGAGTTTTTCGAATTCCACCGATGGGCCTACAGCCGAGGTATTCAAAAACAATCGCCCCCTGTCAAAGATCCGGTTGGGGGAAAAGTAATGAGGGTTGTTTCTTTAAAAGAGGATCTAAGTCTCATTCATACTTATATTGATAGAGTGCTTGATAAATCTAAAGCATTACCTGACAAGGTATTCAGAGGTGCGTTCAAATTTTTTCTTTTTATTACATTTGATGAATTATTTATGGGGCTCTTCTATAACCATATCAGGCAGTATCTGATGGAAATTGGAGAAAATGAATACTGGTTGGTGGCAATAGATTCGAAACCCAAACAAAATTTTGAGAGCGATTTTGAGATCATTGCTGCGATTCAGTTTTTGACGAATGATAGTGAAGACGACTATTTACTAGCTGTGAACGGATTTACAGATGATAATCCTGCCTCAGTACAGATGCACTCATCCGATTCGATAATTGCACTATCTTCTTGCGGTAAATGGGCGGTTTTTGGTAACAGAGGAGCAGATATAGGAATTTGTGCTTTCGCTGAACGCGAATATATGAAGTTATTTAGATCGTCTTACAACTTAGATTTATTAGGCGGTGTGAAACCAGCGGCGGAGTATGCCTACGGTGCAGTTGATAAAAATTCTTTAATAGATAAGTTTTGTAATGCCTACCGCACAGATTAGTTATTCCAAAAGGAAGAAATGCTTTTTTAAAGGGACTAAATTTATAGACAAAGTAAACCGACAAATCCTTTCAAGATGATTTCCATACTGACCACTACAGTAGGAATTAGCCCATTGTATATGCCAGACACCGGCCAACGAAAATACTACGAGCTACGCAGGATAAACAGGATCTACGTATTAGCTCGAATCACAGTCAAATTAATCGTTAATCTAAAACTTAGGGAAAAGTTATGTCACCGCATCAAAATAAAGGGATTGTCTCCGTTTTTTTTCTTCTCACGATCATCATTAGCACCAATGCATTTGCGAACAATCTGAAGATCCCGGATTTCTACAGCGAGCCCGGCCTGAACAAAGGGCGGGCTTACGAAAACGGTTTGGGCAATGAGGCGATTGACCCGTTCTCGGGTGGCTTGTTGCTTCAATACCAGGACCTGGTGCTTCCCGGTGATGGCGGGTTGGATATTGTCGTTAACCGGACCTACCGGTCGATACAGGGAGCGGAGCCGTTTCTGGAACAACGCCAGGAGCGTCGGGTGACCGGTATCGGCTGGAGCATTCATTTTGGTCGTGTCTGGACGGCACCCAATACCGTGCTGTGCGATACGCTGGGAACGGTGGTCACCGGGCCCAAGCTGCCGGCGTCAAACCGTAATCCAACCTTCGAAGCCTCGGATGGTTCACGAAAGGTGTTGGTTACCGAATATTCTGCAACTACGCCTTATCACATGATCAGCAAGGACCAATGGATCGCCACGTGTCTTCCTGCGGTTAATAACCCCTGGTCAAACATCGATGGCCTGGTGGTTCAGTCGCCTGACGGGACCAAATATACCCTGGGCGTTCGGGGGCGTACCGAAATCGGAGACCAGACAAACAACCTACCATTGTTAGTAAATACTATTGAGGATCGTAACGGGAATTTACTGACTATCGATTATGACTTCACATCATCATCCTACGCACTGATTAACAGTGTCACGGCTTCGGACGGTCGCGAGGTACGGTTTTTCTATACAAAAGGCGCGCTTCAGGAAGATGTGCGCCTGGACAAGATTACGGCCTACCCCGGTACTGCCGAGGAAAGAACCTGGCGGTATATTTATACCCCGGCCCAGTTCACGAGCACCGGATTCACCTCGCCCTGGTATCTCCTGACCCGGGTCGAAAGCCCTGTCAGTGAAATCGTCTGGCGCTACAGCTACTATCCGGATGACCCGAACGGACCCGATGTTGTGACGGGGAAAAATAATCCAAACCGGTTTTCAATAAAAACCATTACCTTGCCAGAGGGGGCGGCCATCGACTACGAGTACGCCGGCGTCGCTTTCGATACCCGGCCCGGGGCATTGGGCGCGGACATACTCACCACTGTCGTGAGTCGTAAAATCCAGCGCGGCAACACCATCGAAAACGGTACCTGGATTTACGAGTACCGACCACACAGCATTGCGCCCGGCGCTCTGGACGGGTTGATCAGCGAGATTTCTTTCCCGACGCTGGATGAAACCCGGGTGCGCGGGCCGCAATTTTGTACAACCTACAAGCACGTCGGGATCAAAAGCATTAATTTCAATCCCAATGATAACCTGGATGACGGCGTGTGGACCGTCGGCCTGCTGCTTGAGCGGAGGCAGTATGCGGGGCCTGCCTGCAGCGGGAGTGTGCTCGAAAAAGAAACGGTCAAATGGGGCAAGCTGTTTATCTCGGAACAAAATGATTTCCGACCCAGTCGTGCTGCCATTGATGAAAACACTTATTCTCCGATTATGCTGGAAAAGACGCTCCAGCGTGACGGTACAGATTACGTCACCACTTTCAGCAACTACGACGTATACGGGAATCCACAAAACATCGTTGAACAAGGACAGGCCGGAAAAACTACCCATTTTGTGTATCAACCTGATACTGCCAAATGGTTGCTGAAGCTGGTACCGAATGAAACCATCCAGGGCATTGGGAGTATTACACGTACCTTCGATGGTAATGGGAACACACTCACCGAGAACAAGTACGGTGTAACGACCGGTTTTACCTACTATCCAGCAGGTAATGTGGCCACCGTTCAGGATGCGCGCGGCTCGATAAAACGCTTTAACAACTATTTCAGAGGTATTCCGCAGAATGAGGTACAGCCTGAAGGCGTGACCGTTAACCGGGTCGTCAATGCAGCGAGCACCATACAGTCCGAGACCAACGGACGGGGCAAGACAACACAGTATACCTATGACAGCCTGAACAGAGTCACGTCCATCACACAACCACGCGGGGCCGTGGTCGCGATCACGCGTCCAAGCGCGAATGAAACGATTCTGACACGGGGTGGTTTCAGAAAACGAGAGTTGCGTGACGGATTTGGACGCGTTGTTACTTCGATCAGCGATGATACGGTTACCGGGGAGAGTATTCAGCAGACCACCCGCTACGATAATATCGGCAACAAGGTTTTTGAGTCCTATCCAAACAGTACCCTGGGTACCACGACCTCATATGACGCTCTGGGAAGAGTATTGACACAGTCACAACCGGGGGGCGTCACTACGCAGTTTGCTTATCTGGGCGGAAATCAGGTCCGGGCCACAGATCCACGCGGCAACGTCACCCGATTTTTCTATCGTGCCTATGGATCGCCGGACCAACGGGCGCTGATGCGCATGGAGTCCCCGGAGTCGGTTGTTACCACCATTGCCCGCAACACACTCGACCTTGTGACCAGTATCCAGCAAGGCAGTTTTCAGCGCGGATTTGCCTACGACAGTCGCTATTACCTGACAAGCGAAACACACCCGGAAATCGGTGTAATCCAGTACACGCGCGATGCGCTCGGCAATAAACTGTCTGAAACGTACGGCACAGGTACATCCGCCCGGACAAACGCGTTTAGCTATGACGGGTTGAATCGGCTGAAAACGGTGAACTATCCCGGTGCCACACCGGATATTTTTAACAATTACGATGCCAATAATAATCTGACCTCACTGATAAGAGGTAATACGACCTGGACGTACAGTTATGACGACAACGATAACTTGAGCTCGGAACGACTGGTTGTTGGCAGTCAGCAGTTTGACCTGGGTTATCAGTACAATGCACTCGACGCCCTGAGTCAGGTCACCTACCCGAGCGGTTTGTCCATTAGTTATTCGCCCAACCGCTATGGGTGGCCGACACAGGTGAGTGGTTTCGTGACAGCCGTAGACTTTCACCCGAGTGGTCATATTCGAACTATTCAGTACGCGAACGGCACCCAACTGGATGTCCAGCTGAACAACCGTTTGTTACCTTCCGCCATTTCTACAGCCGGTATTGTTGGCCTGGGTTACCTGTATGACCTCGCAGGTAACGTCACCTCTATCAGCGACAGCATCAATCCTACCAACGATATTGCTATGGTGTACGACGGCATCAACCGGCTGACATCGGCAAACGGTACCTGGGGCATTGGCAACTTTGCCTACGACAGTGTCGGTAATCTGTCCAGTAAAATGATTGGCAGTCAGACCCAGACCTACAGCTATAACGCCACCAGTAATCTCCTTGATAGCGTCACGGGCAGCCTTTCTGCCCAGCTTGCCTATGATGTGTTCGGTAACGTCACTTCCGATGGAAGTCGAAGCTATGTTTACGACGATTCGTCTGACCTGACGCAGGTGGTAGCGGGTAATACCTTCAGTTATGACGGCAATAAACGCCGAACCGTCGAACAGACATCAAGTACAACAATTTATACCTTGTACAGCCAGGCCGGACAGCTGATGTATGAGTACGACGACGCCAATATCATCACAAAGGAATACATCCGGCTTGGATCCAACCTCGTGGCTATTCGAGAGGATATCTGCGATGCCACCTCTACAGATACCGATGGTGACGGCATCCCGAATTGCTTTGAGTTGAAAGTAGGCCTTGATCCTGCAAACGCCGCAGACGGTGCGGCTGACCCCGATGGCGATGGGCTGACGAACTTACAGGAATTCCAGTATAAAACGAATCTGTTTAATGCAGATACCGATTTCGACGGAATGTCCGACAGCTTTGAAGTTCAAAACGGACTGGACCCACGTGTAGACGATGCAGCGGCTGATGCCGACGGTGACGGGTTTACCAATCTCCAGGAATCTTTGGGTGATTCCGATCCGCAGGACGCGAGTTCAGTGCCGAGCGGCTCGGTTACCTGGAGTACCAGTGTGAGCGGCCTTGCCAGCTTCCCGGCTGTGAGTAACGATGGGACACTATATCTCGTATCGGCAGATGCCGGCGTTGCGACAGTGCATGCGTTTTCGGCACAAGGTACCGCGCTCTGGTCGAATCGCCTGCCCGGCGCTGGTAGCTGCGCGGTTATCGGCGGTATTTTTGGAGGAGGAAAAGGTGGCGGTGGAATACCCGGTGGAGGAGGAAAACCTGGCGGCAGTAACAGTGCTATTGCCGGGCAGGTCGCCATCAGCCGGAACGGCACCATTATCGCTTCATGCGATGGCGCCGGCACCTATGCCTATGATACCGCCGGATCCCTGCTCTGGAGCTACTCAGTGGGTGGATTTTTGGCGGTTACCGAAAATCGGGTCTATGTTTCACCTGCCACGTCCACCACCAGTGCAGACATACACGCGTTAGATGCACAAGGTGGCTTGCTGTGGATATATTCCGTGCCTGCAGGTTCATTTGGCGAATCTATTGTCGCCGGTGTCGGTGGTGAGGTCTATGCCGTGACCGCCTGTACGGGAACACCAACAATCAGTTGCTCCGAAGACCCCACACAAGGCAAGGCGGTATACGCGATCAATCCGGATGGTAGCCTGAAATGGACCTATGGACTCGACGCAGATGTCACCGGGAAACCGGCGATCGGTGTAGATGGTAGTCTGTATCTTGCTGTTTACTCACAAAGCCGTGGTGTAGACGGGCTGGTTGCCATTAATCCAGACGGTAGTTTTCAGCGTCAGACAAGAGCGGGTATAACTGTAGGCGGCGAGGTTAATCCGCCCACCAGCCCGGTCATTGACAGCCTTGGCAATATATACTCGTCAACACTGCGCATTTTTTCCTATCCGCCTAATCTGACCCAGAACCCGAATGGGGAGTGGTCCAACGATCCGGGCTTGCTGAATGTAAATCAATATACGCCGCTGCTCGCTGAAAATGATCAAGTTTATCAGACTCTTTCTGAGAGGGGTGAAAATGTGGTCTATTCATTTTCCGGTAACCGTACTCAGAAATGGGCTACTTCGTACATAATTGCTGATCAAATTAGTGACGTGGCTATGGGGCCGGATGGAACACTGCTCACCGTGGCAACTCAGCCCGGCATCAGTACGCTCTACGCGCTTAACAACAACGATAACGCAACGCCGAGCAGTGCAATATGGCCTATTCGTGGTGGTAACCTTCGACAAACCCGGTCCGTGGAAGGCTGTGCCGGCATTGATCAGGATGGCGATGGAATCACGGATTGTTATGAGCGCTGGATTAACAGCGACCCGACCAATCCGCTGGACGCCGGCCTGGATTTTGACAGCGATGGACTAAGCAACCTTGAAGAATTCCAGGCACAAACCCACCCCTATAATGCAGATACCGACGGGGACACGATGCCGGATGGGTATGAAGTGGCGCGCGGTCTTGATCCGCGTTCCAACACGAGCGAACGTGACAGCGATGGCGACGGTGCGATTGATGCGATTGAGTTCCGTCTGGGTACAGAACCTTTGGACCCGCTCTCCGTACCGGCACCTGGCACACAGCTCTGGTCATTATCGGTAAACGGACCGGTTGAAGGAGCTCCGGTCCATCATGCTGATCGCAATCCGGTCTTTGCGGGGCTCGGTGAAGTTCATTACCTGGGGAATATCGAGTGGAGCTTTTTCTCTGGTCAGATTACGCCTGTGACACCGGTAATAACCACGTTTGACAGAATTATGATTCCGGATAGAAATTTTCCAGGGGTCAGGTCGGTGAAACTTAACGGGCAGTTCATTTCATCGAATAGCTATGGGACTCAACTGGCCCCGGGGTTTGCACTGGATTCAACCGGGTCGATTTATTTCGGGTCTTCACCGAATACATTTTATAAACTCAGCTCCTCCACCAACCTCCAATGGAGCACGGTACTGACAGCAGACGTTACAACGGCACCCGTCATCAACGCCAACGATGTCGTGATTGTTGGAACAGCCGATGGTGTGGTACACGCGCTTGATACGACAGGCACCGAGCTGTGGACATTTGCGACTTCCGGTGCTCTGAACGGGACGCCGGCTATCGGTGCCGATGGCACCGTGTATATTGGTTCTGCCGATGGCCGGCTTTATGCACTGGCATCAGACACCGGTATATTGGCATGGTCGTTCACCGTGGGTGCGCCTGTGTCTACAGCACCGGTAATCGGTGCTGACGGAACGGTCTACGTGATAGTGGAAGACGGCTTTGTCTACGCCGTCAATTCCATCGGCACGATGCAATGGTCGTATCAAACCGGCGGCGCAGTTCGTTCCAACCCCGTGATCGGCAAAGGCGGCGGTCTCTATTTTGGATCGGATGACGGCTATGTCTATGCACTGAACCCCGACGGAGCGCTGAACTGGCGGGTAGCCGTCGGCGCCCCGCTGGGTGCGGCATCGCCCTATATCGACGACAAGGGTGTCCTGTATGTGGGTACGTCGGACAACCGCCTGCTCGGCCTGTACGCCGGCGTTCGAGGGCTCGCCGCCACGCCGTGGCCAACGCTGGGGCATGATGTTCACCGCACGGGTAATGTGACCACCCAACTGGTTCAGCCCGATCAGCCGCCTACCCTGGCAGTGGTGATGCCTGTGGCTGCACAAGTATTTGCTGCGGGAGACGCTGTCGTATTTACGGCAACGGCCATCGATCCGGAGGATGGTGACCTGGCCAATGCCGTGAGCTGGGACTCATCACTCGATGGACCGCTGGGTACGGGCAGTCCGTTGAGCGTGTCAACCTTGTCTGTGGGCAGCCATGTGATAACCGCCACGGTCAGTGATTCGGGCGGTAACAGGGTGACCACTACAGTGCCGATAGACATCCAGCAAGCCGCCGTGGTGGTCACGCTGAACACCAGCCTGAACAGCCCACAGACCGAAGGTGCAGCGGTTACCGTCAGCGCCGCCGTCTCGGTTACGACGGTCAGCTACAATTACCGCTTCCGGATCAAAGGTGACGCAACGGGGGGTGTCTGGGTGATGTTGAGTAATTATTCGGCACAGACCAGCGTGGTGTGGGATACGACGACCTACCTGGGTAAAAACCGTTTGCAGGTGACGGTGCGCGAAGCGGGCACGACCGGACCCGTGATTCGGAGCGGCAAAACCTTCTGGGTAAACGGTGTCAATGCGGCAACATCGGTCACCGTGGCTACCGATGTCGCCAGCCCGCAGACAGTGGGCCAGGTGGTGACCCTTACCGGGCTGGCCAGCGGTGGCACCGGTCCCTATGCATACCGCTTTGAGGTCCGTTCCGTCACCACCAACGGTAGCTGGCAGCTGTTACAGGATTACAGCAGCCAGGCATCCGTCAGTTGGGACACAACGGGTTATCCAGGCAAAAACCGACTCCGGGTGCGAGCCCGGAAAGCTGGTAGCCTGGACAAGCCGGTAAAAAAAGGAAAGGCTTACTGGGTAAACGCCCCGAATGCCGCCACAGCGGCGGATCTCACCGTGACGCCGGGGGGCACCCAGCCGAGCGGGGCCGCTATCCAGTTGAGTGCCCAGGGTGTTGGAGGGAATGGCAGCTATGACTATGAGTTTCAGGTGAAAGGCCCGTCCACGGGGGGCAAATGGCAAGTGCTGCAACCCATGGGCACCCTTTCGACCTATAACTGGGATACCACGGGACTACTGGGCCGGCACCGGGTACGGGTACGCCTGAGGAATGCGGGGACGGACGATAAACCGGTTCACCGCGGTCGCAATATCACGTTGCAGTAAGGAGACTGAGCATGAAAAGCACAAATATCAAAGCCCTGCTGCACGCTTTCCTGATCGGTATTAGCCTGCTGAGCCTGAATACCCGGGCCGGTGTCGAGATCACCTACATCTACAATGATGCGCTGGGCACCCCGATAGCCGGGGCGGACGAACAAGGTAATGTGAAGTGGCGGGCGCATTACCAGCCGTATGGTGAGGAGCTGTTGGGTGAGCGACAGTTATTCGGTGTCAGAGCAGGTTATACCGGACAGCGTGCTGATCCGGAGACGGGGCTGACTTATATGGGAGCGCGGTACTACTCGCCTGCGCTCGGCCGGTTTATGGGGGTGGATCCTGCCGGAGTCAGCGAAAGCAATATTTACAGTTTCAACCGCTACGCGTATGCGAATGATAATCCGTATAGGTATGTGGATCCGGATGGAAGGGCACCGTACTTAGTTAGTCGCCCTCTTGATGGGAGAGCTGGAGTTATTGCTAACCATAACTTTGTAGTTTCAAATGCTAATTCAGTAGGCGATCCTAATGCGACAGTTTATTCTTATGGCGAAAACAATAGTGGCAACACCGGCCGCGTTGATGCTAATACAAAAGGGTTTTCGAAAGACACAAGCGAGACAGACCAAACGTTCTGGAAGGGGCTAGTAAATAAATCCGTAGCCGATGTACAACAATCGGTTACCCTAATTAATGCGCCTGATGCTACTGTTGATAAAAATGCCTCTTCGCTAGTAGAGGATACCGACTATGCAGCATTTGCTGGGCCGTTCGGAACGAATAGCAGTAGTGCGGCATCTGCCGTTGCAAATAAATCTGAAGGTAAAGAGGTTAAATTACCGAATAATGGACGGCTTAGCCCCGGAGCATCAAGCGCAGATAAAATTAAGTTTAAGCCGTAGCGATATGGATGTGTTTTTAATATGAAAAAATGTATTGCGTTTATATATCCGCTTCTTGCTTTTTTTGCTATTTTAATAACGGCATTGGTTTATCTTCCATTTATTTCCCATGAATTAGGATTTTCCATAAAGGCAAGGGATGGTAGTTCCCTTATAATTACTTCTGTATTTTTTTCAATATTATCTTTTCTTTCTGTACTTTCTCTAATGTCTGCAAGGATAAGAAAACAAATTTTCGAATATTCGAATAAAAATATGGCTTTGTTGTCGATTGCTATTTTGGTTATATACTCTGGTTGGACTTTTTATGTGTTGATTGAGTTACTTGTCAATGGTCTATAAATAAAGTTATTGTAAAACTTGGCGTTTAGGGTCTGCACAGAAATAACTACATTCATTTCATCGCAACCATGCCATTGATCATTGTGGAAGCTATGCCTATGAGTTTCAGTTAAAAGGCCCGTCCACCGGAGATCAGTGGCAGGTGCTGCAAGTCATGAGTACAGTTTCGACCTATAGCTGGGATACCACGGGACTACTGGGCAAGCACCGGGTACGGGTACGCCTGAGGAATGCGGGAACGGACGATAAACCCGTTCACCGTGGCCGCAATATCACGTTGCAGTAAGGAGACTGAGCATGAAAAGCACAAATATCAAAGCCCTGCTGCACGCTTTCCTGATCGGTATTAGCCTGCTGAGCCTGAATACCCGGGCCGGTGTCGAGATCACCTACATCTACAATGATGCGCTGGGCACCCCGATAGCCGGGGCGGACGAACAAGGTAATGTGAAATGGCGGGCGCATTACCAGCCGTATGGCGTGGAGCTGCTGGGCGAGCGGCAGTTGTTCGGTGTCAGAGCGGGTTATACAGGACAGCGTGATGATCCGGAGACGGGGCTGACCTATGTGGGGGCGCGGTACTACTCCCCAACAATTGGGCGGTTTATGGGGGTGGATCCCGCCGGAGTCAGTGAAAGCAATATTTACAGTTTTAACCGCTACGCCTATGCGAATAATAATCCGTACAGGTTTGTGGATCCAAATGGAGAATCGCCTGTTTCAGTAGGGCTTATTTTCATAGCAAGAGAAACAGGGATAGGCTATGGATTAGGAGTAATTGCAGACTCAATCAGTCAGTATGCGGCTTTTGGCGAAGTTGATATACAGCTTGCACTTACATCGAATGCGGCTATAGCAGGTGGTGAGGCGGGGTTATTTTCTGGTGTTGTTCGCTCTTTTGTTAGCGGTATTTCTGCTGCAAAGAGTGCAGGGAATACTTTGGTTCGAACTACTCGTGCTGGTGATAAAGCAATTCGAACTACAAGACCAGATGGATCTGTAATTGATATTTCACCAAAACGTGTTAAAGAGTTTGTCCCAAATACTAATCCTAAAGCCCCTCCCGGCGCATTAAACCGAGTTAAATTTGATAATGCGATGCCGGGCAGCAAAGGCTTTAAACGCCCACCAACTCAGCAGGAGTTGGATACATTAGAGAATGCTAAATAATCTTATGGATACGAGATTTGAAATTTCTGAGACTAAAGAGCATGGGGTGGTTTTAAGAATCAATGACGCTGAGTTAGCTGATGAATTCGATGATTTTATTAATGAAGATTGTTACGTATTTTCCGAATTAAAATTTGAAACTGGCTGCGTGTATTTTTATTTTGGGCAAGCGGGTTGTATAGAAAAAGTCAGAGACTTGGTGGAAAAATTTGCGGGCAAATGAATAGGCTACCGCTCAATATCCCCCGCCTTCAAATTCCACCGATTGTGCACCGGTATTTGGCGGTATTTGGGGTCAGAGTAGAATGGCACTAAGTTAAGAGATAAGTCTATATAATACAATTGGTTGTTTATCGGTTTCCTGCCACCTCGTTATCAGCCTGCCCTTGAAAAGCAGGCATGTGAACGAGAGGGCAGGGAAAATACACTGAACTCACCGATATCAGGTGTAGCGCGCAAAATTACCGCCGTACTTTTCCCCAAATTATTCATCATGCGATTTAGCTAAAACCAGGCTGGTTTTCCACGCTCTGGTCATAACAAAAAAACGCTTCGCCACTTTAAAATCGTACGTTTTCCCAGACTGTGTTATACCTTTTCCCATGTGGTCAGCCCACAGACAGTGGGCCAGGTGGTGACCGTAACCGGGCTGGCCAGTTGTAGCGCGCAAGATTACTGTCGTACTTTTTCCCAAATTAGCGATCATACGATTTAGCTAAAACCGGGTTGGTTTTCCAGACTCTGGTCATAACATAAAATACCTTTCCCGCTTTAAAATCGTACATTCTCTCAGACTGCGTTATAATTTTTCCAGCAGGCACATATTGTCGCGGATCAATGATCCTGGTACATCCTCTCGATATCGGCATCGAAGCGCTCCAGAATTTTGCTGCGTTTTATCTTGAGCGTGGGTGTCATCAGGCCGTTTTCTATATCCCATGGCTCAATTTGGCAACAAACCTTGCGAATTTTCGCATAACCGGGGAATGTGGAGATTTGTTTTGCGACGTGTTCCAGAACGATTTCATTGATGCGGGGACTCGTGCAGGCTTCCGTACCGGTGGGGTCCATATTCTGTTCTTTGGCCAGAACTTCCCACTGCTCCGGGTTCAGGACCAGTAATGCGCTCAGGTACGGTTTGCTGTCACCAATGACCACCGCCTGATCAAACAGGCTATCCATACAGATCGCCATTTCCATATCGGCCGGCGGTACTTTTTCACCGTTGGCCATCACGATGATCTCCTTCAACCTGCCGGTGATGTAAACCTGCCCGTTTTCGAGACGGGCTTTGTCGCCGGTGTGCAACCAGCCATCACTGTCAATCATGTCACTGGTGGCTTTTTCGTTGGCCCAGTAGCCGAGCATGACGCCCGGGCTGCGGACTTGCAGCTCGTCTTTGTCGCCGATGCGAACCTCTACGTCTTGCAGCGGGCAACCAACGCCTGCAGGATCATTGTTCTCGATGGGATTACCGCTGATGACCGGGCTGGTTTCTGTTAGCCCGTAGCCTTGTACCATGGGTAAGCCGAGGCCGATAAACAGACGGGCGATACTCATAGGTAACGGCGCCCCCCCGACCACGGCCAGGCTCATTCTGCCACCCAGTTTCTCCATCACTTTGCTGGCAACAATTTTTTCCAGTAGTGGCCACAGTAACAGTTGCGGACTCCAGCCTGCACGACCCTGCTGGTACTCAAAGCGCCGCCAGCCTGTGCTCACCGCCAGTTTGAACAGGGCCCGCGCAATGGGGGATTTCTCTTCCAGGCCGGCATAAATTTTATTATATACGCGCTCAAAAATGCGCGGCACGGATACCAGAACGGTTGGTTTGACGGCCAGCAGATCATCGGCCAGCTGCGGGATTGAACGATTGTAGGCCACGCTGGCTCCCACAACTATGGGCAGGTAGTAACCCACGGTACGTTCCAGGGTGTGCGACAGTGGCAGGAAAGACAGGAACAGTTCGCTCAGACTGAAGTTGACCACCTGCGCTGTACGATGGGCGTTCCAGAGAATATTGTGATGGCTTAGCATCACGCCTTTGGGTCGCCCGGTGGTGCCCGAGGTATAGACGATGGTTGCCAGCGAATCCTTGTCCCAGTTTATACGGATCAGCTCGGCTTCGTCGGGTAGCCAGCTGCCGACGGTAATCAGACGGGCGTCCGGGTATCCGGCGGTATCGATATGTGTGAGGCTGATGATGCGGGTAAGAAAACCCAGCTGGTCCCGCACCGGCCGCAGGCTGTCCCAGTGTCCCTGGTTGCCGATAACCAGGGTTTTGACACCTGCATTCTGGAGGATATAGGCGGCGTTTTCCGCGCGGTCCTGGGTATAAAGCGGTACCACCACCAGTCCGTTCGCCAGCGCGGCCTGGTCCAGCATGGCCCACTCGGGGCAATTTTGCATCATGATGGCAACCCGGTCGCCCGGTTGCAGGTCTTCGGTCGACAGCGCCGCTTGCCAGCGTGCAACCTGGGCGCCGGTTTCAGACCAGCTCAGATCCTTCCAGGATTCACTGAACTCATCAAAAAAACGGTATGCCAGTGCGTCTGGTGTGCGCCGTACCCGTTCGTAGAACAGCCCCGAAAGTGTTCCTGCTTCCTCGGGTGTTATATAACTGTCATTGGTGTTCTTTGCCATGGTAGTTACCCGCTGGTTTCTTCTTCGTTGGTAAAGCCGGAGACATGTTCCCAGCCAGGGTCGGGTTTAAAGCGTGATCCCAACTCCTGCTCCAGTTTGCGCAAGCGTTGTATCAGCGTATCGGCACCCTCGGTTTCGATATAGCGAAGTGGCCCGCCGCGGAACGGTGCGAAACCGGTTCCATAAACCATGCCGGCATCCAGATGGTCGGGTGTATCGATAACGTTTTCATGCAGGCAGGCCACGGCTTCGTTGAGCATGCGTAATATCATACGGTCGCTGATGCCGTCCTGCGGGTGGTAACCCTTGGGTAGCCCTGGTTTGATGGGTTTGCCTTTCTTGTACTGGTAAAATCCTTCGCCACTTTTACGGCCCAGCCGGCCCTGTCGGACAAGATCGCGCAGCCGTTGGGGTACCGGGGTATCCAGGTGTTGTCCCAGATTTTCTGCAACGTGCAGGCAGATATCCAGTCCAACGGTGTCGGCCAGCTCGATGGGTCCCATAGGCATGCCGAATTCAAGCGCCTGGCGGTCAATTTCAGCCGCTGGCACGCCTTCGTTTTCCAGTTCCACAGCCTCCAGCAGGTAAGGCATCAGCACACGGTTGACCAGGAAGCCCGGGGTGCTGGTAACCGGCAGCGGGAGACGGTCGATGCCGCAGGTAAAGGCAATGGCTTTTGCGACTACGTCAGCATGAGTTTTGTCGTCGCGCACGATCTCGACCAGTTGCATCTTTGCCACCGGGTTGAAGAAGTGGATACCGACCAGGCGCGATGGATCGTCGAGCACGTCACGCAGTTCTGCCAGCGGGATACTGGAGGTGTTGGTGGCCAGGATGGCATCCTTGCGCATACGGGGTTCCAGCTCGCGGTACAGGTTGCGTTTCACTTCGGCATCTTCGAATATCGCTTCGATAACCACGTCTGCGCGTTCTACGCCGAGACCTTTGTGGTCCGGCATCAGGCGATCCATGGCCTCCTGTATCGGACGCGGGCGCTTCAGACGGCGTTTGAACAGGGTGTGTGCCCGTTTAATGGCCGGCGCGATGCGTTCCGGCGACTGATCGGCCAGGGTAACGTGCATGCCACGCAAGGCACACCAGGTGGCTATATCACCCCCCATGATGCCGGCACCGACCACATGGATACGGGTTGGCCTGAAATCCGACTGGCGTCCCAGCGCTTTGAGCTGTTCCTGCAACAGAAATACCCGGATGAGATTTTGCGCTGCCGGACCCGTTATCAGGCCGGCTACCGACGCGGCCTCGGCGTGCATCATGTCGCGTTCGTTGTCGGCATGCTGTTGCCAGAGGTCGATCAAGGCATAAGGCGCCGGGTAATGGTCCTGGCGAGCTTTCTTGCCGACCTGGTGGCGGAATACGCGCGCCAGTAAAGGGCGTACCCAGGCGTGGTTGCTGAGCGCCTGCAATTTGCCGGGACGATGAGGAAACGGCGGGTCGAGTATCATCGCACGGGCGGCTGACTTCAGGTGCCGTTCGGGTACCGCGTGATCGACGATACCCATGCGTTTGGCGGCGCGACCATCGACACTGCGCCCGCTGAGCATCAGGTCCATGGCGTGCAGGGCGCCCACCAGCGGCGTCAGGCGTACCGAGCCGCCAAACCCGGGATGAATGCCCAGTCTGACTTCCGGCAGGCCAAGGCGTGTTGCAGGGTCATTTCTGGCTACCCGGTAACGGCAGGCGAGTGCCATTTCCAGGCCGCCACCAAGACAGAAACCATGGATCATGGCCACAGTCGGAAAGGGCAATGCTGCAAGCCGGTCGAACACGGCCTGGCCACGCTGGATAGCGCTGATCGCCTGGTCGTGATTCTCCAGCCGGGTAAATTCGCTTACGTCGGCGCCGGCAATGAAACCGTTGGCCTTGTCGGACAGGATCACCAAACCGCGTGGTGTGCGTTCAGCCAGCACCAGCAGTTCTTCGTAGAAGGCTTCCAGGATGGAAGCTGACAGCACATTGGTACCTGAATGCTGTTTATCGAAATGTAGCCAGGCAATATTATCGTCGTCTATAACCGTGTAAACATCCGGTTTGGTGTTATGTGTTCCCATCAGGCGTCCACCCTTTCCACCAGCATGGCGCCACCCTGGCCGCCACCGATGCAGAGGCTGGCAACGGCGCGTTTCTGTTGGGTGCGTTGCAAGGTTTTTAACGCGTGCAATACGATACGGGCACCGCTGGCGCCGACCGGATGACCGATGGCTATACCTCCGCCATCGATATTCAGGCGTTCTTCATCAATCGGGTCGAAAGCGCTGTCCAGCCCCAGTTCATCCTTGCAGAAGTGTTCATCCTGCCAGGCGCTCAGGCACGCCTGTACCTGCGTGGCGAAGGCTTCGTTAATTTCCCAGTTATCGATATCGCCACTGTTCAGCCCATTACGTTTCAGCATGGGTGCCATGGCGTATACCGGGCCCAGACCCATCTGGCTTGGGTCCAGGCCGGCCCACTGGGTGTCGACAATCCTGCCGAGCACGGGTAGCGCGTATTTTTTTACCGCCGCTTCAGAAGCCAGTACCAGCCAGGCGGCACCATCGGTAATCTGGGCGCTGTTACCGGCGGTCACTTTGCCAAACGGACGGTCAAATACCGGCTTCAGTTTTGCCAGTTTTTCTATACTGCTGTCAGCACGCACACCGTCGTCGGCGGGGTAGTAGTGGCCTTTTGAGTCGTAAACGACCTCAATTTCATCGAGATGCCCGTTTTGCTGCGCGTGGTCCAGGCGCTGGTGACTGCGTAACGCGTAGTTGTCCATCATCGCGCGGTCAATGTCAAAACGGTGAGCGAGGATTTCCGCTGTCTGGCCCATGTTGAGGCCGACGATCGGATCAGTCAGACCACACAGCAGGCCGATCACGGGTTTGAGAAACGCGGGTCTGAATGCCGCCGCGGCTTTGAGTCTGGCGCCCGCAGTGCGGGCGCTGCTGAATGCGCTTAACCAGTTGACCATCGCGCTGCCGAAAAGCAGGGGTGCGTGACTCATGGCCTCGGCACCACCGGCCAGCACCAGTTCCGAACGGCCGCCGGCGATATCCTGTGCAGCGCAGTCCAGTGCCTGTAGGCCAGAGGCGCAGTTGCGCTGCACCGTCCAGGCTGGAACCCGGTCACCACAGCCCAGGCGCAGTGCGACTACACGCGCAATGTTGACTTCCTGCGGGCCGGGCATAACGCAGCCCAATATGACCTGATCGAAGTCCTGCGCTGAGAACGGTTGACGGTAGAGCAGGGCGCGCCCGGCCTGAAATGACAGATCGGAGGCATGCAAGGGTCCGGGTCGACCACGGGCGCGCAGAAACGGTGAGCGGCTGCCGTCAACTACGAAGACTGGCCGGCCTGCTGCGAGGGGATTGGGTTGCGCTGCCATGAACTGTTCTTCTCCTTCCAGTAGTCGGCGGGGAACTCATCGACACCGATGACCCGTTGTCTTGCCGCGGTGGCGGCGCGGACCTGCGCCGCTTCACGTTCATCGATCACGCCGGCGGCAACTGCCTCGACCAGGCAGTGTTCGGGATCTCCGGATGCAAGTTGACCACTGTGCATGGCTTTTCGCAAGTGCGAAAGTATGGGTAGTGCGGCGGTCGCTTTCTCAAAGGCGTGTTCCAGTTGCGCGAGTGGTTCGTGATCTTCGTCCGGAATGAACAGTCCTTCGGTAAGACGTTCGCGCGTACCGCCCCAACGGAGTATGGCGTTGGCGGCACGGTGCAGCAGCGCATCGTCGGGTGTGCGATAGCTGGCGCCATAGGGGAACAGTATCCATTTCAGTGTCCGGCCCAGGACGCGACTGGGCAGGTTATCGTAAACCTCGAACAGTTTCTGCTGAGCCTGGTACAGGGCATCGCGAACTGCCCATTCCAGCAGTGGCCGGTCGGCCGGTTGACGACCCTGGTCGGCAAAGCGCTTCAGCGCGGCGGATGCAATGTACAGTTGGCTCAGTACATCGCCGAGACGCGCGGACAATGATTCCTTGCGTTTCAGGGCGCCACCCAGCGTCAGCAGTGCGGCTTCGGCGGAAACCGCGAACATGGCGCTCATGCGGGTCAGTTGGCGGTAGTAGCGAGCTTCCTCGCGTTCTACCGGTGCGCGGGCGAAACGGGCGCGCGTCAGGCCGTGGAATACCGCACGTGCCAGGTTGCTTGTCAGCAGCTTGATGTGCCCGAACAGTGCCTGATCAAATCCGACCAGGTCGCGTTGCTGTGCGCTTTCCATTTCTTTCAACAACCAGGGATGGCAGCGGATCGCACCCTGACCGAAAATGATCAGACTGCGGGTGAGGATATTGGCGCCTTCCACGGTGATGCAGATCGGGATGGCCTGGTAGAAACGCCCCAGGTAGTTGTGTGGTCCCATACAGATGCCGCGGCCACCGTGTATGTCCATGGCATCATCCATCACCTTGCGCACGCGTTCCGTGAGGTGGTACTTGACGATGGCGGAGGCGACCGAAGGTTTTTCGCCGCTGTCTACCGCCAGCGTGGTCAGACCGCGTGCGGCATCCATGGCATAGGCGTTGCCGGCGATTCGTCCCAGCACTTCGGAGACGCCCTCGAACTTGCCGATCGGTGTTTTGAACTGCTTGCGGACTGCCGCGTAGGCGCCACCTGTGCGCGCTGCCAGTTTGCCGCCGCCGGCACCCAGCGCGGGCAACGAAATCGACCGTCCGTCGGCCAGGCACTCCATCAACATGCGCCAGCCTTCGCCGATACGCGCCTGTCCACCGATGATCCACTCCAGCGGGATAAAGACATCGTGACCGCGGTTTGGACCGTTCATGAATGCCTGGTTCAACGGGAAATGGCGACTGCCGATCTCAACGCCGGGGGTATCCGTGGGAATCAGCGCCAGTGTAATCCCGAGTTCTTCCTTTGCGCCCAGCAAGTGGTCGGGGTCAAAGAGCTTGAAGGCGAGGCCCAGTACCGTGGCGACCGGACCCAGGGTTATATAGCGTTTTTCCCAGTTAAGACGCAGGCCGAGGCGTTCCTCACCCTCAAACTGCTGACGGCATACCACGCCGGTATCCGGCATGGCGGCGGCGTCGCTGCCGGCTTCAGGCCCGGTCAGGGCGAAGCAGGGGATTTCCTCGCCACAGGCGAGACGCGGCAGATAATGTTGTTTTTGTTCATCGGTACCGTAATGCAGCAGCAGTTGCGCCGGTCCGAGCGAGTTGGGGACCATGGTGGTGACGGCTGCTGAAATGCTGCGGCTGGCAATTTTCAGCACCACGCAGGAATGGCCGTAGGCGGAGAACTCCAGGCCGCCGTACTGTTTCGGGATAATCATGCCGAAGAAACGTTCCCGCTTGAGAAAATCCCATACCACTTCGGGCAGATCGTGCAGGTGCTCGGTGATTTCCCAGTCGTCGATCATGCGGCACAGTTCGTTCACCGGGCCATCGACGAAGGCCTGTTCTTCTTCGCTGAGGGTGGGCGCATCCAGTTGCAGCAGCTTGTTCCAGTCAGGCCGGCCACTGAACACCTCGGCCTCCCACCAGGTGCTGCCGGCTTCCAGCGCTTCGCGTTCGGTGTCCGATACGCTGGGCATCATGCGCCGGAACATGTCCAGCATCGGGCTGCTGATAACGCTACGGCGAAACGCGGGGATACCCAGTAGCGCCGCGGCAGGAAGGAAGAGCAGCCAGACCGGGGTCAACGCCCAGGCACTGGTGCCGTGCAGGCCGGGCCAGACGAGCAGGTATAGCGCAATGCTACCGGACCAGGCCCAGGCGGGTACACGCCAGGCTGCCAGCGCCCAAAGCGCCGCGAGTACTGCCGTCAGTTCCAGAAGTGTCGCCATTGAAGTGCTCCTGTCTGATCAGGTGGTTTTTTCCACCGGTACTGGTTCGACTCCGGTGTCGTCACTGGAGTTCTGTTGTTCCTGCGCGTTGTGAATCCGGTCGACCTGCATGTCTGCCTGTGTCTCAGGCTGCATGGTGGGCACGTAACAGTCGCCATCATCATTGCATATTCGGCCCTTACGGTCCCAGGGCAGCTCGCGGTAATCCGGTTGTCTGCCGAATTCCAGATGCGGGCACTTGATAATGTCAAAGTAGGGCGAGTAATCAAAGTCGCGTGGTGTGAACAGACGCGTATTGCGCGGGATCATGCGCAGGGTACCATCGCGTTTCTCTTCCAGCACTGGCAGTACCGGGAATTTCACCGCGGCGAAGGCGGCGGCAATCATCGACGAGCATACCGAGCGCGTCGGTGACCCTGCGTTGCGTTCAAACAGGCTGGAACGCCAGCGGCGCGGGATGATGCTGTAGGGGAACAGGAAGCGCGCCAGGTCCAGCAACTGGCGCAGATCGTAGTCGAAGCCGAGGTGTTGCAGGGTGAATTTCAGAATATGCTGGGCATCCTGGCGCGACAGGCCGGTGGGTCGGCATACGCGCAGCGTGTCATAGCGGTACTTGCTGAGCGGGTTAACAACCGTGCCTTCGCCGAGCCAGGCCTCGATAATCAGCTGCTCGTTAGGATCGCCGTCGTAGAAGGAGCGGAGTTTTTCGCGCAGCTCCGCGTCGTCGATGTCGTGCAGGCGGCCGATGTACAGCGCTGAATGGGACCAGGAGCTATGGGTAATGGTGCGAATGATTTCCGAGATGCGGCTGCGGCCTTCTACCAGCACAACATCGCAGGGGCGGATTTCGTAGCGGATACGTTCAAAGTCGCACAGCGGCGGGTTGACCGGCTGCTGGTCAACAGTCAGCCAGCAGACGATCTTTTTCCCCAACCAGGCCGCAGGATTCGGTAGCATATTTTTGCTCGGTTCATCGAGGTGACGTATCGTATGAGGGTAGCGGCAAATCGGGAAATAGCCTGAAAGAACGCCGCTACCGGCTGAAATAACTAATTTTTCAAGGGTTCTGTGGCATGCGTGAGGGCGCGTTCAAGTACCGCTCGGGGCGTGTAGAAATGGGGTGAGAAGCGAATAGCACCGGCGCGCAGGGCACAAATGACGCCATGTTCCTGCAAATGCCGGTATCTGGCGTTTAAATCCTCATCTTTGAGGCGAAAAGCCATGATTCCTGCGCGCTTTTCCGGCCGCGTCTCAGAAAGGATTTCTCCGCCTGATATTTTTATGTTATCAATTAGATACTGAATATTTAAAGAAACCAGATTAAATATAGACTCAATACCGGTCTGAAGAATCAGCGCCAGGCTGGTGTGCAGGGCGTGTATACCCAGCATATTGGGGCTGCCGCACTCGAAACGCCTTGCAGTACCGGTCGGTTGCCAGTCACGCCGATCATAGTCACCCATGGCCTGCACCATGTGCCAGCCGAACTGTTTCAGGTCAAGGCGTTGCAGCCATTCACTGCGGCAGTAGAACAGTGCGATTCCCTCCGGTCCCAGCATCCATTTGTGACCGTCTGCCATAACAAAATCCGCGTGGCAGGCCTGGACGTCGAGCGGTTTTACGCCCAGGCTCTGGATGGCATCGATGCAGAACGCTACCTTGTGCTGACGGCAGGCAACGCCGATCCGGGTAAGATCCAGCGCCAGCCCGGAAGCGTATTGTACGGAACTGAGCGATACCAGCCGGGTACGCGGTGTCATGGCATCGATGATATGCTGTTCCGGGTCGTCAACAGAGTCGATATCAACCGTCACCACTTCGACACCTTGTGTGCGCAGCGATTCCCAGACAATGCGGTTGGAGGGAAACTCCTGGTTGCTGATAATGATTTCGTCACCTGGCGTCCAGTGCATGCCATAGGCGACCACAGACAATGCCTCCGAGGTGCTTTTCAGGAGTGCGATCTCATCGCTGCTGGAGGCATTGATCAGAGACTGCAGCTGTATGCGCAGTGCCTGCTCGGTGGCAAGCCAGCGCTCGTAATGGCGGGATCCGAGCCGACCGTTTTCCGCAGCGAAGCGCGTTATCGCGTCAACCGTGCGCCTGGGCCAGGGAGAAACGGCAGCATGATTCAGGTAGCAGATGTCATCCGCCAGATCAAATTCGTTATCAGTCATGATGACACGCCATCGAAGCGGTAGAATTGTGTGCCCTATTAAAACACGATATTGGCCATGAAACCTGTCTATAGAATTTATGCGAAGCGGGCGGTTCTCATATTGCAGCTGATTGCAGGTGCCGCCGTTGCAAGCGAGGCACCCGTGACAACCGGCGCTGTTCCTGAAACGGGTCTGCGCTATTGGGAGTGGAAATCCGAAGGCGTACTGTTTCGGCTTACCCAGCGGCTGCCTGATCAGACACGCGCTTATTTCATGGCGCGCGGTTTTGATGCAGGTGATGCGAATCACATTGCAGAGCGTTGTGTGTTCCAGTCCATGTTCAGGAATATTGCAGATTCCGGAGATACTTCTGTTGCTATCGACCTGGATAATTGGCGGATACACGGTGACAACAAAGAGTCCCGATTACTCACGCGGAAAAAATGGCAGGAAGAACTGCACAAAAGCCCTGTTTCACGGGCTGCTGCCATTGCCCTTGAGTGGTCCCTGTTGCCGACGCGGCAGGAATATGCGCCGGGGGATTACAACTGGGGGATGACCAGTTACGGTCTGCAACCCGGCCAGGTATTTGATCTGGCGTTTTCGTGGCAGCGGAATGGCCAGGTTTTTCATGGAACCCTGAAGCGTGTAGAGTGCGCCCGGGATGTTCATCCGGAACCTGAGCCATGATGCCAAAGTTCATATTGCAGGCACTGCTTGTGCTATCCGTTTTATTTACACTGAACGCGGTAAGCGCTGGGCAACCGGCTCAGATGCTGCATGAGATAGCGGAACGACCTGCTGCACCGGACTTTTCCTTAAAGGACATGGATGGATCGATACATACGCTGTCTGCCTATCGCGGCAAGGTGGTTATCCTTAATTTCTGGGCCACCTGGTGCCCTCCATGCCGGGAAGAGATGCCCTCGATGGAGCGTGCCTGGAAACAGCTGAAACACGAAGATATTGTGATGCTGGCGATTAATGTCGGTGAGGATGAAGACAGCATTTTTGAATTTACGGCCAGTTATCCGGTTGAGTTCCCCCTGCTGCTGGACCAGGAGTCCGTCGTGACAGGGAATTGGCCGGTACGCGGCTTACCCACTACGTTCGTTATTGATCCGCAGGGAAGAATCGTCTACCGGGCGGTCGGTGGCAGGGACTGGAACGCCCCCGGGATATTAAAGAAAATTCGTGCGCTGCAAGTGCACCCCTAAAGTCAACGCCCGCTCCTGCACGTCGGTTGTGAAAGCGTTCTAGCGGTTACCGATTGGCACGTAATCCCGTTTTGTCGGTCCTATATACAATTGCCGCGGCCTACCGATACGCTGATTTTTTTCGCTGATCATTTCCATCCACTGGGCGACCCAGCCGACGGTGCGGGCGATGGAGAACATTACTGTAAACATGTTGGTAGGGATTCCCAGGGCTTTGTAAATCAGACCTGAATAGAAATCGACGTTGGGATAGAGTTTCCGTTCAATGAAATACTCGTCGTTCAGCGCTATTTCTTCCAGACGCAGTGCCAGTTCAAACAGAGGGTCGCTGTCATTGCCAAGCTTTGACAATACTTCGTGACACATTTTGCGGATAATGCGCGCACGCGGATCATAGTTCTTGTAGACGCGGTGTCCGAAGCCCATCAGGCGGAACGGATCATCTCTGTCCTTGGCGCGTGCCAGATACCCGGGGATATTTTTCACGTCACCGATTTTTTCCAGCATACTGAGTACCGCCTCGTTGGCCCCGCCGTGTGCCGGTCCCCAAAGTGCAGCGATACCGGAGGCAATGCAGGCAAAGGGGTTGGCGCCCGAGCTACCGGCGAGTCGTACGGTCGAAGTACTGGCATTTTGTTCGTGGTCTATATGCAGGATAAAGATCAGGTCGAGCGCTTTTTCGGCGACGGGGTCGGCCTGAAACTGTTCGCACGGCACGGAAAACATCATGTGCAGCAGGTTGCCGACATAGCTCAGGGAATTGTCCGGGTAGACCTGGGGTTCGCCGATAGAGTGCTTGTAACTTGCCGCTGCGATGCTGGGCATCTTGGCAATCAGGCGATGTGCTGCAATTTCACGGTGTCTGGGGTTCGAGATATCGGTGGAGTCGTGATAGAAGGCAGACAATGAGCCCACGACGCCGACCATAATCGCCATCGGGTGTGCATCATGGTAGAAGCCACGAAAAAAGCTTTTAAGCGCTTCGTTCAGCATGCTGTGGTGGACTATGATATCGCTGAAGTTGTCAAGCTGCTGCTGTTGCGGAAGCTCGCCGTACATCATGAGGTGCGCAACTTCGATAAAATTGCTGTGTTCCGCAAGCTGCTCGATCGGATAGCCACGATACATGAGCATGCCCTGCTTGCCATCCAGGTAGGTCAGCTTGCTATGGCAGCTGGCTGTCGATAGAAAACCCGGATCATAGGTCAGGTAACCCATTTCGCGAAAAAAGTGGCCGATGTCGACTGCATCGGGACCCTGGGTTGCTTTTCTGACCGGTAACTCGATCTGTTGACCGGTTTTGTTATCGGTAATGGTTAGGGTATGTTCGTCCATAGGCCAGCCCTCCCGGTTAGGTATCCCCATTATGGCACGGTTGATCTGTTAGCGTCCTGCTACCCGGCGGACTTGACGGGGCTGGAGCGGATTTTCACATGCTGAGTGAAACTGCAGGTTCCTGTATTCCTGCGCCGAATTCGATTTCTTCCAGTCATTCTCACTATATCGCATATAGATTTAACCATCATGCGGTTAAAATACATCATCAATGGTGCTGGTGCGGGGACGAGCTTGTCTCCATGCTGTCCACTTCGGTCTCCTCCGTGTAGTGTACGAAGGCGCGGCGTAATCGTTGTCCCCAGTCTTTTCCGAGCGCCGCACCCGCGGATTCAAGCTGCGATTCAATTTGTTGTGCTGTGGCCTGCAGGAGATCATAGGTCACTTCGATAGCGGCACCATCGATATCAATACTCTTGATACCCATCATAGCGCGTATGCTGTCGGCGACCAGTGCGGCCATTTCGTCGGGTAGTGGTTCGGTTAAACGGAAATGGCGCCGCTTTAAAATCTCCCGGCCTTCCTGTTTCGGGGATTTATGCTCAGCTGCGCCGATGTAGAGATGTGGGTTGGCCAGAAAACGTTCCTTGCATTGCAGGGAACAGAATGCGAAATGTATCCCGAGGTAATCGATAGCGTTTTGATCGGCGGATACGATCATGTTACAGACGGGATCCCTGATCTGTTGTTCCTCAATATTCATTAGCTGTAACTCCCTGTGGTGATCTTCGTAGCCATCTCATGCGCTCGACGGCTGGGCATGGCGTGTGCACCGGCACCAGGTACAGTCGCAGTCCGCGTGCGGGTTCAACAAAGGCGTATGTTGTCGCGCCGCGATCAGATGATACCAGGCGCGTTTCCACAGGCGCGGCGCGTAGGCGCTTCTCATGCGCTCGCGGATATCCCGGCTGTTCGGGAAATGTTTCAGCATTTTGTTGTACCCGCGGTCGCCGAGCCGTTCGTAGAACCAGCGATTGGTGGCGGCGGTCTTATGGTAATCGCGCAAACGGCGCTTCCAGAAGGATTCATATTGCTCATAGTCACCGGCTAGCAGCGCGCGCCCTGCCGCAGCTCCCGACAACATGGCGAACCGGATGCCGAAGCCAAACAGCGGGTCCTGGAAACCGGCCGCTTCGCCGGCATACAGGATATTCCGTTTGCGCGCCGTTTTCGGCAGGGCGAAATTGCCAGTGCCACCGAAACGACGTGCGTTGTTCATGTGTACACCGAGCTTGTCAGTAAAGAAATCAACACTGCGTTGCAGATAAAGATGCTCATTATGAAAATCGTCGAACAGACAGGTTGCCAGGGTAGCGCGGCCGTTACAGATCAAAAGATAGGCGTATCCTCCGGGTGCAAGCTGCTCTGAAACGATCACATAGGCGCCGTTTGCCATATCGGTTTCAAACAGATAACCAGCGGCGATAGCATCGGCCCGATGCGGGCCTTCGGTGACGATGCCGCCATTGGGTAAATTGCGCACGGTTTCGCCGAAGTGAATCTCGACGCCTGCTGCCAGCGCCTGTTCTTTCAGGCTGTAGTCAAGGGTGCCGGGTTCGCTGCCTCGTCTTACCAGGTAGAAAAGCGGCTGTTGTGATCGAACTGTGCGTTCTATGTCGCCGCCCGGCCCAAAGCATATAACTTCATTGACCGGTGTATGCTCGAATCCCGGCACAATGCCCGTTTCAGCCAGCTCTTCCAGTACGTCGCTTTTCGTAGTCCAGTTTTCGAGTCCCTGGAAATCACCGTGGAAACGGGCACCGACATCACCGCGGCGCTCATAGACACGCGCATGGCCACCGGCGTGCATGATCGCGAGCGCAGCAGCCAGCCCGGCCGGACCTGCGCCGGAGATTTCGATAATCCACCTGTCTTTGTTTTCGGCCATTTGCGATTACTCTCTATGCCGATTCGCTATCCACGCCCACTTCGATGAGCGTCTCCGAGAGATAATGGTACGGCGGGATGACCAGATTGGTCGGCGCCGGGACATGCACGAATACCCGTCCTGCGAAGTCAAAGCGGGAACCGTGGCAGGGGCAGAAATAGCCGCCGATCCAGTCCGGTCCCAGGTCCTCGGGTGCCACCTCCGGTCGGAAGGTCGGGACGCAACCAAGATGCGTGCAGATGCCGATAACGACCAGGTGTTCCTTGTGAATGGACCTGAACTCATTTTCGGCATACGCCGGCTGTTGGCTTTCGACCTCGGAATCGGGGTCACGCAGGCGTTGCAGGTGTTTCTTTGCGCGCATGCGTTCCAGCATCTCCGGTGTGCGACGTAGCACCCATACAGGGCGCCCGCGCCAGGGCACGGTGATCTGCTGCCCGGGTTCCAGTTTGCTGGCATCCACGGTAACCGGCGCACCGGCGGCTCGTGCCCGCTCACTGGGCCACCAGCTCTCGATGAACGGAATGCCGGCCGCCACCAGTCCGGCGGTACCCACCACCGACGCGGCTGCGATCAGCAACTTGCGTCTTTTCGGGTTGGCGACGCTGACTTCCGGCGGTGTCGTATCATGCGTGGCCATGAGTATGTTTTCCTGAATCCTGGCAGCAAGTTCCGTCGCTCCCTGTCTGTCGCGGGGTGCGCCTTGCGAATACGTTGTAGATCGGTACCCAAACTATAGCGAAGAACCAGCCGTAGGCGTATGACTCCAGCAGGCCCAGACCAAAGCTCGGCCAGCTCAGCCACTCAAAGCCTGGTAGCAGGGTGCGCCAGCTCGGGTACATGGCGTAATTCGGGAATAGCAGACCCCATAGCACACACAAGGCGAATGTAAGTGCCAGCATCAGGCTGGTCGCCTGTCCAACCGCATTTAAAGAGATTCCGTTTTTCATACCGCGCCTCCTTTACATTTTCGTGTCACGTACTGTATGTGTTCCATCCTTTAACAAAGACTCTGCAGCATGTGTGTAACACTCAGGTCAAGCGCTCAATGTCGGTACGCACCTTGTCAGCAGAACGTTGAAAATCAGCCTGTTCGGTCTGATCAAGCTTCAGTTCAATGATCTTGACCAGCCCGTTTTCGTCGAGAACCGCGGGTATACCCATGGCAATATCGTGCTGCCCGTATTCGCCGTCGAGAATGCTCACGCAGGGCAGAATGCGTCGACGGTTATGGCTGATGGCATCGACCATGATGGCGATCGCGGCCGCGGGTGAGTCGTAGGCGCTGCTGTGTTTCTTAAGCGCGAGGATTTCACCACCCCCCTGACGGGTACGTTCGGCGATATCCGCGATCTCGTCATCCGTGAGGAAGTGCTGTATGGGTATTCCGGCAATATTGGTAAAGCGTGCCAGAGGCACCATAGCGTCTCCGTGGCCACCAAGTACCAGCGCCGAGATATCCTTGACCGAGTAGCCTGTTTGCATGGCGATAAAACTGGTCATCCGTGCGGTGTCCAGTGCACCGGACTGACCGAAGATCCGCTGGCGTGGCCAGCCGGTCTTTTTCCAGGCGTGCCAGGTCAGTACATCGACCGGGTTAGTGACTATCATCAGCATGGCATGTGGGGCGTAGCGTAGTGTGTTATCGATGACATCGTCGATGATTGCGAGGTTGGAATCGAGCACGTCGGAGCGTGACATACCCGGTTTGCGGGGGAAGCCGGCTGTTACAATAACGAGATCAGACCCGGCCATGGCAGCGGGGTCGGTAGCGCCTGTCACCCTGGTGTCGAAGCGCAGCAGGGAGGCGGATTCCTGGATATCGAGCGCGACGCCTTCCGGCACCCCTGCATGGATATCCAGCAGCAGTATCTCCCGGCACAACTCTTCCTTGGCCAGTATCTGTGCGGTCGATTCACCAACACGACCACAGCCAACGATAGTGATTTTGTTCATTGCACACCTCAGTTTTAATCCCTTTTGGGTTCAATTCCCCGCCGCTCGCCTAAAGCGCCTACTCTTGGTGCGGCGGGTGGTTTATTCCCGATATACCGCTGGACTGTTGTACTATATGTGATCACTTATGTTTTTTGAAGTTGCGGACATTGGCGCGTCGGTCTGGGTGATCGTAACCTGGGGTATACTGGTCGGCCTGGTGTTTTCCACGGTTGGCGCCGCCGGAGGTATTCTGGCGTCGGTCGGACTCATCTCGATCCTGGGCATCCAGGACCCCAATCTGGTCAAACCTACGGCCCAGGTACTGACGCTGGTCACGCCGATTATTGCAGTGCCACATTACTACCGGCAGTGTCGTGTTGTCGTCAGCCTGGCGTTGCTGTTCGGTGCAGGCGGTATTTTCGGCGCACTGGTCGGCAGCAGTCTCTCGGTCAGTTATCTCGCTGATCTTAAAACCTTCAAGCCCGTTTTCGGGGCATTTGTTCTGCTGATATCGCTGCAACTGGCCTGGTATCTGCTGCGTACCGGAAGCGGGGGCGTAACAGCGTCTGACCGGGCTGCAGCTGCATTTGAAGGCCTGGTTCATTCCGGTGGAGAAACCTGTTCCATCGGTGTCCGCCACCGGCACTGGTCTATACGGCGCATCGTATTCGAGTTTGGCGGTGAGCAATTCAGTTTCAGTCCATGGCTGCCATTGGTGGCGGGGGCGGGTATAGCCGTAGTTGCTTCAGCATTCGGTGTTGGTGGCGGTTTCCTGCTGGTGCCTTTCATGACCGCGATCATGGGCTTGCCCATGTTTATCGTCGCTGCAACAGCGGCACTGGCGGTGGCGGTCAGCTCCACCGCATCCGTGGCCAACTATATACGCCTCGGCGTTGAACTGGACCTGCCCCTGCTGGGCTTCATGCTGGCCGGCACAGTTGCGGGCGCCTGGTTGGGGCCTGTGCTCAGCCGCCACCTGCACGAAACCTGGCTGAAAGGTGTGCTGATTGTGGTTTTGTTAGTTATCGGTCTGCGTTACCTGAGTGTGGTATAGGTAACATTGCCACCCGTCATGCGGGCCTCCTAGATTTTCACCTTGCGTAAACGCAGCGCGTTGGTGATAACCGATACCGAACTGAAGCTCATCGCAGCCGCTGCAATAATCGGTGACAGCAAAATGCCGAACACGGGATATAGAATACCGGCCGCTATCGGAACACCGGCTATGTTATAGATGAAAGCGAAAAACAGGTTCTGGCGGATATTGCGCATGGTCGCGCGGCTCAGGTGCCTGGCGCGCACAATGCCGCGCAGATCACCCTTGACCAGGGTTATCCCGGCACTTTCCATCGCCACATCGGTACCGGTGCCCATGGCGATACCCACCTGGGCCTGCGCCAGGGCCGGCGCGTCGTTGATGCCGTCACCGGCCATGGCGACGATACGTCCCTGATCCTGGAGTTGCTTGATCACGGCTGCCTTCTGGTCCGGCAATACTTCGGCCTGGACCTGATCGATATTCAGCCTGGAGGCCACTGCTTCGGCGGTCTTGCGGCTGTCACCGGTC
Source organism: uncultured Thiogranum sp. (assembly GCA_913053655.1). Classification (GTDB taxonomy): domain Bacteria; phylum Pseudomonadota; class Gammaproteobacteria; order DSM-19610; family DSM-19610; genus Thiogranum. The sequence goes on along the minus strand of CAJXFW010000004.1, from coordinate 20,312 downwards.
AACATCACCACCTTGAGACCCTCTTTGTGAAGATCGGCAATCGCTTCCGGTGTGGATTCCTTAATAGGGTCGGCCACACCGATCAGCCCGGCGGCCTTGTTGTCTATGGCCAGTAGCATAACCGTTTGACCATCGGCACGCAGGGCATCCGCCTGTCGTGGCAGGTCACCCACATCAATGCCGAGGTCAGTGAGTAATTTAATATTACCGAGCGCCACACTATGGCCGTCCACCGTGCCGGTCACGCCCTTGCCGGTGACAGACTGAAAGTCATCTGTTCTGGCCAGTTCGGTATTACGTTCCTCCGCACCGCGTACTATGGCTTCAGCCAAGGGGTGTTCACTGGCGCGTTCCAGACTGGCGGCCAGACGCAAGGCATCATGTTCATGAAAACCGTCTACCGCCACCACAGACACCAGTTTCGGTTTACCTTCCGTCAGAGTGCCGGTTTTATCCACCACCAGGGTGTCCACCTTCCTCAGTACTTCCAGCGCTTCAGCATTCTTGAACAACACCCCCATCATCGCACCTTTGCCGGTGCCGACCATGATCGACATGGGTGTTGCCAGTCCCAACGCGCAGGGACAGGCAATAATCAATACCGCCACGGCATTGATCACGGCGTAGGCGATAGCGGGTTGTGGCCCCCACAGAGCCCAGACGATAAAGGTGATGACGGAAATGATGACCACGGTGGGTACGAAATACCCGGCAACAACATCAGCCAGCTTCTGGATCGGCGCCCGCGAGCGCTGGGCATCGGCAACCATCTGTACGATCTGTGCCAGCAGGGTGTCGGATCCCACTTTCTCGGCCCGCATCATGAGGCTGCCGGTGCCGTTGACCGTGGCGCCGATCAGCCGTTCCCCTGCGGTTTTCGTCATCGGTACGGGTTCGCCGGTCACCATGGACTCGTCCACATTGCTCTCGCCGTCGATCACCTTGCCATCAACCGGAATTTTTTCACCGGGACGCACCCGCAATGTGTCGCCGACCTGCACGTGCTCCATGGGTATATCCTCTTCCGTACCGTCGTCACGGACAATGCGCGCGGTCTTGGGCGTCAGCCCCAGCAATAGCTTAATAGCGGCATTGGTCTGACTGCGTGCCCGCAGCTCCAGTACCTGACCGAGTAATATCAGCGCGGTGATCACCGCTGCCGCTTCAAAATAGACCGGCACAACGCCAACCTCGTTGAATACGGCCTGCGGAAAAATACCGGGGGCGACTGTGGCGATAACGCTATATATCCAGGCAACCGACACACCGAGTCCGACGAGGGTAAACATGTTGAGGTTGCGCGTCACCAGCGATTGCCAGGCGCGCACATAGAAGATCCAGCCGCCCCAGATCACCACCGGGGTTGCGACCAGCATTTCAAACCACTGGCGCAGGCCGGGATCAATCAGCCGGGCCATAGCTTCGGGCCAGAACTCGGCGGCCATGGCGCTGAATAACACCGGAATGGCCAGCGCAGTACTGATCCAGAAACGTTTGGTCATATAATCCAGTTCACTGGTATCTTCTTCGGCCTCTACAGTACGCGATTCCAGCGCCATGCCGCACTTGGGGCAGGCGCCGGGATGATCCTGGATAATTTCCGGGTGCATCGGGCAGGTATATTCTGTTTTGGTTGCCAGCAGAGGAACGCCTTTGGGCTCCAGTGCCATACCGCACTTGGGACAGGCTCCCGGACCCGGTTGTTCTACCTCCGGGTGCATCGGGCAGGTATAGAGTGTCGAGTCGGCAGCGGGATTCTCGCTTTGCGAGTGATCGTGCAACGTTTGCGGAAGCGCGTAGTGCGCAGGGTCTGCCTGAAACTTGCTGTGGCAGCTCCCGGAGCAGAAGTACCAGGTCTTTCCCTGGTAGTCTTGCTGCGCTGCTGCCGACTCCGGATCGACGTTCATTCCGCAAACAGGGTCTTTATCGCTGGCCACGGTTGGCCTCCTTTTTATTGATTCAGGTATGGCGGGCACGCTTTCGCTGTTTCATGTCAGTCATACCTCAGTTCTCGTTTTCAGTAGCGTCAGTACCAAACCGAATGTGGTAGAGGTGTTCAACAGGCAGCACAGCGATGATGCCGTCACCTGACGTCCCGGTACCGGCTTCTTTCAGAATGACATCGACAATTTCCTTTACCTGGCCGGCTTTGGTAAAAATTTCCAGTCGGGCGTGCTCCACTTTCCAGTCGGAACTGTAAAAATTTGCATACTCGCCGTAACCCTTTACGTGTGTGCAACTCATACCGGGGACGCAGATAGCCTTTAGTTTGTGCTCGACCTGTTCAGCCCTGTCGAGACGGATGATGGCGGTGATTTTCCTGAATTCCATGATTAACCTCCTGACCGGTTCCCTGATCTCACAGGGGCCGGCCTCTTGTGGTTGATTAAAGCGTAGAACCTATGTGTAACACACAGGTCAAGGGTAAACAGCCTGCTATCCGGTTGCAGGATACGCAGGCACCGGATCAGTAGTCAGGGTGGCAGATAAACTGGCTGGACATACGCAGTTGCGGTCCGCTATTCCAGCTTAAGATATGAACGCAGATCTGCTTCAGTCGGTTGGCTGCGGCAGACCAGCTCACCGTCGACGAGCAGATTGGGTGAATGACGAATGGTGTATTTTTCGACAATCTCGGGGCTGTCCTCTACATACTGGACGTCGTAGGTGATGCCAAGGTCGTCCAGTTCCCTGGCAAGGTTTGGGCAGTGGCTGCAGCCTCGTGTGGCGATAATGGTTACGTTCATGATCAATCCGTCCCTCGGTTCATAAAGCCAGCTTACTTTCCATCATCCGGCAATTCTGCCATGGACTCGATAAGATAACAGACGCTGTTGCCATCCGGCATGCCATCCGGCAGATTACGCCACTCGTCGAGTGCGTCTTCCATTCTATCCTGAAGCCGGGCCAGTTCGGCAAGTTTTACCCGGTTCTCCTCAATACGTTTCTGGATGATCCGACGCACGTGTGGACAGGGTGAACTCCCGTGTCGGGCCTCGTCGAGAATGCCGCGAATGTCGGCCAGCGTGTAGCCCAGGTATTTTGCACGGCGAATGAACATCAGGCGGTGGAGGTCATTGCGGTTATACAGTTTGTATCCATTATTCTCATTGCGGAAAGGCTTTAGAAGCCCAATACGCGTGTAATGGCGAACCACATGCGGCGTTACCGAGGCCGCGCGTGCCAGTTCAGTAACCATCATTGCGCCTATACCGGTTGTCGGTTTTCGATCGTGTCGAGCCTGTCCGATACTCGCCTGATTTTGCGGCGCTAGAGAATCCACACATTTTCTCCTGATTTGTGGTGATGGCCGCCGGGTGGTCTTTACCGGATTTCAGATCAATATGGTCGATCTGTTTTTCCAGAATCGTACCACTATTTCCGACACTTTCCCGGCGCCGGGGTTCACTACGTATATTGCGCGGCCAGCGCATTGAAACCCCTGGATTCCGGCATACGCCGGAATGACGGAAAACGAATTTGTCAGTGCTTCTTTAAAGTATAGGTCAACGCCGCTTCATCAGTACAATAAAGCGGCATTGACCGTCAGTGGTTACGAACCGAATTCCTTATGCAGATACTTGATGACGTTCTGTATATCTGTATCTGTCAGGCTGGTATTGCCACCCTTCGGGGGCATGGCCATGGGTGACCCCGGACTCTGGAAACCGCCCATGACGTGCTTGAACAGCTCGCTGTCCGGTTTGGACAGGCGCCCGTTCTTGTCGGTGAAATCCGGTACGCCCGGGAATGCCCCCTTGCCGTCAGCACTGTGACAGGCTACACAGGTCTGGGCAAAGATTTCCTTACCGGACAGACCACTGCTCCCGGTGACCGGGGCGGCGGATGTTTTAAGCAGATGTGCTGCTCCGGCAGTATCATTCGATTCCTGCAGGAAGGTCAGGATATTGCGCATCTCCTCACCGGTTAGTCCGGCGCGGACCCGCATGTGGAACAGGGTAGTGATCCACTGGTCGTCACGCAGTTCGTTGGCAGCACGAATATTGTGACAGCGGGCGCAATTGTCCGCCCATTGCTGTGCACCCTTGGCAAAGTTACCCGGTGGCGGGTAGTCAAACGCCAGGGCGCTGGTGGGTAACAGGTAGCCTGCCAGTGAAATTACAGTGACGGCCAGGCCGGTTTTAAGCGTGGTTTTATTAAACGGTTTCATATCTGTTTCTCCTAGAATCCGTAAGCGAGCTGGGCAAGGAAGCGGTTATCGTCTGCTACCGATGAGTTACCATTACCGTTGTTGAACTCATAGTTCACCTTGGCGATAAAATTACTGGTGAACAGATAATTCAGCCCTACACCCCACTGTTCCTGGTCCCTGCTGTCAACCGCTGAATCAAAGTCCGTGTAACGCAGCACAGCCTCAAACCGGGTAGGCAGGAAGCGGTAGGCGGCCTGGGTATACCAGGTCTCCCAGTTGGCGCTGCCGGAGGCCGTCAGGCCTTTATTGCTGGAACCCACCTTTGATTTTACGTACTCGCCACGAACCCCGACAGATCGATACTGGAAATTAAAGTCGGCACCATAGACGTCGTAGTCACGCTTGCCCTGGTCGGTGATTTTGACGGTCGTTGCCAGCAATTCGTCCTCGTATTTCGACACAGATGCCTCGCCCGTTGCACCGGAAATCCCGACTTCCAGTCCCCTCATAGGCAATACGCCCAGGCGGCCACCGAAAACCTTGGTGCCATCGGAATCCTTGTTGAAGCCTTCCGCATCGACACCGTCCAGTGTGAAGTTCACGCCGTCGTCGGTTGCGGAGGTCAACTCCGGCCCGTTACTGACAAACAGGGCGTAGTTGGTGCGCACCTTTCCGAGCGGATATCCGCCACGAACCTGCACACCGAGATCGGATACCGGTGCTGCACCATCATGGCCGAAGCCGGGCGGGGGTGAAGCCATTTTGTTGACCCAGGTGGGGTGTAGATTTTGCCTGAACTGTCCGATCGGGCTGAGGAACTTGCCGGCAACCAGCGTCGCGTAATCGTTCATGATCAGGTCAATAGTCAGATACTCCAGGGCGGTATTCGTTGAACCATCATCTTCAACCTCGAATTCCAGCTCTGATTCGAGCATGACCAGATCGCGGTACTGGAAGTGGAAAATGGGTGCAAACTGACCGACGTTAAAACTGCCGTCATCGTTATTACCCTGAGTTTTTTCATAACCTACACTGGAGTAACCCGCCATGTGGATCAGGGTGTTCGGCGAACGCCATTCCGAGGCGGTAGCGACTTCCTTGCGCAGTTCGTCCATTTCCTTGCGTGTAACCGGGGCCTCTTGCGCGGTCCGGGACTGGGCAGGGGTGGCGGGTTTCTCCTCGCGGGCTTTCAGCTGCTCCTGCACCTGTTCGAGCTGCTTTTGCAGCGTCTCGACGGTTTTTCGCATCTTGTCCATTTCGCTGTCGGCAAAAGAAGTAGTCGAGGCAACCGCTGCAAGTACTGCGAGCGCTACTGGTTTTAAAATAAAGGTTCTGTGTTTCATCGGCATTTCTCCCAGGAAAATCGGTATTGTATTGGTTTTACTTTCCACGCCAGGTTCCAGATAAAGGCGGATTTACGAACAGCACAGCCCGTGTCCAGACAATTGTAGTGGCAAAAGTCGTCGCTAATAGCAGTCAGTGTTTGGGGTTTTGCTTGCCCGCAGTTTCGGCGGATGCAACGAATGACCCGTGGTCAAACAGCTACAGGGGAGGATGGAGCGGGGTGGGAACCGATCGACCGGTGAAAGCAGTCGCAAGTTGAGGTTCATAGGTTTGGTGATCGTCGCAAGCAACATTCCAGCTTGCCAATAGCAGGTATGCAGAGGCGTAAAACGCGTTGCAAACGCCGTTACAATCGCCGTCATCACTGTCGTGTTTGCAGCACTCCTGTGCAGGGCTGGCTTTGGAATCGTGGTAAGCCGGGTCGATTGAGGCGACGTGATGATGCGCCGTCTCTCCAGCGGTCACCCTGTGGTCATGTCCGCAGGTGCTACCAAACGCCGAAAATGCACCTTGCATCGGCGCCAATGCAAGCGCCAGCACGAGTAACCAGTCAAGCAGGCGATTTAATGTTGTACGGGTCTGGTGCATTATCGGTTTTCCACCAGCAAGAACCTTGCAGGGTTTGCTAACAATGCGGCCAGACTAGTGCCATTTGCCGTTCTTCAGCCTTGATCTGGCTCAACAAACCGATTGATTCGGGGTAGTCTATTGAAAGGGTCTGAAATTCTTGTTTATCGGTCTGCGGCCCGGTAATCGCAGGGTAATATCGACTCTCATACCGGGGTCATGAATAAAATCACCCTTGCCGGTCAGCATGTTCATGCCCGCCGGCTGTAGTGCACACCAGGAAGTTTTGCCCGCCGAGGAAATAAAGGCTTTCGCTTCGGCAATATCAATATTAACAGGGTTCCCATCGGCATCGGAGACAAACAGCTTTATGGTTTGCCCATCCACTGCGAGGTCCATATGGATGGTATCTTTTTTATCGTCGGGCGATGCAGCGGGATCAAACGAAGAGACCGGACCGCGCCAACCCAGGTCAGGTTTGTTTTCCGGTCCATGCGCCGCCGCTGTTCCGGCAAAGAACAGCAGCGTCAGCACTATTGATCTCAACATCAGTCGCCACCTCGTTTGATTTGACCACCGCGCCACACCAGGAAAGCTGACAGTATGACCAGCAGGGTGAGTATCGTAGCGCTGATCATGCCGCCCACCATCGGTGCGGCGATGCGCCGCATAACCTCGGAACCGGTACCGGTACCCAGCATGATAACCCCGATTTCCACGGCAACACCAGCCAGCGCGATGAAGCCGACGCCAACCGCAACGGATATGTCATAATCCAGCAGGTACAGCAGCCAGATGCCACCGACCAGCGCAGTGAATAGCCGGCCGGCAGGTCGATCTGATCGGCGACGACCTGCTTGGCCTCTTTGACGCTGGAATACCTTTGCCAAGGATCGGCCTGGACAGGTATTCGCTCGGTAAACGGTACGAAATTCAAGTAAAAAGCCGGGGCTGCCACTAAAGTGTGAAAGTTCGTGCCGCGACTGAACCCACGCGCGGCGCCGTTGTCACACCGTTTGCACATTTCGCACAGGACTGTTAAAAAGAGAGCAATGAAAGGTAAGCAGGTACAGAAACTTCTCTCTCTGTGGCTGGCGTTGACGCTGATTCTGGCGCCGTTGCCGGCCCTTTCTGCTGTGCCCGCCGCACCTGCCACGGGGCACTGCCCATCCATGCAGGGGCCGGCTGCTGCTAACATGGCACAGGCCGACACCGCGCAACGCGCCATGCCGGGCTGCCTCCACTGCCAACCGGATTGCCAGGGCTATGTCTGCAACGGTGGTAGCTGTGCGAGCTGCCATGGTAGTATCACTTCCCTGCCGTCCACTCTGCTGCTAGCCAACTATAGCCAGGCACTGCACAACTATTCTCTGCTCCACTCGACATCCCGTACCGACCCACCGCTACTCCGCCCACCGCTCTTACTTCCTAGCTAAATAAGGTTCCGGCCCCGCCACGGCCCACAGTCAGAAATAACGTCTGCTGCAAGGCTGGGAGCCTGTTGCCCCGTTCTCTCTTTCGCTATGGAGTACCGACATGTGCCAATGTCCCTTTTCCGCAGCCGGCCGTCCGATGGCCGGAAAGAAACACCCGCCCCGGCTGCCGACCACCGGTCGTGAGGCCCCGCTTTACCTGACGCAGTGGTTGCCGCGACCTGTTAGAGGGGCACACGGGTCCGAAGGGGAGCCGTCATGCCTCTAAGTGAACGGGCATTCAACCGCTTACCGGTTATCGTCTTCACCGTGTGTGTTTCGTTTTGGGCCGGCCTGGCCGGTGCCGCCGGTAACCTCCCGACATCCCGAACGGACGGGATGCTTGAACTACAGCAGGCGGTTGGCATTGCGCTTGCCAATAATCCAGGACTCGCCGAAAAACGCGCCCGCGCCCGCGCCATGGCGGCGATACCGCCGCAGGTCGGTACACTGCCGGACCCGGTTCTCAGTTTCAACGCCGTGAACCTGCCAGTGGATACCTTTTCCACCACTCAGGAAAACATGACGCAATTGCGCGCCGGGCTTTCGCAGAAAGTACCCTTTCCCGGCAAGCTACGACTGCGGAAGGAGGCGGCGCACTTTGAGGCTGAGTCAGCTAACCTCGATGTGGATGAGTTCCGTCTCAAACTGGTACGCAATGTGCGCATCGGCTGGTGGAACCTGTTCTATCTTGACCGCGCCCTGGAGATCGTGGGTCGCAATAAGGTCTTGCTGCGGCAGTTCATCGCGATTGCCGAAACCAAATACAAGGTGGGCAAGGGCCTGCAACAGGACGTGCTGCTGGCGCAGGTGGAGCTTTCCAAGCTGCTCAATATTGAAATCCAGCTGAAAGGTGCCCGCAAGAGCCAGCAGGCCCAGCTGAACGCACTGCTCAATCGGCCCACGCAAGACCCCGTGCGCCTCCCGGCGCGGGTACCGGAAACACTGCCGGAAGTACCAGACGAAAAGATCCTTCACCGTATGGCCTTGCAGGCGCGACCGTTGCTAGCCAGCCTGAACGAGCGGATCAAGGCGGCGCAAAAGCGGGTCGACCTTGCCAAAAAGAATTACTACCCTGATTCCAAACTGAGTGCGGGCTACGGTTTCCGGAGTGGCAAGAACACCGGGCGCAGTAACTCGCGCGCCGATTTCCTCACCCTCGGCATCAGCGTCAATCTACCGATTTTTATCGCCACCAAGCAGGCCCGTGCGCTGGATCAACGCAAGGCCGAGATGCTCAAACAACAGTTTGCACTACAAGATGTCACCGAAAGTGTCTGGTCGGAAACCTCGTCGGCACTGGCTGACTACGTCAAGACCCGCGATCAAGCCTTGCTTTTCAAGACGGGCATCATCCCCCAGGCCAGCCAGACCGTTTCTTCCATGCTGGCCGGCTATCAGGTAAACAAGGTGGATTTTCTCAATCTGGTGCGTTCACAAATCACACTTTACAACTTCGAAACCCAATACTGGAAGGCATTGGCAGGGGCCAGGCAATCACTGGCCCGACTGTCCTCCGCTGTTGGCAAGGATATATCCGGGAACCTATCTTATGAATAAAAAAATCGTTGGTATCGTCGTCATCACACTGATCACGGGCGTGGCCGCGGGTTACTGGCTGTCGTCGTGGCATACAACCGCCCCCGGTCAAGGGAAGGAAACAGCCGTCAGCGCCGCCCGCAAACCCCTGTTTTATCGCAACCCTATGAACCCCACGGTCACGTCACCGGTGCCGGCCAAGGACGGCATGGGCATGGACTACGTCCCCGTTTATGCCGATGACCTGACGGGCGGTGGCAGCGCCGGCACAGTGGTGATCGATCCAACCGTCGTACAGAATATCGGTGTCCGCACCGCGCTGGCTAGCCGCAAAGCCATTTCACGTTCCATTAAGACGGTGGGCCGGCTGGCTTACGACGAAGAGTTATTGACCCGTTTTCACCCCAAGATTTCCGGCTGGGTTGAAAAACTGTTTGTGAGTGAAACGGGTGAAGCCGTCAAACCGGGTACCATGCTGCTATCCGTCTATTCGCCTCAACTTGTGGCCAGCGAGCAGGAATACCTGCTGGCGCTGAAGAACGCCGAAACGCTTGCCAAAAGCCCGTTTGCCGACATTCGCAAGGACGCGCAAGCGCTGTTGCGCTCCTCGCGTGAGCGGCTGGAGTTACTGGATGTGCCGGCGCACCAAATACGCGAACTTGAACGAACTCGCAAGACCATAAAGGCCTTGCATATCCAATCGCCGGTTACCGGCATCGTGCTCAAGATCGGCGCGCGTGAAGGGCAACATATCACGCCACGGACGGAATTGTACAAAATCGCAGATCTTTCCAAGATCTGGGTTTATGTGGATGTGTATGAATATGAAATTCCCTGGGTGCGGCTCAACGATGCAGCCGAAATGCGGCTGGTATCCGTCCCCGGTCGCGTATTCAAGGGGAAAATCGCTTACATTTATCCCTATCTGGATCCAAAAACCCGTACCAACAAAGTTCGACTCGAATTCGACAATCCGAACTTGCTGTTCAAGCCGGATATGTTTGCCGATGTCATCCTCCATCCGAACGCGAAGCCAGACGCTCTGGTGATCCCGACCGCAGCCATTATCCGTACCGGTGAGGTGCCCAAGGTCTTCGTTCAGGTCGGCAAGGGTACTTTTGAGCCGCGTCGTGTCAATCTGGGGCTGCAAGCCGGCGACGAGACCGAGATCCTGAGCGGGCTCAAGACAGGCGAACGCGTGGTGACATCCGCACAGTTCCTGCTCGATTCCGAATCGTCGCTGGTGGAGGCCGCTGCCAAGATGGTTGAACCGAAAGAAAATATTCCACAGACGCAGAAACGTGGTGACATGAAAGGCATGAAAGGCATGAAGATGGACCAGGAGAAACCCTAATGATCAGAAGCATTATTGAAGCTTCGCTGAAGAATCATTTCCTGGTATTCGTGATGACCGCCCTGCTGCTCGTCGCCGGCGTACTGGCGATAAAAAATATACCATTGGACGCCATTCCCGACCTTTCCGATGTGCAAGTGATCATCTTCACAAAGTATCCGGGACAGGCACCACAAGTGGTCGAGGATCAGGTCACCTATCCGCTCACCACCTCCATGCTGGCCGTACCGCAGGCCAAAGTAGTGCGCGGCTATTCCTTTTTTGGTTTCTCCTTCGTCTATATTATTTTTGAAGATGGCACGGATATGTACTGGGCGCGGAGCCGGGTGCTCGAATACTTGAACTACGCCGCTAAATTTCTACCGCAAGGTGTGACGCCCTCGCTCGGTCCGGACGCCACCGGCGTGGGCTGGGTTTACGAGTACGCACTGGTGGACAAGTCCGGCACCCATGACTTGGCCGAATTGCGTTCTATCCAGGACTGGTATCTCAGGTACGCCCTGCAAACCGTACCCGGTGTTTCGGAGGTGGCCTCTGTTGGTGGCTTCGTCAAACAATACCAGGTGGAAGTCGACCCCAACAAGCTGGCCTTCTACGACATTCCTCTGTCGAAGGTGAAACACGCGATCAAGCGCAGCAACAACGATGTCGGCGGCAGGCTTATCGAGATGGCCGAATCGGAATTCATGGTGCGCGCACTGGGCTATATCAAGTCCATCGAAGATCTGAAAAACATTCCAATCGGCGTGGATAAAAAGGGTACGGCCATTTATATAAAAGACGTAGCCGATGTACATCTCGGACCGGAGTTACGCCGGGGTCTCGCTGAACTGAATGGCCAGGGCGAGGTAGCCGGTGGCGTGATCGTGATGCGCTACCGGGAAAATGCCCTGGAAACCATCGACAAAATACGGACAAAACTGGATGAATTAAAAGCCGGCCTACCCGCCGGTGTGGAGATCGTCCCCACCTATGACCGCAGCAACCTGATCCTGCGGGCGGTGGATAATCTCAAGGACAAACTGATCGAGGAATTCATCGTCATTTCCCTGGTTTGTGTCCTGTTTCTACTGCACGCGCGTTCGGCGCTGGTGGCAATTATTACCTTGCCGCTCGGCGTCATCATCGCCTTTATTCTGATGCAATGGCAGGGGCTGGCGGCCAATATCATGAGCCTGGGCGGCATCGCCATCACCCTGGGCGCGATGGTGGACGGCGCCATCGTTATGATCGAAAACGCCCATAAGCACCTGGAACACGAGACGGAAACCAAGGGCGCGCCCCTGGATACCCGGGAGCGATGGAGTGCGATCGGGTCCGCCGCGACAGAGGTTGGGCCGGCGCTGTTTTTTTCGCTGATGATCATCACGGTTTCCTATGCGGCGGTGTTCACGCTACAGGCGCAGGAAGGGCGGCTGTTCAAGCCGCTTGCCTTTACCGCCACCTATGCCATGGCGGCGTCGGCGGGCCTGGCTATTACCCTGGTGCCGGTACTGATGGGCTATTTTATCCGCGGCAAGATCCTGCCCGAGTCGAGAAACCCGGTGAACCGCTTGTTGACCGCACTGCACGGACCCGCACTCCGATGGACCATCCGCGGCAAGTGGTTTTCACTGGTTCTGGTGCTTGTCCTGCTGGCAAGTGCCGCTTATCCGATTTCAAGAATCGGCAGCGAGTTCATGCCGCCCCTGGACGAAGGCGACATTCTTTACATGCCGACCTCCTTCCCCGGCGTTTCCATCACCAAGGCCAAGGAAATACTGCAACAGACCGACAAGATTCTAAAAACCTTCCCGGAAGTGAAAACTGTGTTCGGCAAAGTGGGTCGTGCGGAGACCTCGACCGACCCCGCACCGCTTTCCATGATAGAAACTATTGCCCAGCTGAAACCCAGGGAAGAGTGGCCCGATCCCACAATGACCACCCGGCAGCTCATGGGTAAAATGGATAAGGCGATTCACTTCCCGGGCTTGGCCAATGCCTGGACGTTCCCCATCAAAACCCGCAACGACATGCTCTCGACCGGCATCAAGACCCCGATTGGGATCAAAGTATCCGGACCCGATCTCGCCACCCTGCAACGGCTGACGGAAGAAATTGAGATTGTGCTCAAGAAGCTGCCGGATACCTTGTCCGCGTTCGGTGATCGTGCCGTGGGCGGTCATTATGTGGATTTTCACATCAAGCGGCGCGAGGCGGCCCGTTACGGTCTGACCATTGGCGATGTCGAAGATGTCATTCAATCCGCCGTTGGTGGCATGAACGTGACGCAAACCGTCGAGGGCCTGGAACGCTATCCGGTCAATCTGCGTTATCTCCGCGACTACCGGAATAACCTCGCTGCACTCAAACGTGTACTCATTCACACGCCCACCGGCACCCAGATACCCCTGGGGCAGGTGGCGGACATTCGTCTCGCCGGAGGCCCCCCCGGCATCAAGAGTGAAGCCGCCCGGCCCAATGCCTGGATCTATGTGGACCCCAAGACCAGCGATATCGGCGGTTATGTGGCGCGGGCCAAACAGGCCATTACCAAGGCTGTCAAGTTACCGCCAGGCTATACGCTTGGCTGGTCCGGCCAGTTCGAGTATATGGAACGGGCAAATGCTCGGCTGAAGCTGGTTGTGCCCTTGACGCTGGCGGCCATTTTCCTGTTGTTGTATTTCAACTTCCGCAATCTCACGGCCCCTGTGGTGGTCATGCTGAGCATCCCGTTCGGTCTGGTGGGGGGCTTCTGGCTGGTATACCTGCTAGGCTTCAATATGTCGGTTGCCGTCGGTGTCGGTTTTATCGCGCTGGCGGGTCTGGCGGCGGAAATCAGCGTTCTGGTGCTGACCTTCATTGACGAGGAAGTGAACATGCACCGCAGGAACACGGACGGGCAACTGACGCCCGGTATGATCATGGATGCCGTACAGACTGCTACCGGCAAGCGCCTGCGACCCATTGCCATGACCGCAGCGGCGGTCATGGCGGGCCTGTTACCGATCATGTGGGGTTCGGGCACGGGCTCGGATGTCATGCAGCGCATCGCCGCTCCCATGCTGGGCGGCATGATGACCACCACAGTCCTGAGTCTACTGGTGCTGCCGCTGATTTACGGCCTGGTACTACAGGTAAAGGAAAGGCGCCTGTCATCTGTTTGAGTCCGCAAATCCGGACTGCCCGGCGCGGGTGGTGTGGGTGTTTCGGAAAACACGCTGGGTCGCCTTCTTTTAGGAGCCTGTGTGTTTTCCCGAAAGGGGCAAAACCGGGCCGGAAAGAGTATTTCAAGTTGTCGCTTGACATCGTCTTGATATCCGCTATTCTTTAATTCAATTATTCGATTGAATAGTATATTCAATAAACTCATTACAGTAGCGCTTCGGCGCATGGTAATCCGCATCAGTTATGAGGTTTTTCCATGAATGTCAGCGAATTCGTAATGCAGCACGAAGTCACCATTCGGCTCAGTTTCTTTTTTGGAACGTTTGCTGTCATGGCCGTGTGGGAAATGGTTGCGCCACGCCGCGCCCGGACGCTGACAAGAGCGGTCCGTTGGCTGAACAATCTTGGACTGGTATTCCTGAACAGTTTTGTTGTGCGCCTGTTGTTCCCGGCTGCCGCGGTTGGCATGGCCGCCTTTACCACAGGGCAGGGATGGGGCCTGTTCAACTATTTTGACGTACCTGCCTGGGCTGTCATCCTGATATCTATTGTCGCGATGGATTTTGTTATCTACCTGCAACACGTCATGGTGCACGCCGTGCCGGTGCTGTGGCGCCTGCACCGGGTACATCATGCGGATGTCGATATCGACGTTACCACCGGCGCGCGTTTTCATACCTTCGAAATTATTCTCTCCATGTTGATCAAGTTTGCGACTATTGTGGTGCTGGGCCCTCCGGTCGTTGCTGTTGTTATTTTTGAAGTGCTGTTGAATGCGACCGCTATGTTCAACCATAGTAATATACGCCTTCCAGAAGCTGTCGACAGGATGTTGCGCTGGCTGGTAGTAACTCCGGACATGCACCGGGTTCACCACTCGGTGGAAGACGATGAAGCCAACAGCAACTTCGGATTTAACCTGCCCTGGTGGGACCGCTTGTTCGGAACCTACCGTGATCAACCGCGCGCGGGGCATGAAGCCATGACCATCGGTATTCACACCTACAACAAGCCAAAGCTGGTGGCCTGGTTGCCGGGTATGCTGATATTGCCTTTTATTGGAAAGATATCCAGCTACGCCATAAACAGACGGGAATGGAGCGGTAACAATGAAGGCTAGGTGGATTCGCATAACAATATTCCTGGTCCTGGTGGCCGCGATAGCTGTAGCCATCTATTTCCGGGATCAGTTCGATGCCGCTGCGGTGGAGAACTGGATTCAGAATGCCGGCGTTCTGGCACCGCTGCTGTTCATGTTGGTGTATGCGGTTGGTGCGGTACTGTTCCTGCCAGGGATGGTGCTGACTCTGGCGGGTGGTGCCTTGTTTGGTCCGGTACTCGGGACATTTTATAATCTCACTGGCGCCACTGTCGGTGCGACTCTGGCCTTTCTGGTATCCCGCTACCTGGCTTCGGACTGGGTGGCTGATAAAACCGGTGGTCGTCTCAAACAACTCATTAACGGTGTGGAAACCGAAGGTTGGCGCTTTGTGGCGTTTGTTCGCCTGGTGCCGTTGTTTCCCTTTAACCTGCTTAACTATGCGCTGGGGCTGACCCGGATACGCTTCAGCCATTACGTGCTGGCGACCTATATTTGTATGTTGCCGGGGGCTTTTGCCTATACCTACCTTGGCTATGCCGGCCGGGAGGCAGTGGGCGGTGGTGCAGGGTTGATCCAGAAGGCGCTACTCGCGCTGACGTTGCTCGCAGTAGTGGCTTTTCTACCGCGCCTGATAGGCAGATTACGTAAAGGACCGTCGCTGACTGTTCCGGAACTGAAACAGCGGCTTGAAAGCGGTAACGATATTCTGGTGCTGGATGTACGCACGGCTGCGGATTTTATCGGCGAGCAGGGACATATAGCAGGTGCGGTAAATCTTCCACTCGAAGAGTTGCCGGAGCGTATTAACGAGATTAGTGACTACCAGGAAAAACCGGTAGTGACCGTGTGTCGGACTGATCGACGTTCCGTCAAAGCAGTAGAACTGCTGGCGCAGCGAGGTTTTGCAGACGTCCATGTCGTCACCAACGGTATGACCGGCTGGAACGAAAACGGCTACCCGCTGGCGGATGCCTGATAGCGTTCACAAGCCATTAAAAAAGGGAGGGCAGCGGATGGGAAAACGTGATCTGGTTATTATCGGTGGCGGTGCGGGTGGGCTGGTTGTCGCGAGTGTCGCATCACAACTGGGACTGAAGGTTACCCTGGTAGAAAAGCGTGAAAAACTCGGCGGTGATTGCCTGCACACGGGCTGTGTGCCGAGCAAAACCCTGATACAGGTGGCCAAAGTCGCATCACTGATGCGCCGCGCAGGCGAATTCGGCCTGCAACCCGTTACTCCGCAGGTGGACCTTGGCAAGGTTAGTGATCACGTGCAGTCGGTCATTGATAAGATCCAGCCACACGATGATCCGGAACGTTTTCGTGCCTACGGCTGCGAAGTGCTTTTCGGCCACGCGGAATTTACGGGCGCCCATACGGTACGTGTCAATGACCAACAGATTCACGGGCGGCGCTTCCTTATCGCAACGGGTTCACATCCTTTTGTACCACCGATAGACGGTCTTGAAGAAGCGGGTTACCTGACCAATGAAAGCCTGTTTTCCCTGCGCAAATTACCACGGCGACTGCTGGTGCTGGGTGGCGGCCCTATCGGGCTGGAAATGGCGCAGGCATTTGCACGCCTCGGCAGTAAAGTGTCTGTGGTGGAGCGTCTGCCACATTTACTACCGCAGGAGGATGCGGAAATCGCAGATGTACTCAAGGAACGGCTGGTCGCCGAAGGCATCGATGTGCTCACCTCGACCAGTGCAGAGCGGGTTACACGGCAGGGTGATACCCGACGTGTTGAATGCAGTGGTGGCGTTGCGCTGGAAGCCGATCAGGTGCTGGTGGCGGTTGGACGGCAGCCCTGTGTTGAGAATCTGGGACTGGAGGCAGCCGGAGTCCAGTTCGATACCCGGGGCATAAAGGTTGACAAACGCATGCGCTCCTCGCAAAAACATATCTATGCCTGTGGCGATGTGTGTGGGCCGTACCCCTTCACTCACATGGCAGAATATCAGGCCGGCATTGTAATCAGCAATGCCGTGTTCCGTTTTCCGAAAAAAGTCGACTATAGCGTTGTTCCCTGGGTCACGTATACGGATCCGGAACTGGCCCGGGTCGGGCTCAGCGAGCAACAGGCCCGGGAGCAAGGTATCGAGGCAACGGTACTGCGCTTTCCCTTCAAGGATATTGACCGCGCCCTCGCCGAAGTCGAAACCTGCGGACTGACCAAGTTTGTGGTACACAAAGGGAAAATACTGGGTGCTGCCATACTGGGTCCACACGCTGGCGAACTACTACACGAAATTGTTCTGGCCATGAAGACCGGTGCCGGTATCGGGGATATTTCCGCGACCATTCATGCGTATCCGACACTGGCACAAATTAACCGCCGTACCGTGAATACCTGGTACGGGGCAAAGCTGTTTAGCACCCGAACCCGTCGTCTGGTACGATGGATCAATCGTTTGATCCCATAAGCACAACTGAATATTTAACCTATGCACGCTACCCTGCCACTACTCGAACACACCGATTTCCCGCCCCTGAAGCGCGGGCGGCTGGAAATTCTCCAGGTCAACCTGGGCTATCGTTGCAACCAGTCCTGCCTGCACTGCCACGTCAACGCAGGACCGACCAGAACGGAACAGATGTCGCGGGAAACCATCGGTGACATTGTCACTTTTCTGAGGGAATCCGGAGTAAAGGTGCTGGATATTACCGGTGGCGCACCGGAGTTGCATGCGGATTTCCGGCGGCTGGTTCAAGCTGCCCGCGGGCTGGATGTGCCGGTCATTGACCGCTGCAATCTGACCATTCTCAATGAACCCGGCTTCGAAGGCACGGCAGAGTTTCTGGCCCGCCATCAGGTGGAAATCGTCGCATCCCTGCCGTGCTACCTGAAGGAAAATGTCGAATCGCAGCGTGGCAAGGGCGTCTACCAGTCGAGTATTACAGCGTTAAGAAAGCTCAATGCGCTCGGCTACGGACAGCAGGGCAGTGGGCTGATATTGAACCTGATGTATAACCCGGGCGGCGCCGTGTTACCTCCGCCCCGGAAACAGCTCGAGTCGGATTACAAACGCGAACTTGCAGAGCGCGCAGGTATTGGGTTCAACCGGCTGCTGGTACTTGCCAACATGCCGATTCAGCGCTTTGGCAGTACCCTGATATCCAAAGGACAGTTTGCCAGCTACATGGAACTGCTCAAATCGGCCCACCAGGATGCCAATCTCGATACCGTCATGTGCCGATCGCTGATCAGTGTTGACTGGCAAGGGTATGTGTACGATTGTGATTTTAACCAGATGCTGGATTTGCCCCTGGACATGGGTGCGCGGCCACGTATACATATCCGCGAGGTACGGGCTGCGTCACTGGACGGCTGTTCCATATCGATTGCCGATCACTGCTACGGCTGTACTGCGGGGCAGGGCAGCAGTTGTGGCGGTGCGCTGGACTGAACAGTCATGCAGATATCCATCATTATCCCGGTACTTGACGAAGCTGAATGCATTGTTGCGCTGTTGCAGCAACTGCAACCGTTACGCGCGCGCGGTCACGAAGTGATCCTGGTGGATGGTGGCAGTAAAGATGGAACAGTTGTGCTGGCCGAAAAACTGGTAGACCGGCTCTTGATGGTACCTGCAGGCCGGGCCCGGCAGATGAATGCCGGCGCGGATGCCGCTGACGGGCAGATGTTCTGGTTTGTGCACGCGGACAGTGGTATTCCGGACAGGGCGGAGGAGCTTATTATTAAGGCAACTCTGATTAATCCGTCATGCCGGCGAAGGCCGGCATCCAGGTCGTTGCAAACAGTGGATCCCGGCATACGCCGGGATGACGATATACGCCGGGATGACGATATACGCCGGGATGACGATATATGCCGGGATGACGGTAAAGGAATTAATCAGAGGTTCCTTAAATCGGTCACTCACGGATGGGGACGATTTAATGTCCGTCTGTCGGGGGACAGCATGCTGTTGCGTGCCGTGGAACGGTTGATGAACCTGCGTTCACGAATCACCGGAATTGCCACAGGGGACCAGTGTATATTTGTTTCGCGTGCTTTGTTTGAACGTGTTGGCGGCTATGCAGATTTACCGCTGATGGAGGATGTTGATCTCAGTAAACGCCTGAAGCGTGAGCAATGGCCGGTCTGTGTGCCGCACACTGTTACGACATCGAGCCGCCGCTGGGAACAAAGAGGGATTGTACGAACCATATTATTGATGTGGTACCTGCGCCTGGCCTGGTTCCTGGGCGTCCCGGCAACACGCCTGGCCACACGTTATGGGTGACACCATTGCTTACCGGTATCCGGCCGGTCGTATACTGGTGTTCGCCAAGGCGCCGCTGGCCGGTCGGGTAAAGACCCGGCTGGCTTCAGGAATAGGCGACCAAGCTGCGGTCACGCTGTACGAGCAACTGGTGCGTGATACGGTATCCATGGCTGTACAGGCAAAAATTGCACCCGTAACCCTGTATGCTGAATCTTTGCACCCTCTGTTTGCCGAGCTGATCAATTCGTCATACCGGCGAAAGCCGGTATCCAGCTCATTGAAACCGCTGGATTCCGGCATACGCCGGAATGACGACAGGATAAAGATCCAGCAGGGCGCGGATCTCGGTCTGAGAATGCACAGGGCGATACAGGACGCACTTGAACAGGCGGACTTTGTGGTATTGATTGGTACAGACTGTCCGGCGATGACCGGGGAGTACCTGAACCTGGCCTGTCAGGAGCTGCACGCAGGTACAGAGTTCGTATTCGGCCCCGCAGAAGATGGCGGCTATGTATTGGTCGGTGCACGCAGCGCTGAGGAAGAATTATTTACCGACATGCGCTGGAGTACCAGCCAGGTCATGCAGCACACGCGTGAACGACTGCTCTTGCTGAACAAGCAATATGCAGAACTCGATACCTTATGGGATCTCGATACCCCGGAAGATCTCAAACGCTGGCAGGCTGTATCCCGGCCTGCCGTTACCGGCTAGTGGAGTAACAGAACGATGAGCCAGACAAAACAGGATGAAATACGTCAGACAGTCCGTAGTGCCTATGCAGAAGTTGCGCAGGCAAGTAACAGTGGGAGTAGTTGCGGTGAAGCCAGTTCCTGTTGCGGTGTGTCCGAGGACGCACAGATCAACAGCCTGCTATCCACACGCCTGGGTTATTCGCAACAGGATCTGGAGAGTGTGCCGGACGGCGCTGACATGGGGCTGGGTTGCGGTAACCCACGCGCCATCGCCGGCCTGCAGGCTGGTGAAACAGTGCTCGATCTGGGCAGTGGCGGCGGGTTCGATGCATTTCTGGCCGCACAGGAAGTCGGTAAGGACGGACACGTTATCGGTGTTGATATGACACCTGCCATGGTCAGCAAGGCGCGCAGTAATGCTGAAAAGGCACAGTTCGGAAACGTGGACTTCAGGCTTGGGGAAATCGAGAACCTGCCGGTAGCCGACAGCTGTATTGATGTGATTATTTCCAATTGTGTTATCAATCTCTCGCCCGACAAGGCGAGAGTGTTTCGCGAAACTCACCGGGTACTGAAATCCGGTGGCAGGCTGGCGATATCAGATGTTGTCGCCAGTGTTGATTTACCGGATTCGATACGTGACGATCCCTACCTGCATTCGGCTTGTGTGGCGGGTGCATCCAAAGTCGATGAGCTGGAGGCCTTG
>CAJXFW010000003.1 GCA_913053655.1 uncultured Thiogranum sp. | reverse complement strand
ACAACAAAAACAATCAAACCACCCAGGATTTCTTCGCCAGGGTACAAAACAAACTCCACTATGCTATTCACGGGCAGACAGCGGCTGAACTCATCATGCAACGTGCCGACAGTGAAAAAGAGCACATGGGGCTAACCAGTTGGGACAAGGCGCCCGAGGGTAAAATTGTAAAACCCGATGTGACTGTGGCTAAAAATTATTTGCAAAAAGATGAGCTTGAATCTCTGGGGCGTATTGTTAACGCTTACCTTGATCTGGCTGAAGACCGCGCGAAGCGAAAAGTCCCAATGACCATGGAGGATTGGAGTAAACGCCTCGATTTATTTCTGGAATTTGATGAACGCGATATATTGCAAGGCAGTGGTGAAATTACCGCCAAAATTGCCAAGGATTATGCTGAAAGCGAGTTTGAAAAATACCGTATTGTTCAAGATAGGTTGTTCGAATCAGACTTTGACAAGCTGATCAGCTTACAGAAAAAAGAGAGCGACGATCAATAAGGGTGGAGGCACCTGATACTACATCTCTTATGGGCGATTCCGATCAATTAATTCTTATCTCGGTGCTGCAACACTATGCCTATTGTCCTCGCCAGTTTGCGCTGATCCATGTCGAACAGGTGTGGGCGGATAACTATTTCACTGCCCACGGCAATGTATTGCATGAACGTGTCGATAGTTGCGAACCGGAGCAGCGTGGCAACGTGCGCTATGAGCGTGGGGTTGCCGTCAAGTCACAGCAAATGCGACTTACCGGCAAGCTCGATCTGCTGGAAATAGAAGGCAAGCCGCCAATTAAATACTTCCCTGTGGAATATAAACGTGGCAAGCCGAAGATTGAAGACTGGGACAAAATTCAGCTTTGTGCGCAGGCGTTGTGCCTGGAAGAAATGCGCGAGGTACAAATTGATGAAGGTGCTTTGTGGTACTGGCAGGTGAGAAAACGGGAACCTGTTTTGTTTGATGATGTTTTGCGACGTGTGACGCTTGCGGCTATTGAAGGGGCGCATAAAGTACTGGCATCCGGCAACACCCCGCTACCCACAGAACAAAAGAAACGCTGTCGCGCCTGCTCATTAGTTGATTTATGTGAGCCGGATACTTTTCGGCGCGATCATTCGGGAGCTTACATTGCGGGACTTTTTACAGAATTAACAGGGAGTGATTCAAATGAAAACTGATATGACCTTATTCGAGGATTACCAGATCCGCCGGGTTTATGATGAAGAGGCGGAAATCTGGTGGTTTTCGGTGATTGATATAGTGCAGGTATTAACCCAACAGTCTGATTATAAAGCAGCCAGAAATTACTGGAAGGTATTGAAAAACAGGCTAAAAAAGGAAGGCAGTGAGTTGGTTACAAATTGTAACCAACTGAAATTACCCGCCGCAGATGGGAAAAGATACCTCACTGATGTTGCCACTGCTGAAACCCTGCTTCGCCTTGTGCAATCCGTACCCAGCCCTAAAGCCGAGCCAATCAAGCTCTGGCTGGCCAAGGTGGGTTATGAGCGAATGCAGGAAATGGCTGATCCAGCAATGTCTCTCAATCGCGCAAGGGAAACCTGGCAGAAACATGGCCGTAGCGAAAAGTGGATTCAACAACGCATGACAGGGCAGGAAACCCGTAACAAGCTTACCGATTACTGGAGCAATCACGATATCAGACAAGGCGAGGAATTTGCCATTCTTACCAATATCATTCACCAGGAATGGTCGGCTGTTAGTGTAAAGGATCACAGGAAATTGAAAGGGCTGCAAAGCCAGAATTTGCGCGATCATATGAGCGAAGCGGCTAAAAGACCGTGAAAAAACTACTCAACACACTCTATATTACTAAACAGAAAAGTTACCTGCATAAAGAGCGGGAAACCATTGTTATCAAACAAGGTAAGGAAAAACTCGGTCAGTTTCCTGCAATAAGCATCGCCAATATTCTATGTTTTGGCCAAATATCTGTTTCACCTTATCTCATGGGGTACTGTGGTGAACAGAGCATAGGTCTGGCGTTTTATACCGAATACGGAAAATTTCTGGCTCGTGTTCAGGGTAAACAAACCGGTAATGTCCTGCTACGCCGCAGCCAATATCGTTGGGCGGATGATGAAGAACAATCCATTTCTATAGCTCGCTTGATGGTTGCAGCTAAAATCAGTAATGGTCGGTTGGTGCTGATGCGGGATATTCGCAACCACGGAGAAAATGCAATATTAAGTGATGCGGTTGCTAAATTAGCCGTCAGTTTACGACGAGCACAACAGGCACAATCCGTCAGCGAAGCCATGGGAATAGAAGGTGATGCTGCCAGTACGTATTTTGGTGTATTCAACGAGTTGTTGCGTGGCAGTGGTTTTGCTTTCGGTGGTAGGGTGCGCCGCCCGCCGACTGATCCTGTCAATGCTTTATTGTCCTATGTTTATACCTTGATTACCCATGAATGCTCATCTGCTTTGCAGGGAGTAGGTCTCGATCCTTATGTTGGCTTTTTGCATCAGGATCGCCCGGGACGCCAAAGTCTTGCACTGGATTTACTCGAAGAATTTCGCGCACCCTGGGCCGATCGTTTTGTGTTGACCTTAATCAATCGTAAGCAAATCCAGTTAAAAGACTTTGTTACCGAGGCCAGTGGCGCAGTACGTTTGACCGATGATGCCAGAAAGACATTATTAACCGCCTGGCAGGAGCGCAAGCAAGTTGAAATCATGCATCCTTATCTTGAAGAGCAAGTGCCGATTGGCTTGTTACCCCATTGTCAGGCTATGTTATTGGCCAGGCATATCCGCGGCGACACCGAATATTATCCGCCTTACTTGATGAAATAATCATGTTGGTACTTATAACGTATGATGTTAGTGTCATATCCGATGGCGGACAAAGAAGGCTACGAAGAATTGCCAAAACCTGTCTGGATTACGGTATGCGTGTTCAAAACTCAGTATTTGAATGCGAGGTCACGCCGGCTCAATTCGTAATGCTCAAAAAAGAATTAATGGATATCTTCGATCCTGAAGAGGATAGTCTTCGGTTTTATATGCTGGGCAAAAAGGGACGCCAAAAAATAGAACACGTTGGCGCCAAACCTGTTGCAGATCCCGTTAAAGATGCGCTCATATTGTGAATCGCTAACCGTTCGCTCTCATCGATTCTGTGTGAGGTTAGCGGATGAGTTAAGGCTATGAAAAACAAACTGCATGCATTTGAAATCACTTGTTGCCGAATATTTTTTGCTTTATTGTTTTGAGTTAGCGGGAATCTGGTATTTGCTCTTTAATAATTAGCACGTTAGCATTAAACAGTCGCGCCCCGTGCGGGGCGCGTGGATTGAAACGCTATTATTGGTATTATTGCCTATTCAATACCCCGGTCGCGCCCCGTGCGGGGCGCGTGGATTGAAACCAACATTGCGGCGTGCGGCCGTTGAATCTACCGGTCGCGCCCCGTGCGGGGCGCGTGGATTGAAACATTTAAAGCTGAAATAGCTACGATTAAAGCTGAAAGTCGCGCCCCGTGCGGGGCGCGTGGATTGAAACATTGTAAGCGAAGCCGATGGCTCGCGTTCGCGCGAGTCGCGCCCCGTGCGGGGCGCGTGGATTGAAACAAATATACGGTCGGTGACACCGTCACCGTCACGTAGTCGCGCCCCGTGCGGGGCGCGTGGATTGAAACGCTTTAAGGATAATAAATGCCATTCGTCTGCCCGGTCGCGCCCCGTGCGGGGCGCGTGGATTGAAACAGCCAATGCCGGTACATTCGTGGTGATCGCACCAGGTCGCGCCCCGTGCGGGGCGCGTGGATTGAAACCCTTTATCCACCGCAGCCATACAAATAGCCGCAGGTCGCGCCCCGTGCGGGGCGCGTGGATTGAAACGATATGACCCGTTGTCTGGTGTGTTTTTTTGGATGTCGCGCCCCGTGCGGGGCGCGTGGATTGAAACTCGTTCAATCGTTCGCCGGGGGCGATACAGCCAATGTCGCGCCCCGTGCGGGGCGCGTGGATTGAAACCGGGATGTACCAGTAACCTTTTGTCTGGGCCACGTCGCGCCCCGTGCGGGGCGCGTGGATTGAAACTGTATGGCCATGACCTTGGCTTTAATGTCCTGCTGTCGCGCCCCGTGCGGGGCGCGTGGATTGAAACAACTTTAATCCCTTCTCGCCAGTACAATGCTTTGGTCGCGCCCCGTGCGGGGCGCGTGGATTGAAACTGTAAAACCGAACACAGCCCGCCACGACAGACCGGTCGCGCCCCGTGCGGGGCGCGTGGATTGAAACTTATTATAGGTGAAATTATGCTTAAATGTTTATGGTCGCGCCCCGTGCGGGGCGCGTGGATTGAAACGCGTTGTAGAGCACGGTCCCTACGCCGATCGCGACGTCGCGCCCCGTGCGGGGCGCGTGGATTGAAACTCAGGGCAATCGCCTGAATATATCGACACATTACAGTCGCGCCCCGTGCGGGGCGCGTGGATTGAAACGACCATACCCGCGCCAGTTATGCTTTATAGAGAAGGTCGCGCCCCGTGCGGGGCGCGTGGATTGAAACACATTAACCATACAGGAACTGGATGCCGGTATATTGTCGCGCCCCGTGCGGGGCGCGTGGATTGAAACTGCTGGTGGATAATTGCGCCACGGCGTGCCTGTGTCGCGCCCCGTGCGGGGCGCGTGGATTGAAACACCGCGCGGTATGATCAATAGCACACTGATCCCCGTCGCGCCCCGTGCGGGGCGCGTGGATTGAAACCATACCCGACGGGCAATAACCCCAAGGAATGGCTGTCGCGCCCCGTGCGGGGCGCGTGGATTGAAACTACTTTTGCCAGGCGTGTTGCAAAGTTTATCAGGGTCGCGCCCCGTGCGGGGCGCGTGGATTGAAACCTGCTTGAAGCGCCACAGACCATCATCACCCGAACCGTCGCGCCCCGTGCGGGGCGCGTGGATTGAAACCCCATAGGGATCCTCGAACGAGCCATGGGGAAAGTCGCGCCCCGTGCGGGGCGCGTGGATTGAAACCGAATCCAATAAACAAACACTAGAACAAGTACAAAGTCGCGCCCCGTGCGGGGCGCGTGGATTGAAACGGATTGATGTCGGCATTTGAATCCAAACTGAAGGGTCGCGCCCCGTGCGGGGCGCGTGGATTGAAACAATCAATTCCCCAGGTTTAAACGATAAGGAATTGGTCGCGCCCCGTGCGGGGCGCGTGGATTGAAACATGCTGAAATTCAATACGGCACGGTTAGTGCCCTGTCGCGCCCCGTGCGGGGCGCGTGGATTGAAACAACCTGACTGCCAAGCGCCAACAATTCAAGTACGGTCGCGCCCCGTGCGGGGCGCGTGGATTGAAACGATGTTACCCAATTCTGAGTCGTCAATTGATATCGTGTCGCGCCCCGTGCGGGGCGCGTGGATTGAAACTCTATCAAACTATCCAATATTGACCGACAAATCGAGTCGCGCCCCGTGCGGGGCGCGTGGATTGAAACATTATTTTCCCACCGCCACGGTTGCACCGAGATACGTCGCGCCCCGTGCGGGGCGCGTGGATTGAAACATACTGTTTATAGCCGATAAATGATAATTTCAGAGTCGCGCCCCGTGCGGGGCGCGTGGATTGAAACTTTCTGGAACTGGTGGAGCGAGAACAATCCAGAGAACGTCGCGCCCCGTGCGGGGCGCGTGGATTGAAACCTATTCCGTCAAACACGCGCTGGCGTTCGTCGTCGTCGCGCCCCGTGCGGGGCGCGTGGATTGAAACAAATCCTCAGCAATATCATCCGCGTTCGGCCAATGTCGCGCCCCGTGCGGGGCGCGTGGATTGAAACATACATAAATACATAAAATGAGAATAAATAAATAAGTCGCGCCCCGTGCGGGGCGCGTGGATTGAAACGCTCATGCCCGGGGTATATTCGCTCATCGTTCCGGCGTCGCGCCCCGTGCGGGGCGCGTGGATTGAAACAAACGGTGTGGGTAATCCGCGCGTTAGTAAATTATGTCGCGCCCCGTGCGGGGCGCGTGGATTGAAACTGACTATATCGTTACTCTCTACGGCACGCTCCCAGGGCACGCCCCGTGCGGGGCGCGTGGATTGAAACCCTTCGAGCGAATCGAGACTGCTGTTAGCTAAACGTCGCGCCCCACGCGGGTGCGTGGATTGAAACGTGAGAGGAAACACCAGCAAACCCCTTGAGATCTTGAGATTGACCGAACCAACCACGTTTGGTGCACTGATCTGACCTACGTGCCCATGCGAATGAAATGTATTTTGTTTTCCGCAGCATTACGCGCACCTATAATATGTGTAATATAAATGTGTATATTTGGTGTGGATATGGCCCATCGTTTAAACATCACGTTAGATGACGCTGTCTGGGAATCCTTGCAGCAGGTGCCCAAAGGCGCTCGCAGCCGGTATATCAGCCAGGCTGTGGAGGAGCTGTTGCGACGCGAGCGGCGACAAAGAGCTGCCGCTGAAATGGGTGCATTACGCAGCAAGCTGCAGCCGTTGGATGATGACTGTAAAGATCGGATAATAAATTAAACGATAAGTGTGTTCCCGAGTGCAATGCAGAGGAACGCTATCGCTGGCGGGAGACATTAGAAGCATTGGATTCCGTGCGCCGGGGAAGGCTGATTGATGGAGATACCGTGCATCAATGGCTGCAAAGCCGGGGGACTGAAGATGAGCGGCCGCTTAGCGGGTTTTAGGCAGGTTTCCAGTGGTATTCCCGTATATCAGTACCACAATATATAGTGTTTTACTGTTTGACGAAATTTCTCCGGCATATGCAGATTCCGGTGAGTCTCTGTGGCTGAAATAGTTCTGTAAGCTCTTGTAATTATACTATAATGTAAATAACACTTGGGGCCGGATAATGGCTTGACAGACGCCCTGATGCGGCCTAGTCTGCATACTCTTTCACACAACATCTTGTGGTTGTGCTGAATACCGGCCCTGTATATCGGGTCTGGCCCGAAAAACCGGTAATAACCGCACAATTACACCTTTACAAGGAGTCAGGAGTCGCAATGAAATCAGTTCAGCTGAAGTCTGTTTCGACCGGAGTATCAGATATCCCCTTGCAGGATGCGTCACTGGATATCTGGGACACGAAGTACCGGTTAAAGCGCAAGGATGGTGTCGCGATCGACGAATCTATCGATGGCACTTACCAACGCGTGGCGCAGGCACTGGCTGAGGTTGAGGTCACTCCGGAGAAGCAGGAATACTGGCAGGAGCAATTTCTGTGGGCGCTGCGCCACGGTGCGATTCCCGCCGGCCGCATTATCTCCAACGCCGGTGCGCTGGAGCACAAACCTGCTACTTCTACTATTAACTGCACGGTGTCCGGCACCATCCAGGATTCGATGGATAATATCCTTGAGCGCGTGCATGAAGCGGGGTTGACGCTGAAAGCGGGTTGCGTGGCGCCCGGCACGCTGGTGTATACCGAGCAGGGGCTGGTGACGGCGGATTGTGCGGTGATGGAAAAACACGCGCGTATCCTGAGTTATGACCGCGATACCGGCCGTTTCGAATTGCGTCCCATCGAACGTCATCTGACCACCCATGTACCGCGTTCCGACAATATCGAAATTGTCTCTAATGGTACGTCGCTGAAGACTTCGGTTAGACATCCGGTGCTCGTCAGTCGCGATGACCGGCTGTGTTATGTGCGTGCCGACGAGGTTCGGGAGGACGATGCGCTGGTGCATTACCAGCTACCGTGGAAAGCCGATCGGTCCCGTGCGCTGGACGCCTGGTTTGCCGGGGCGCATCTGGGTGACGGCAGCGCTTACGAGAAGCGGTTTTCTTATAAGCCGGGTCGTCAGGCCTGGGCAGCGCGAGCCAAAGCCAAAGGTGCGCGCCTGGTGTTCAAGATCCGCGCGGCCGAGCGTGAAGTTGTCGAACGCTATGCGGAATTTTTCCAGGCTTTTTGTGGTTCACAGGCACGGGTTGTCGCCACACAGACGGTCAACGGCACGCCCGTCTGGGACTATACGGTTGCGAGTTTTGAGGCCAGCAAGGCGGTTGATCTTATTGATGGGCAGACCGGTAAAGAATCCAGGACGCTGTCGGTCCCGTCCTGGGTGGCACAACAGCCGGAACAATACTTTTTGCCTTTCCTGGCGGGCTTGATCGATACCGACGGTACCGTCAGTACTGAGCGCGGCAGTGTGACCCTGGCGACGCAATGCGCGGCTTTTGCGCAGGCGCTCAAAGCGCTGCTGGGCTTGTTCGGCGTACACGCCGGAATTACCCGGCGCAAACCGCGCAGCCATGAGCACAGGGGTCACGTCATCCATGACGACGGTGGTTACATGCTCAAGATCTCCGATTCGGATTTCCTGCAGCAGGTTGCCACCTATATGGCGGATGGGGGCAAGCGCCGCCGCATCGTTCAGCACGCCTCGCGTGCCGGTCAGTATGACCGCTATGTTATGTCAACGGCGCTGCAAACGGCGCTGCAGCGTGAGGTGGGCGCGCTTTCTCATGTGGAACGGCAACAGCTGGGGTTTTATCACGGTTATCACCGTGCTCGCATTGTGAGTCGTGTCTGGCTGGACCGCTGGCAGCAACGTTTTTCACACTTGTCCGATCTGATTGAATTGGTACGCACCCTGCGTCCGGTGGATGCGGTGAAACGTGGTCTTGATTTGCCGGAGACATTTTTTGATTTTACCGTCGAAAAACACAATAACTACCTCGCCGGTAACAGTGGCCTGATGGTGATTCACAACTGTGGCATCGGCTATGAATTTTCCACTCTGCGCCCGAAGGGTGCTTATGTTTCCGGTGCCGGTGCCTATACCTCGGGTCCGCTGTCGTTTATGGATATCTACGACAAGATGTGTTTCACGGTGATGTCCGCCGGTGGCCGGCGCGGTGCGCAGATGGCGACCTTCGATGTCGGTCATCCGGATGTGATGGATTTTATCCGTGCCAAGCGCGAGGCCGGTCGTCTGCGCCAGTTCAACCTGTCGCTACTGATTACCCGGGAGTTCATGGACGCCGTGCAGTGCGACGGCGACTGGAAGCTGGCCTTCCCGCTCAACGAGCAGGAGGTTGAGGAACAGGGTTTGGATCTTGATAATCCCGACCAGGTGATCTGGCGCGATTGGCCGACCCGCAAGGGTTACCTGGCCAACGAGGCCGGGCTGGTGGCTTGCAAGGTGTACCGGACCATCAAGGCGCACCACCTGTGGGACATGATCATGACCTCCACGTATGACTTTGCCGAGCCGGGATTTATCCTCATCGACAAGGTCAACGAGATGAACAACAACTGGTTCGTGGAGGATGTGCGTGCGACCAATCCCTGTGTGACGGCGGATACCCGCTTACATACCCGGCACGGCATGATTCCGATAGGTGAGCTTTATGCGAGTGGCGAGGCGTTGCAGGTGACTGTCGATCGGCGCGCCCTGGGTGAGGGTAAAGGGGTTGGCAGCCGTCCGGCTGTGCCCGCTTTTATGACGGAAAAACAGGCGGACGTATACCGCGTCGAGACGGAGGACGGCTACGAAATCAAGGCCACAGAATGGCACGACTTCTATACACCTCGGGGCAAGATAAAACTTAAAGAACTTAAGGCGGGTGATGGCCTGCTGATCCAGTCGGGTAAGGGCCAGTTTGGCGGACAGGGCAGTGCCGAGTTGGGCATGTTACTGGGCCTGGTTACCGGTGACGGCCATTTTACTAATCGTGGCGGAGGCAAGCAGGCGGCTATTGTCAGTTTCTGGGGCGAAGACCGGGTGCTGGCGCCAGTGGTTGCGGCGTATGTTAATACGCTAATCGCCGACGTGGCCAACAGGCCGCGCGTCTACCAGGTGTCGCCGGTCGCTGTGCCGGAACGTAACCATGTCTTTATCCGTTCCGTTATCCTGGCGCGGGTACTGGAGCACTATGGTTTCACGCAACGTTCCAAACTGCGGGTACCTGAAGTTATCTGGCGTGGCAGCGAAGCCTGCGTTACCGGTTATTTGCGCGCCTTGTTTCAGTGTGATGGCACTGTCAATGTTTCAAGCAAAAGCGAAAGTTGTTCCGTGCGTCTGGCTTCCAGCACCCCGAATCTGCTTAAAGATGTGCAGATGTTGCTGGCCAACTATGGTGTGTTCTGCCGCATCCGCAAACGGCGCGACGCGGGTCAGCGGCTGTTGCCGGATGGCCATGGTGGACGGAAATATTATGCTTGCCGGGCTAACCATGAATTAATAATTGATGGGGAGTCGCGAGAGCAGTTTATGCGGGAAATCGGTTTTCTGCTCGACAACAAGAATGATCGCTATAACGCCTGGGTCGAAGACAAGGCGCTTGGAAAGACCCAGCCCTTTGTCAGCAAGATTAAATCCATTACCTACGTGGGTCGGGAAGCCGTCTTTGATACCACCCAGGAGGACCACAATACAGTGGTATTCAACGGGCTGGTGACGGGGCAATGCGGTGAACAGCCATTGCCGCCTTACGGTTCGTGTTTGCTGGGCTCGGTTAACCTGACTAAATTTGTGCGCCAGCCGTTCACGGAACAAGCCAGTTTCGATTGGGATGAGTTCCGCAAGGTGGTGGCTGTCTTTACCCGCATGCTGGATAACGTGGTAGAGATCAACGGTTTGCCTCTGGAAAAACAACGCGACGAGATTATGAGCAAACGTCGGCACGGCATGGGTTTTCTGGGGCTGGGTTCGACTATCACCATGTTGCGTATGAGATACGGCGTAGCCGATTCGGTGAAATTTACGGAAAAAATCAGTCGCGAACTGGCGTTGACCGGCTGGCGGGTGGCACTGGACCTGGCGAAGGAGAAGGGACCGGCGCCGATACTCGAAGAGGATTTTGAAGTAACGCCGGAAATGTTGCGCAAGCGACCGGAGATGAAGTGCGACGGTTACAAGCCTGGCGACCGCATCAAGGGCAAGGTGTTACACGCCAGGTACAGCCGTTACATGCAGCAGGTTGCGGAAGTGGCTCCGGAGCTGGTTGAACAGCTGGTGGAAACCGGTGCACGTTTTACCCACCATTCCTCTATTGCACCGACCGGCACCATTTCGCTGTCATTGGCGAATAACGCCAGTAACGGTATAGAACCCAGTTTTGCCCACCATTACTCGCGTAACGTGATCCGCGAAGGACGCAAGACCAAGGAAAAGGTCGATGTATTTTCTTTCGAAATGCTGGCTTATCACACCCTGGTTAACCCCGATGCGGTGCCGCACAGCGAGGACGGCTGCAACAGGTTGCCCGACTATTTTATAGCAGCTGACGACGTTAGCCCCCGGGAGCACGTCGATATCCAGGCGGCAGCGCAGAAGTGGGTGGATTCCTCGATTTCCAAAACCGCTAACGTACCGACGGATTATCCTTTCGATGATTTCAAGGATATTTACCGGTATGCCTACCAGCAGGGCCTCAAGGGTTGCACGACGTTTCGCTTTAATCCTGAGGCGTTCCAGGGTGTGCTGGTAAAGGACAAGGATCTCGAAAATACCGTCTACCAGTTCACGCTGGAAGATGGCAGCCTTGTGCAGCTAAAAGGCAACGAAGATATTGAATACGACGGAGAAATACACAGCGCCGCTAATTTGTACGATGCCCTGAAAGAAGGGTACTACGGTAAATTCTGAGTAGCGCGTACAAGGCGTGGGAGGAGATTGATATGACGAAGAAAATTGGCCAGAAAATAGTGGGCTATGAAGTCCTGAAGGATGAAGAGCCAGAGCCGGCAGTAGAAGCCGCACCGGCCGAGGTCAAGGAAGAGGACAACATCGTCCAGCTGCACGAAAAGCTGAAACGCCCGGAGATGCTGCTGGGTTCCACCTACAAGGTAAAAACTCCGTTGTCAGAGCATGCGCTGTATATTACCATCAACGATGTGGTGCTTAATCAGGGCACAAAACACGAGTTGCGGCGCCCGTTCGAAATTTTTATCAATTCGAAAAACATGGACCACTTTCAGTGGATTGTGGCGCTGACACGCATTATCTCCGCGGTGTTCCGTAAAGGTGGCGATGTAACTTTCCTGGTTGAAGAACTGCATTCGGTGTTCGATCCGCGCGGCGGCTACTTCAAGAAGGGAGGTCGTTACATGCCGTCGCTGGTAGCCGAGATCGGCGATGCGATAGAATGTCACCTGCGCATGATAGGCATGCTGAAAGATGACGGACTCGACGAACACCAGAAAAAACTGGTTGCCGAGAAGCGCGCCCAGTATGAAGATTCAGTGCAAGGAGCGAAAACAGCTGAAGCCAATGATTTTCCGGAAGGCGCCCAGCTCTGTAGCAAGTGTAATACCAAGGCGACCGTACAGATGGATGGTTGCATGACCTGTCTGAATTGCGGTGAGTCAAAATGCGGATAAACCCACTGTTTCCCGGAGGAGTAGCTGTCCTGTGAATTTACTCGATAAAGAATACAAAAGAACGAAAATGCTGGTGCATAAACCAATACCCGGATACTGGTACGCCAGTGTTACCGGTCAGTTGCAGCAGGTGCGTATGGTGCTGCACGAAGGGGGCGATCCGTGCAAGGTGGTACTGGAAAACATCAATGGCCGGCGCCGGATTGTGGACCTGGACGGCTGGCACCGGCTTGATCTGGCCCTGCACTCGCCGGGTAACGAACGCAGGCAAAGGCGTGGATCCGACGATCCCGGTAAAGGATCATCCTAGTACGTGTCATTACGGGTACCTTACCCTTCGGGTCAAGGCATCGCAATGACGGGTAAGTTTTTCAAGAGACATTGTTAAAAACCCGATCCATTGCAGGTTCTGCAGGTGCGTTGCAGATCCTGGAAGAGATGCCCGCCGGGATACCTGCAGCGGTAGCGGTGGTTTGCCACCCCCATCCGCTGCACGGTGGTAATCTCAATAACAAAGTTGTCCACCAGCTGGCGAAAACGTTTGCTGCGCTGGGTGCGGTGTGTCTGCGCTTTAACTTTCGCGGTGTCGGCGAGAGTGAGGGTGAATACGATAAAGGTCGGGGCGAATTGCAGGACTTGCTTGCCGTGGTTGCGTGGGCGCGGGCGCGTTGGCCGGAGTTGCCGCTGTGGCTGGGCGGATTTTCGTTCGGTGGATTTATTGCGCTGCAAGGTGCCCGGCAACTTGCGCCGCAACGACTGGTCACCGTGGCGCCGGCAGTCAACTACTGCCCTGATAGTTCTCTAAATCTATCCGGTATTTCCTGGCTGCTGATTCAGGGTGACGCTGATGATATCGTGCCTGCCGAACAGGTGACGGGTTGGTTAGCCGGCCAGGAAGTCCAGCCGCAGCTGGTGTTGCTTGAAGGCGCAGGCCATTTTTTTCATGGCCGGCTTAATGATTTGAAACAGGCGATTATTAGCAGTTTCGGTACAGGCTAATTCTTTTTTATGTTTTCGGCGAAGCGAAAAATCTCGCTGGCGGAATTGAATATTTTATCGATAATGCGATCGTTGATGGCACA
This sequence comes from uncultured Thiogranum sp., assembly GCA_913053655.1. Lineage (GTDB taxonomy): Bacteria > Pseudomonadota > Gammaproteobacteria > DSM-19610 > DSM-19610 > Thiogranum. The sequence goes on along the minus strand of CAJXFW010000003.1, from coordinate 37,866 downwards.
ATTCCAGTAAGCGGGCAGGACACCACCTTTGAAAACAGGACTTGCACTGATTGCGCGGCCATTAATGTGTTTTTCTATTTTCGCATTCATGCAAATCCCCGGTTCTTTATTGTTTATCCATAATATCAGAGCAAGTGACATGCCACTGGTTCTAACCCCCTCAATTATAAAGATGCTTTCCTGAGCCGGAATATTCCACGCTGGTGTATCCTGCAAAAATGTAAGGAAAACCAACACCCGGATTCATGCGCTGGTGCGAAAAATAGGCGTAACCAACTGAATAACAAACACTATTATTATACTGCGCCTGGCGCAGCGATGGTAAAGTACATCGACGGTGTTGTAGCCACTTATAGCTGCCCGGTCCCGGTTTCAGGACGTCGACCCGGAGAATAGGCATAATAAGACTCTCGCCGGTTGGGCGGCACATAAAATCATGTATGAAAAACATTTCGGACTGACAGAACGCCCTTTTTCGATCGCACCTGATCCACGCTTTCTCTACATGAGCCAGCAGCACCGCGAAGCGCTGGCGCATTTGCTGTACGGCGTTGGCGAAGGCGGTGGTTTTGTCCAGTTGACGGGAGAAGTCGGTACCGGCAAAACCACGGTCTGCCGTTGCCTGCTCGAACAGTTGCCCGAGCACGTTGATATTGCGCTGATACTTAATCCGCGCGTAACAGCACTCGAACTGCTGGGCAGCCTGTGTGATGAGCTGCAGATCCAGTACGCAAGAGATACCACCAGTATCAAGACGCTGATCGACGTTCTGAATGCCTACCTGCTGGATTCACACGCCCGGGGTCGGCGTACTGTGCTTATGATCGATGAGGCGCAGAATCTCAGCGCAGAAGCGCTGGAGCAAGTTCGTTTACTGACTAACCTGGAGACCACCCGCGAAAAACTGTTGCAGATTATCCTGGTCGGCCAACCGGAGTTAAGGGAGTTGCTGGCGCGCGAGGATTTGCGTCAGTTGTCCCAGCGCATCACAGCACGTTATCACCTTGAGCCGATAAGCCGGGTGGAAACCTCGGCGTATATCCGGCATCGCTTGCAGGTCTGTGGTGCCAGCGCGACGCTGTTTACCGATACGGCAGTTGAGTTAATACACAAACTGTCGGGTGGTGTTCCGCGCTTGATAAATGTATTAAGTGATCGTGCGATGCTCGGTGCCTTTGTCGAGGGGAAGCGCATGGTTGACGCACCGATTGTTCAGCGCGCTGCACGCGAGGTGCTTCCGGAAGAGGGCCTGGAGATGCCTGGAAAAGGTGTCTGGCACTGGTTGAGAATGGGTACTGTTGCGGTTCTTGCGGGGCTGCTCAGCTATTTCCTCGCAGTGACTATACCCTTGCCCGGGTCTGCGCAGCTGGCAATGAATTCGGTCGATGAGCCGGTGTTGGAAAATCCGGTGGTTAAGGCCGTGGTGGCTGAAAAACCGAAGTTTAAGGAGCAGCTGTCTGAAGAGCCACCTATTGAGCTTGCCACTAGCGGAGCAGAAGTCCCGCAGACAAATGAATCAGAAGATTTGTCCGAAGCCGAAATTGAGTCGCAACTTGAAAGTGAGTCGCTGGTCATGGATTTGAGGCGGGCCCTGGCCGAGGCCGGTCCTTATGCTTCCTCGCGAGCCTGGAAATCACTGTACGGCCTGTGGGGTGTGCGGTCGTCGGCGGTTAGCGATGAACAGGCCTGCGCGCAAGCCCCCGCTGCCGGGTTGCGTTGCCTGCAAGGTGGCGGTACCTGGACGGCATTGAAACTTTTTGACAGACCGACTCTGTTGCTGCTGGTTGCGGCCGAAGGTCGGCGTGTCCCGGTGTTGATTCGGGAGGTGGTGGGATCACAGGTCAGGGTGCAGGTGGATGGTCGCGATCTCGAAGTACCGATCGGTGAGATTGAACGCCACTGGTTTGGTGAGTACCGCCTGTTATGGAAAGTACCGCCCAGCGGCAATGCCGCCCTGCACCCCGGGGATCGTAACGCAGACGTGAAATGGCTGCGTGATCGCCTGGCGAAGGCTACCGGGTTGACGGCGATTGCGCCGGATCCTTTTTATTTCGACGTCGGGTTAAAGGGACTCGTGCAATCCTTTCAGCGTGATCTGGAGATGAATGCCGACGGTGTGGTCGGTGCACGGACCTTTATCAGCCTGAACAATCTGGATCGCGCGTCGTCGGTGCCGCGCCTTGGCGCCGTCACGGCGAGCAGATAGCGGGCTGATCCAGTGTCATACATTCTGGAAGCGCTCAAAAAAGCCGAACTGCAAAGGGATATCGGGCAGGTCCCGGGGATAGGCAGCGAGTACGAAAAACCGGCACGTACGGCAGTCGGGAACTGGATATGGATAGTTGCAGCCGTTCTGGTTCTGAACCTGGTCCTGTTGATATATCTGTTGTGGCCCGCTTCCGACCTGGAGACAGCAAGCCAATATGGTCCCGGCTTATCACAACGTGAGCCCGTCATACGCGAGCCGGCACAGGTGAGTAGACCTGCACCTGTCGTTGAACCGTCAGTTCCGGCTGAGCCAGAACCCACGCTATCGGCAGCACCCGAGGAACCAAAACCAGTGCTGCCAGCGCCGGTGGTCGAACCGTTAGCGCCTGCTGAGTCCGAGCCTGAACTGGCGATGGATGTGCAGCCTGTAGAAGCCGCCGTCACGGATATATACAGCCTGCCGGTCTGGCCTCAAATTCCAGACCGCCTGTTCCGGCAACTCTCGGGCGGTATACATCTCGACGTGCACGTTTACAGCGATCTTCCGCAGGATCGTTTCGTGTTAGTAAACCTGAGAAAGTACCGCACGGGTGAACGATTACAGGAAGGGCCACTAGTGGACGAAATAACACCAGAGGGCGTGATACTGTCATTTCAGGGAGAACAGTTTCTGGTCCGTGCCCAATAAGGTCCATCCAGGTAGCTAATTGATGTTAAAAAGAATTATGGTTTTGGCGCTGGCGCTGTGTACGGCCGCCGGCTTTTTACCGGTGCTGGCGGCTGGTCCGGGGGCGAGGCTTGATACGCACCAGATCATACTTCGTCTGAAGGATGATGGCGTCCGTCGTATGCAGGCAGTACGACATAACGAGGTTGTCCCGGATATCCGCTTGCCGGACGGAAGCCCGCTGACTTTCGTCCGGCAATTCGACGGTAATGGCATCGTGGTGCGTCTGCCTCAGGCTGTTACTTATGAACAGGCCGAACAGATTGCAGCGCGGCTTGTCGCCGATCCTTCAGTGGCTTCCGCGCAGGCGGACAAGCGTATGTACCCGGCGCTGATACCCCTGGATCCCGGCTATCTTCCCGGTACCGCGCTTCCTGGTGGCGTGCTCTCCAATCAGTGGAACCTGTTTGAAGACACCGGTGGTATCAGAATGCAGAGTGGCTGGAATCTGGAAACGGGTTCGGTTACCGGTGTTATTGCCCAACTGGACACCGGTTTTCTGCCGCACCGCGATATTGATCCCGCCCGGATACTTCCGGGTTACGATTTCTTCAGTGGTGGGCCGAGTAATCTCGTTCCTGCTACTGAACTGGACAATGACACTATCCTGGGTGATCCGGTAGGGCGCGACAATAATCCCACGGATCCGGGTGATGCCACGGTCAACGATGAATGCGAAACCGGGATGCTTGGAAACAACAGTTCCTGGCACGGGTTGTCAGTGGCCAGCGTCATGGTCGCCGAGTCTAATAACAACACAGATATCGCGGGGATCGATTTTGCTGCCCGCTTGCTGCCGGTTCGGGTGCTGGGAAAATGCGGTGGAAGTGTGTTGGATGTCGCTGATGCCCTGCGCTGGGCGGCGGGGCTTTCGGTGGCGGGTGTGCCTGTTAATCCCACACCGGCACGGGTGATCAATATGAGTCTGAGTGGTGCTGGAAGCTGTACACCGGAAGAACAGAGTGCGATCGATGCTGTTGTGGACGTGGGAGCTATTGTCATTGTATCGGCCGGCAACGACGGTGGTGATGTCGCCGGTCAGAGTCCGGCCAACTGCAAGAAGGTAGTGGTGGTGGGTGCAACGCTGCGCGATGGTTCGCGCGCACCCTATACCAACAGCGGCGGGGGAATCACCCTGAGTGCGCCCGGTGGCCTGACACAACAGCAGCCGGCGAACGGCATCCTGGTGCTGTCCAACAGCGGTGCAACTACACCGGCTCAGGATATTAATGCCAGGATCGCGGGTTCCAGTTTTTCTACTGCGCAGGTTTCTGCCACGGCATCGCTTATGCTGGCGGTAAACAGTGCGCTCAGCGCCAGCCAGGTCCGGGATATATTGCGGCTGACAACGCGTATGTTCCCGGATGCAAGTTGTGATACCAGCTCGTGCGGGAGTGGAATCCTGGACGCTGATGCCGCATTGGCGGGTGCTGCAGACCCCTCGTCGGTGCTGGGTGTAAAGGCCAACACCGGTGGTGGTGGCTGTACCGTTGCGTTGGCTACGACTTCAGGTTTTGATCCTGTGTTTTGGTTGTTGATGGTTTTCTCCGCCTGGCGGTGCCGGCCAGGTAGAATACGCGTTTTCGTACCTCGCAGGTGATGATGTTGGATGCACTGTGTTAGCGGCTATTCAAGAATTTTTCCGCGCGAAAATCGAGCCGGATACGGCCGTCGGTTCGGACGGGCGCGGACTGCAACTGGCGACGGCTGCGTTGTTGTTCGAGGTGCTGCGTGCTGATTACGATGAACACCCGGATGAGCGCACAATGCTGGAGCAGGCGTTGCGCAATGCCTTTGCTCTGAGCGACAGCGAAACCCGTGAGCTGGCGGAACTGGCGGATAGCGAAGCGGCCGAAGCGGTCTCGCTGTATCAGTTTACGGGTCTGATTAATCAGCATTTTTCTGCTGAAGAAAAAGTACGGTTAATAGAAATGCTGTGGCAGGTGGCGTATGCAGACGGTCGCCTGGACCGCTATGAAGAGGCAGCAGTGCGTAAGATAACGGAGTTACTGCATGTACCGCACAGGGATTTCATTCGCGCCAAGCACAAGGTGCTGGGCGACCGGCAATAAAAAAGCAGCCAAACTGGCTGCTTTTTTGTCAAAATCAGGTCTGATGTCCAGCTAGACCATATCTTTCAGCGCTTTCAGAGCCAGCACCTTGACCACATTGCGGGCAGGTTTGGCCTTGAAGGTCATGGGCTCACCAGTGAAGGGATTTACACCCTTGCGCACCTTGGTGGCCGGTTTGCGAACCACTTTGATTTTCATCAGGCCGGGGACTGTGTATACGCCGGGGCCGTTGCGTCTGAGGTCGCGCTTGATCAGGGTGTTGAGCGATTCGAATACGGCGCCGACGTCTTTCTTGGTCAGGCCGGTTTTATCTGCGACATAGGTAAAGGTTTCAGCTTTGGTAGTAGGTTTCCTGACCGCCTTGGCAGCAACCTTTTTCTTGGCGGTTTTCTTGGCAGTCTTTTTCTTTACGGCCATTCAATGTACTCCTTACAGTAGTTGTCTGGGACGTGACCGCGCAAAGATAGCACAAAGAAAAAAAAGTGAAACCCCTTTATGCAATTCAGGCCTGTTTTTTAAGTCTCAAATGAGAGTGGCTTCGTTAATGCATGTAAAAAAACAGTATCAGACTTTATCCCTGTGAGAAGCAGCCAGGAATAAATCAGCCGGCCAACACTACGACATTGAACAGCCGGCAACCCCACCTGCGTCTGTTGACGTATCCCCGTCTTGCTTACTGAACAAAAAATACACAACGGGTAACCGGCCTGTGGAAGAACACAGGAATTGTGAGTCACTTCACACATTTGGTATTAACCTGATGGCTAAGATTTTGACCTGAATGGCCGCTACCAGTGGAGCGTGGCAGGGCACCGCGCAAGCCCCCATTCGGGCGTCTTGAAAGCGCATTCAGACAATCAGATCGGACGGATCAGCAGAGCATGGGAGCGGCGAAAAAGCTTATTTATAAGAAGACGTTACGGGACTTTGTCCCCATCAACGCGCTGTCAGCTGTCCACGTCGAAGAGATCACCTGCAAAGCGGTCATCGAGGAAGTACGTTCCGGGCGCTACGTATTCAAGAGTGGTGACCGCGACTATCAGTCCGTATATCTGCTGCAAGGTACTGTCGAACTGATCGGAAACGGGCGTGATGTCGTCAGCACTGTTAATGCCGGAACCGAAGTATCCCGTCATCCACTGGCCCACAAACAGCCGCGCCAACTGTCCGCACGAGCCTCCGGAGCAATCACGGTAGCCCGCATCGACTCCAGTCTGCTCGACGTGCTACTGACCTGGGATGAATCAGCGGGTTACGATGTGGTCGAGATTGACGCCCAGGATGACGACGACTGGATGACCCGCATGTTGCAGTCACAGGCGTTTCTGCAGCTGCCTCCTTCGAATATTCATCAGCTGTTGATGCGCCTTGAACCAGTCAATACCAGTGCCGGCGAAATTATCGTTCGTCAGGATGAAGACGGTGACTACTTTTACGTCGTCAAAAGCGGGCGTCTTGCGGTATCCCGCAAGGCATCAGCCCGTGGCAAGGAAGTATTGCTGGCGGAGCTGGGGGAGGGTGCGTGCTTTGGTGAAGATGCACTGGTGTCCGGAGCCAAGCGCAATGCCACCGTGACGATGGTCACCGATGGCTCATTGATGCGGCTTTCCACGGACGATTTTAACGAGCTGCTGCGCGAGTCTCTGGTTAAAGAGCTGGACTTTGTCGAAGCACAAAAGCTGGTCAGGGACGGGGCACAGTGGCTGGATGTGCGCCTCCCCGGTGAAGTCGTAAATCAGGCCATTGTGGACAGTATCAATATGCCGCTGTCGGCACTGCGGGATCAGTGCACGGATCTGGATTCCGGGACGACCTACATTGTGTACTGTGATACCGGCAGGCGTAGTGCTGCCGGTGCGTTCGTTCTGAGTCAGAAGGGTCTGAGCGTCTACGCACTGGAAAACGGGATGATGGACGTACCGGAAGAGGTGTTGACAGGCGGCCGCCCGGACAAGTCGGAAGCGTCATCCGCAACGGATGCCGATATCATCCCCTTCGATACGGATGCCAGCCCGGCTGAGGAAACCGTCAAAAGCGAACCCACGAACAGCGCCGGGGGATCTGCGGACAGTGAACTGGTCGGCAAACTCGCCGCTGCCGAAAATGAAAAGAGCGTACTGCAACAGCAACTGGATGAAGCGAGACAGCAGCTCGAAGCAAATAGAGCTGTGTCGAACGAGGCGCAAAGTGCCACGGAAGAGAAAAACAGGCTGCAGGCAGAGCTGGATGCTGCCAGACAGGAGCAGGAATCAGGAAAGCACCGCTTTGAGGCGTTGAAAAGCGAAACAACGCTGATACAGGATGAACTTGGCCGGGTACGAGAGGACTACAAACAGCTTGGGCAGCGTACCAGCGCAGTTGCCGGTGAGCGAGACGCGACCGTCAAGGAGCTAGAAGAGGTTCGGCAACGTCTGGCGGTGCTTCAGGGTCAGCAGGATTCGCGGCAAGAAGAAGCCGGTGGGCGGCTTAATGGGCTGCAGCAGGCACTGGAGGATGAAAAGAGCCAGCGGGTATCTCTACAGCAGCAGTTCGACGACCTGCAAGCGCGTCATAAGGAACTGGAACAGCAGGGTGAAGTGGACGCTGCACGGGCGGAATCAGGGCAGGCGAAGACCTTGGGGCTGGAAGCGCAACTGGCAGCTGGAGATCAGAAACTGCAGGAATACGAGCAATCATTGCAGCAAGCCGGTGAGCGCGAGCAGGCATTGCAGGAACAGCTCGAGCAGGTGCAGAAACAGGCTGCGGATACGCAGGAACAAACACAGGTCGGCTATTCCGCGGAAACCGATGAACTCAGGGAGCAGCTGGAGCAATTGCGAGAGCAGGCTACGGACGCAGAAAAGCGCGCAGAGGAGCTGGACTCCAGGTTGCAGGCCGCTGTCGGTGAGCATGAATCCGATATCACCAGCGTCCGTGAAGCCATGGCGCGCGCCCAGGACGAGCGCGATAACGTACAGCGCGAGCATCGGCGTTTACTGGAGACGCTGCGCAAGGCTGAACGTGACCTGGAACGTACACGTCATGATCACGAAACTGAAGTTCTCCGACTGCAAAAGGAACTGAAAGCAGCTGCCGGTGATTCCAGCGCTGCCCTGGCTGCCGAGCTGGAGGCACGCCAGGAACAGCTCAAAGAAGGAGGGCGTCTGCGTGACGACATCGAGATTCAGCTTGGTGAGCGTAGCGCACAGCTTGAGAGTGAGCAGGCGGAAGCGGAGAAACTGGGTCTGCTGCTGTTACAGGCACAGCAGAGCGCCCGCCAGGCAGAGCAGCAGCTAATAGAATCCAGCCAGGCCGCCAACGAGGAAATGACAGTCCGGCTTGATGCCGAGCAGCAGATGCAACAGGCATTGCGCGACGAGCTCGCGGCGGTCAGCACTGAGCGCAACGAGAGTCAGGAGCAGCTGACGGTTCAGAATCAGGAGCTCGAGGAGTTGCGTCAGGCAGTCACACTGGCGCGTGCTGAAGTCGATAGCAACGCAGAAAAATCACAGACCCTGCAGAATAGCACCCACCAGCTGGAACAGAGTCTTGCAGAGGCACAGGAAGCCGAGCGGCAGGCGTGTAATGAAGTGGATCAGCTGCGCGCAGAAGCCGAAGTGACGCGCAGCCTGGTGGACATGCAGGCGACTGCGGACAGTGAATCCGCGCTGGATGAAGCGCTGGAACAGGCCAGAAAGAATGTCGAAGTTGCCGTGCGGTTACGTACCAAAGCCGAGCAACAGGCCACTGGATTACAGCGTCAAGTAGAGAGTTTGCAGGAGCAGCTGAACCAGGTGAGTTCCGGTAACTTGCCGGATATGCAGGAAGGGCATATCCCTTCACTCGACGAAAATGACCCGTCGGCATCAGCCCTGCTGACGCCCCATTACGAAACCCGGGACGAGGACGATGATCAGGCAGGTGTACTACTTGAAGACGATGAGATTGGCGCGTCTTCTGTGCGTGCAGATCGAACCACGCCGGCGGATACCGGCCGTTCCGGTGGCTGGAAGGGGATACTGGCCGCACTATTGTTTGGCGCTGTGCTGGCCTCGTGTGGCTGGTGGTTCGTTCATTCACGACAAAGCGAGGGAACAACGGGTAACCTGCCACAACCGTCGGTCAGCCAGAACAAGGAGAAGCTGCGGGTCGAACGGCGCGAAGCAGAAAAAGCGGAACCGGAATCTCAGCCGGAACCGGTGTTGCCTAAAGTCGATGTCGCACCCCCCGGGACCAGGACACCCAGGAAAATCCCGCCTATTGCAAAAGGAATGTCAGCAGCGCCGGAAACAGGAGGCAGCGAGCCGGCGGTAGCCGCGACGCCGAAGGTATCGGCACCGGAACCCGCCGCAGAACCCGCGAAAAACCCGATCGGAAAACCACAACCGGAAGTGGAAGTACCGATACCGGTGATAGAACAGCCCTTGCGAATTTTCCAGGACACTCTGTCCGACGGTGGTGGCGCACCGGTTATGGTTGAACTGCGGGCCGACAGTTTCACCATGGGTAGTGGCTCAACCTCACCGAGTTTTGAGGAGCGTCCGCAACACCTGGTAAACCTGTCACGCTTTGCAATCGGTAAATACGAAGTAACATTCAGCGAGTACGACCGGTTTGTGCAGGCTACCGGGCGTGCACGACCGGTGGATGAAGGCTGGGGACGTGGCACGCGTCCGGTCATTAACGTCAACTGGCCGGATGCCGTCGCTTATACCCGGTGGTTGTCAGAGCAGACCGGTGCTCACTACCGTTTGCCGACCGAGGCGGAATGGGAATATGCTGCGCGTTCGCACAGCAACAAACGTTTCTGGTGGGGCACGGAAGTTGGTGAGAATCTGGCTAACTGTTTTGATTGTGGCAGCCAGTGGTCCGGTAGCGAGACTGCACGGGTTGGAAGTTTCGCAGCAAGTCCGTTTGCCGTGCATGATATGGCGGGCAATGTGACGGAGTGGGTGCAGGACTGCTACCAGTCCGGGTACGCAAACGCACTGTTGGATGGCAGCGCCGTCATAACCGGTGATTGCTCTGCTCGTGTCGTGCGCGGAGGCAGTTACAGCAGTCCGGCGGATTCGCTGCGCAGTGCCAGTCGCGACCAGCGCATGCCGGATCTGAAACTGGATAATCTTGGTTTCCGAGTGGTTCGGGATTAGATAGCTGACAACGGACTGGTTATAAAAAAAGGGGTTGGAGTAACGGTTTACTCCAACCCCTTCCGGTGTTCGGTATCTTTAGTCTTCGATGGATTCAAGCAGGGTCTGGATGTCCATGCCGGCCATGTCGAAAGAAATATTATGTCGGGATGGTGTGGCCTCGACCATCGCGAGTTGCAGTTGTAGGTGTTGTGAAGGCTCCTGCAACCTGTCCCTGCGAGTGGGTGTCGAGCCTGTTGCGCTTGGGCAGCTCATTCCTTCTCCCTGGTACTCTTCGCCAGTTGCCATATCAAGTATGAGTGTCATGGCGCACCTCCTTAAGGTGGTCGCGGCTGATAAGTCAGCCTTCAAAACTACTATCGGCGCCGGTCTGCAAACATTAAATCCGGCGCACTCAGCTACACTTTCAGCAAGTTATGTGCCGGGTACAGGAAAAATGAACCCTGCGCGCAGCACTCTTTTTTTTGCAGCAAAGTTAGTGGTTTAGTTATCAGGGGAAGGCAGTATGGTGGGTCCGGCACTGTGCATATCTGCCAGCGTGGTTGTTACCCATAAAATTAACATGGATTGCGATCTATGCGTTCCAGCATACTCATCCAGTCTTCGGTTTCCGGCAAGATGTCCAGCGCGGGGGTGTCTTCGGGAGCAATGTCCATGGAGCCACTCCAGTCTTCAGGTGGTTCTATGGGTTCGGGACGCATGGATTCCCAGGTTTCAACGTCGAGTTCCTCCAGCGTGCCATCGAAATATTGCAGCTCCAGTGTATCATCGTCGTCATCTTGCGCGATCACTTCGAAGGCATCACCAATCGTGCTTTTGTACCAGTCGCCAATCTTCGGTGCATGCTCAAAATTCATAGCGGGTTTACCTCTCTGACCAAACTGCTGATACCTGGCAGCTGTGCAACCTGTGTTTTCACAGACCACCGAAAACGGCTATATCTCGACTCTGGTAAATTTATAGGCGCATAAACCAGGTTTTGCAAGCAAACATTTTTGATGAGTTTCGAGAACCCTGGTATCACAATAAACACCGTTGCTGTAGACGATGGGAAGTTGCCTGAAGGTGTCGAATTTCCGCCGCAGGAAGCGGTAAAATACCGCATCTGTGGTTTAATCGATCGCTACATTAGAATTTTCGAAAATAAGGGAGTAATGCCTTGAGCTGGTGGGGCAAGTTATTGGGGGGTACTTTCGGGTATTTGCTGGCAGGGCCGCTTGGCGCTCTGATTGGCGCAGCGCTTGGGCACAACTTTGATAAAGGGCTTGGCGGCGCCCTTCGCGGCCACTTCGAACCCGGTGCGCAGGAGCGTGTCCAGACCGCGTTTTTTACGACGCTGTTCTCTGTCATGGGGCATCTTGCCAAAGCCGATGGACGGGTTTCACAAGACGAAATTGAGCTGACACGCGACGTGATGCGGCGTATGAACCTGAACGAACAGATGCGTGCAGCGGCGATCGGTTTATTTAACCAGGGCAAGCAGCCGGATTTTCAGCTGCTGGAGGTTTTGCGCCAGTTTCGTCAGGAATGTCACCGGCGCCGCAATCTGATGCAGATGTTTGTCGAGATTCTGATGCACGCCGCCTATGCTGATGGCAATCTGGACAGTGCGGAACGCGGCATCCTGGAGCGAGTGCGCCAGGAGCTCGGGTTTTCCACCAGCGAATTTCAGCATATCGAAGCACTGGTTCGCAACACACGCCATTTTGGCGGTGATGGATTCGGGGGCGAATCTGCAGCATCGCACCAGGTGTCTCTGCGCGGGGCCTACGAAATACTGGGCGTAGGAGAATCGGCCAGCGATGCAGAGGTAAAAAAGGCCTACCGGCGTCTTATGAATCAGCATCATCCGGATAAACTGGTAGCCAAGGGTTTGCCCGAGGAAATGACCAGGTTGGCTACCGAAAAAACCCAGGAGATAAAGAAAGCCTACGATCTGGTGAAGGAGGCTCGCGGTTAGCCCCTGACCTGGGTTTACAGGTAACGCCCGGCAGCTGCGATGGCAATAACGATCAGGCCGAGACTGAGGTTGACGCCAATGATAAACCGGATCTGACGGAGTCGTTTGCCTGCTTCCGGCCATTGTTCGGTGATTACCGCTTCCCTGAGGCGGCGAAACGGCGAAAAGTAGAGGTGCAGGAACAGCAGTATCATCAGCCAGCCGAGGACCTGCATGATATGGATATGCAGGCCGATACCGCTCATCCCGCCAAACCGCCTGTATACCATCCAGTAGCCGCTGAGCGGTAGCAGGACGATACATACCCAGACCCATGGGAAGAAGCGCCTGAACACCTGTGCCCAGAGTTGCAGGCGTTGTGGCGGTTCAAGCTGCTGTGCGGCGACCGGGCGTAGTATCTGGTACGCAAAAAACATCCCGCCCACCCACACGACGGCAGACAGTATGTGCAGGGCGATGGCGAGGCTGGCTAGCGTCATAACGGGTTACCTGAATAGAGCCTTCCGTCACTCCGGCGTATGCCGGAGTCCAGTGGTTTCAGCGAGTTGCATACCGGCATACGCCAGCATGACGAATTGATTAGAATTTCCCTATAAATAACAATAAACTATTTGTATCTTTCAGCATGTTTCCGGTGTCGGGTTCGGGTTATCGATGACCGTCGTTTATCCCGGGCTGCAAACGACTCTATGTTCGGGTAAAGTGCGCGGTCTTGAATTTACCCGTAGATTCTAACTTTGAGAGGCCCGGATTATGCCAGATTACAAGATTGCACCGTCTATTTTGTCCGCGGACTTCGCCCGTCTGGGTGAAGAAGTGGATAACGTCCTCAAATCCGGGGCTGACATTGTCCACTTCGATGTGATGGACAACCACTACGTGCCCAACCTGACGATTGGTCCACTGGTGTGTGATGCGTTACGCAAACACGGAGTGACTGCCGAGATCGATGTGCACCTGATGATCAAGCCGGTGGATGCCCTGGTTCCGGATTTTGCCAAGGCCGGTGCCAGCTATATTACGTTTCATCCGGAGGCCAGTGAACATATAGACCGCACCCTGCAACTGATACAGGGAGAGGGTTGCAAGGCTGGCCTGGTATTCAATCCGGCCACACCGCTGGATTACCTGACATACGTTCTGGACAAAGTGGATATGGTGTTGCTGATGTCGGTCAACCCCGGCTTTGGTGGCCAGAGTTTCATTCCGGCCACACTCGATAAGTTACGCGAGGCGCGCAAAATCATCGATGCCTCCGGGCGTGATATTCGCCTGGAAGTTGACGGTGGCGTCAAAGTCGACAATATCCGTGAGGTTGCAGCGGCCGGTGCGGATACCTTTGTCGCCGGTTCTGCGATCTTTAGTGCGGCCAGTGATGGTGATGCCAATACCTACGACAGTGTCGTCAAGGCGATGCGTGATGAGCTGTCGAAGGCCGGCTAGGAAGCGCCGGAAGGCGGGATATCGGTTGTGGCTATCAGTAAACCCGAAATGATCCTCATTGACGTAGACGGTACGCTGGTCGACAGCGTGCCGGATCTGGCATTTTGTGTTGATGAAATGATGAGCCAGATGGGGCGAGAGCCCTGCGGTGAAACCCGGGTACGTGACTGGGTCGGTAACGGTGTCGAGCGTCTGGTGCGTCGTGCGCTGGTTGGTCAGCTGAACGGCGAGCCGGACGAAGCGGACTTCGAAAAGGCCTACCCCGTTTTCCTGGAACTCTATGCCGATAACACCTCAAAGCGCTCTCTTTTATACCCCGGTGTTCTTGAAGGCCTCGATTACCTGAAGACTGCCGGCTATGCGCTGGGCTGTGTCACCAACAAGGCGGAACAGTTCACCATCCCCTTGCTCAGGGATCTGGGAATATACGAGTATTTCAGCATCGTGATTAGCGGTGATACGCTGGAACACAAAAAACCTCACCCTGCACCATTGCTGCACGCGGCAGAATTCTTTAAGGTGAGTCCTGGACAGTCGCTGATGGTGGGTGATTCGATCAGCGACGTCAAAGCGGCACGCGCAGCCGGGTTCCAGATCGTCTGCTTGCCCTATGGTTACAACCATGGTGAGGACATCCGGGTCGCAGAACCGGATGTCATCATAGAAACCCTGGCACATTTGAAAACCGAACTGGAACAGGCTGCATAAATGTTCACCGTAAAGACAGGTTTGCACGAGCACAGAAGGCGATGGTGGACCTGATCCACTGTTTGTCTGTAGTTCGTGAATAAAAAATGTCTCAACGGTGAGGAATATGACACCTGAAAAATTTCAACAGCTGGCCGGGGAAGGGTACAACCGTATTCCGGTGACCCGTGAAGTACTGGCTGATCTCGACACCCCCTTAAGTACTTATCTGAAGCTGGCCAATGGCCCGTATTCCTATCTGTTCGAGTCAGTGCAGGGTGGCGAGAAGTGGGGCCGCTATTCGATTATCGGCTTACCGTGCCGTACCGTTGTGCGGGTCTATGGCGAGCACATCCAGCTACATACTGACGGTCGCCTTGTCGAAGAGGAACAGTGCCCGGAACCCCTGCAATGGATAGAAGAATTTCAGCAGCGTTACCGGGTGCCGCAGCTTGATGGTATGCCGCGTTTCGCTGGCGGACTGGTCGGGTATTTTGGCTATGATACGGTACGTTACATAGAGTCCAGGCTCAGAGACGGAGTGAACGAGGATACCCTGCAGACCCCGGATATACTGTTGATGGTGTCGGATGAAGTCGTGGTTTTCGATAACCTCAGCGGCAAGCTGCAGCTGATAGTGCATATGGACTCAGAAAGGTCTGACGCCTGGGATGCGGGACAGGTGCGGCTTGGTCAGCTGATGGACGCCATGCGCCGGCCGGTGGTGATACCCGGTGCGCTGAAAGAGTCGCGCCAGGTGACGGAAGAAAATTTTGTGTCCGGGTTCACGCGTGAGGGTTTTGAAGCTGCTGTAGAGCGCGTTAAGGAATACATTGTTGAGGGTGATGCCATGCAGGTGGTGCTGTCACAGCGTCTATCGGTGCCTTTTCATGCGCCACCGCTGGACCTGTATCGAGCGCTACGCGGACTCAATCCCTCACCGTACATGTTCTACCTGGACCTCGACGATTTCCATGTCGTGGGTTCGTCGCCGGAGATACTGGTGCGTCTGGAAGACGGCGTTGTCACCGTGCGACCGATTGCCGGTACGCGACCGCGCGGCAAGGACGAAGCCGAAGACCAGGCGCTGGAGGCTGATCTGCTGGCCGATCCCAAAGAACTTGCCGAACACCTGATGTTGATCGATCTTGGCCGCAACGATGCCGGGCGGGTCAGCCGGATCGGAAGCGTTGAGCTGACCGATAAAATGATTGTCGAACGGTATTCGCATGTCATGCACATCGTTTCCAACGTAACCGGACGCATCAAGGACGATATGTCCGCTATCGATGTTTTGCGCGCTACTTTTCCGGCCGGCACCGTCAGTGGTGCGCCAAAGATACGTGCTATGGAGATTATCGATGAACTTGAGCCGGTCAAGCGCGGCGTGTATGCCGGCGCCGTGGGTTATCTGTCATGGTCCGGCAATATGGATACCGCCATTGCTATCCGCACCGCGGTGATCAAGGACGGCACGCTGAATATACAGGCCGGTGCCGGTATTGTGGCTGACTCCGTGCCGGAGAATGAATGGGCCGAGACCATGAACAAGGGGCGTGCAATATTCAGGGCTGTGGCGCTGGCACAGGCGGGTCTTGACGGGAAAGACCACTAGCAGTTCCCATGTCGTATGTGATCTACAACAGTCAAGGATTCGTTAGCGTCAGGGGGAATCCGGATGCAAGCTGCAACCTGTATGGTGGTTCCTCCCCGTAAGGCGGCAGACTGCTGTTTTATATGATATAAATCAACGATGGATAGTTGTTCCACCTCTGCAAAGTTTAGACAAACAGTATGTCCGGCAAGTTTTTCAATATTTTCATTAAGAAAAATACTGATCATGACGACTAATAACGTCTGTATGGCCGGATTGTGCTGTTGCAGTTGGGAAGTTAACAAATGAGCTACGCTGAAAATTCCTTCTTTCCGTTCATGACACTACCAGAGCTACTGGAGCAACAGGCGGATGCGCTGTCGGCTATGCCTGCTCTGGAGGCACCCGCTCGTCAGGCGCTCACCTACAAATGCTTGTGGGAGCAAGTATCCTCTACTGTACACATGCTGAAGGCGGCCGGCGTGCGTCCTGCTGATCGAGTCGCTCTGTTGCTGCCGAACGGACCCGAAATGGCGGTGGCTTTTCTCGCGGCTGCAAGTGCCGGCCGCGCCGCGCCGTTAAACCCGGCTTACCGAGCCAAAGAACTGGAATTCTATTTCTCCGATCTTCGTCCCAGGGTGTTGCTGGTGGATTCCCGTCTGGATACACCGGCGCGTGATCTGGCGCCGTCTTATGGAGCCACCGTCATCGAACTTGTCTGCTCTCCGGATTCGGCTGCGGGAATTTTTAAATTCCCGGGTAGACCCGTTATAGAGAGCGATGATCTTCCGGGTGGAGCGCTCACAGTCGAGGAGAACTCAGTCGCCCTTGTGCTGCATACGTCGGGAACAACATCAAAGCCGAAACAGGTTCCATTGACACATGCCAACATCGCTTTATCTGCCGGAAATATTGTTCGCACGCTCCGGCTTGATGGCAATGATTGTGGGCTGAATATCATGCCGCTGTTCCACATTCACGGTTTGATTGCGGGTTTGATCGCACCGCTTGCTACCGGGGGGCGTGTGGTATGTACAGTCGGGCTTGATCCGGATAATTTCTTCGACTGGATGAAAATATTCCGCCCGACCTGGTATTCGGCGGTACCGACAATGCACCAGATGATACTGGACGATGCAAGATCACGAGACCACAGACTTACTGATACTTCGCTGAGATTTATCCGGTCATCTTCCGCAGCACTGGCACCCAGCGTAATGAAAGAGCTGGGAACAATGTTTGATTGTCCCGTGATAGAAGCCTACGGAATGACCGAAGCCACGCACCAGATGACGAGCAATCCATTGCCACCTCGTGAGTGCAAGGCCGGATCCGTGGGTCTGCCCGCAGGTCCCGAAGTGGCGATTATGAATGAAGCTGGTAGTCTGCAGGAACAGGGTACGACAGGCGAAATTGTTATCCGTGGGGGGAATGTTACAGCCGGGTATGAAAGTAACTCCGAGGCCAACAGGGCGAGCTTTCACGACGGCTGGTTCAGAACAGGTGACCAGGGTCATGTTGATAGTGATGGCTATCTGTTTATTACGGGTCGTCTGAAGGAAATCATTAATCGCGGTGGTGAGAATATACAACCGAGAGAAATCGATGAGACCCTGATGGATCTTGCCGGCGTTCGCCAGGCTGTGGCGTTTGCGGTTCCGCATCCTACTCTCGGTGAGGATCTTGCAGCTGCCGTGGTTATATCGCCCGAATCCGGATTGACCGAATCGACCATTCGCACTTTTGCCTTTGAGCAGCTGGCGGATTTCAAGGTTCCCAGTCAGATATTAATTGTCGATGCGATCCCCAAAGGAGCAACAGGAAAACTTCAGCGCATCGGATTGGCTGAACTCCTGGGTGAACATCTTGATCGCCGCTATGTGGCTCCGCGAAATGATATGGAACAGACGATTGCAGATGTCTTCTCAATGGTTCTCGGCCAGGACAGAATTGGTGTCAACGATAATTTTTTTAGCCTGGGTGGTGACTCGATTCGTGGCACGCAGGTAATTGGACGGTTGCAGGCCAGTATGCATGTGGAACTCCCGATAGTTACGCTTTTCCACAAACCCACCGTTGCCGGGTTGGCTGAGTATATAGCGGCGTCGGCAGACTTCATTGATCCGGACGCTATTTCGGACCTCCTGGAGAAACTGGAATCGCTGTCTGATGAAGAAGCGGCACAGCTCCTGGCAGAGGAGCTCGGTCAGGATAGCAACGAAGCTGATAAGGATTAAGGTTTATGACGTCAAGCCCCGGAAATCGTTTACGAGCTGATATTCTACGGCGCGATATTGTGCCTCTGATAGGCGTCTATGATGTGTTTTCGGCGTCGGTCGCGGGCCGGCATTTTGATGGAATCTTTATCAGTGGCTTCAGCTTTGCTGCAAGCTACTATGGACTTCCCGATGCAGGGTACATAGCCTGGCCTGATATTGTGGCGTTAGTGCAGCGCGTCAGGATAGTCCTGCCGTCGCACCATATTGTCGTCGATATTGATGACGGTTACGCGGATGTTGAAGTTGCCTGCCATGTGGTCCGGCAGCTGGAAGCGCTTGGCGCCTCCGGGGTGGTACTCGAAGACCAGCAGCGTCCGCGTAAATGTGGTCACCTGGACGGCAAACAGATTATGGGTCTGGATAGCTTTGTTGATAAGCTGCAGCGGGTGCTGGATGCGCGTAAAGATCTGTTCGTAGTAGCGCGCACCGACGCTACTGATCCCGATGAGGCTATGGTTCGTGCACGCAGGTTTTCTGAGGCAGGCGCGGACGCTGTGCTTGTGGAGGGTGTACGGGATCTGGAGTTGCTGCGGGATTTGCGCAAGGAAATAGACTGTCCCCTGGTATTCAACCAGATAGCCGGCGGAAAATCCCCGCCCGCAACTCTGAGCCAGTTAGCCGGCACCGGGGTGTCGCTTGTTAATTACAGTACGCCCTGCCTGTTTGCGGCACACGATGCGGTCAACGCAGCAATGTCAGCGCTCAAAAAAGATGATGGTCGGTTACCGGTAACCCGGCCTGGAAACATAGGTGTTGAGAGTTGCACCCGCCTGTTAAACGAAAATCATGGCGGCCTTGTGTTACCGACCGGCCAGGCAGGGCCTGAAGATGACCAGGAATGAACTGATTTAATGTCTGACAGGCCTTCTCCTCAACCAGTCAGGCTCGGTGATCGACTAAAGAACCTGTCGCCGGAGAAAAGAGCGCTGCTGGATTTAATCGCCAGTCGCACAAGAAGGAGCGGAAACCAGCTGGTGGTCCAGGCACTCCTGGCCAATGGAGTTACACACATTTACGCTGTTTCCGGTATCCCCGTGCAGGAGCTGCTGGCAGCGGCTGTTGGCGCGGGTATCCGTGTCATCGGGACCCGCCACCAACAGGCTGCCGTACTGATGGCTATTGCCCACAACTACACGGTTGGCAGGCTAAACGCCGTTGTGGTCGTTTCAGCTGGTCCGGCTGTTACCAATGTGGCTACCGGATTGCTGGTCGCAAGAGACAATGCCTGGCCGGTCATTGTGCTTGGTGGTTACCGTACAGGAGACACCGGGGGGCAGCAGGGCTTTCAGCAGCTTGACGCAACGGAACTATATAAATCGATTACTAAATGGACCCGGTATATTGATAATACCGACGACATTTCGTGCCTTATCAACAAGGCATTTGATGTGGCTGTCACCGGCCGCCCTGGTCCGGTATACCTGGATGTTCCAGAGTGTGTTTTGCGCATGTTATACACGTGCGGCTCTGTTGAGCCGACGGTCAGTCAAAGGGATAAAGTCATCATAAACCAGGGTGAGATCAACCAGGTGGCTGCACTGCTGCG
Source organism: uncultured Thiogranum sp. (assembly GCA_913053655.1). Classification (GTDB taxonomy): domain Bacteria; phylum Pseudomonadota; class Gammaproteobacteria; order DSM-19610; family DSM-19610; genus Thiogranum. The sequence continues at coordinate 18,221 of CAJXFW010000003.1, read as the reverse complement.
CAATGCGCGGCAGCCGGCATTTATCCTCGGACGAGGGACGCGATGGGGTCTGATACCTGATGACCTTTCAGGATTACTGGAGCAGCAGCACATCGCCTTCATCAGTTCTCCAATGGGTCGAGGTATACTCTCTGATGAGCATCCGCTCTGCTTCAATCGTGCCAAACATCAGTTGCAGGCGACGGCGGATGTCGTTGTTGTGCTGGGTGCACGGCTCAACTGGACGTTCCGCTTCGGAAGCCAGATTAATCCGAACGCAAAAGTTATCCAGGTGGATACTGATCCTGAAGAGGTTGTAAAGAACAAAAAGGTCTGCCTTGGCATTGTTGCTGACGCCGGAGATTTCACCACCGGATTGAAGGCAGCCCTTAATGGGCGTCCGGAACAGAAACTGCTCACTGTTCGAGGACTCTGGCATAAAACCCTGGAAGCGGCTGGTGAGAGGCACAGGGTCATGGTGGAAGAACGTTGCGTATCCAACCGGCTTCCAATGTCCAGCTATCGTTTGATGGAAGAGCTGAGAGAGTCATTGCCGGCGAACACGATCCTGGTCGCAGACGGGAACATTAGTATGATGGCTGTTCAGAATGTCATTCCCGGACAGACGCCGTTTTCAAGATTTACAGCGGGTACGAACGGGTGCATGGGGGTGGGCATCCCGTTCGGTATTGGTGCCGGGCTTGGTGATCCGTCACGGCCTGTAGTGGTCATAAGCGGCGACATGGCTTTTGGTATTTCCGGAATGGAACTGGAGACGGCGATTCGTTGCGCAGTGAAACTGATCGTCGTGATTGTTAACAATGAGGGCCTCTCGGGTGGTCGTAAACAACGCGAGCTTTACCCGGAAGGACATGAGCGCGTAACGATGTTTGGGCCTGGAATCCGGTATGAAAAGATTGCCGAAGCATTTGGCGCCCACGGGGAGTATGTTGAATACCCTGGACAGCTTCGTCCGGCCATGGAGCGTGCATTGAAATCTGACAAGCTAACCTGTATCAACGTAAAAGTAGATCCTTACGAAAAATACATGTCTGAGTTTTAAGGGCCGGCCGTCGCGGGGATGCAAGGTACCGTCAGGCAAGAGAATGGTTAAAGGGCACAGATCAGAATCCGATTTGCGGATGCTTCTCGCGAACAAGCTGAAGCAACTTTCGCCGGTTAAGCAGCAGCTGCTCAAGAGACAGCTTAAGGGTAGAATCCTGTCAACAGATGACAGTATGCCGGCAGTGGATGCCTCGGGGTTGCCGGCACCTTTATCGTATAATCAGCAGCGCCTGTGGTTTCTGGATCAACTACGACCCGGCAGTGCGCAATACAATGTATATCGGGCCTGGTACATAGACGGGCCGCTCAATCTGCCCGCTCTGGATTCAGCACTGCAGTCAATCCTTGATCGCCATCAGGTCCTCAGGATGCGTATCAGAAAATCCGGTGGTGCATTGATACAGGACGGGAATACGTCTGCAGCAGTGCCCACCACTTTCGTGGATCTCGGATCCAGCCCCCGACAGGACAGGGAAAAACTTGCCATCGGGAAGATATCAGAGGAGGCGGGGATCCCTTTTAACTTGTCGGCGGGTCCGTTTCTCAGATCAGTGCTGGTCAAGCTTGCGGAAAACTACCATGTATTGTTGATTGTACTCCACCATATAGCTTCGGATGGCTGGTCGTGTCGCGTGTTCCGCGATGAGCTGACACGCTGCTATGAGGCTTTCAGTTGTGGTCGGGTACCGGAGCTTGCTGATTTGCCTTTTCAGTACGGCGATTTTGCGCGCTATCAGCGCACATTGTTTTCCGGTCAGCGGCGAACGACTCTGTTACGCTACTGGTGCGAACAGCTGTCCGGCTCCCTGGATCCGCTGGACTTGCCGTCAGATTTCCCCCGACCGGCCATACAAAGCGACCGCGGAAGCAAGTTGCAGTTTGATCTCGGTCCCGGGCTCTCGGAAGCCGTTCACGGATTTTGCCGGGAGCATGGCATTACCCTGTTCATGTTGCTGATAGCTGTGCTCTATACGTTGTTGCATCGGTATACGGGGGTACCTGATATTTCGGTAGGTTCGCCTATTGCCAATCGTACGCTTCCGGAGCTGGAGCCTTTGATCGGATATGTTACTAATACGAACGTGCTGCGAATGGATTTGTCCGGGAATCCCGGGTTTATGGAACTTGTACAGCGCGTGAAGAAAATCGCCCTGGACGCCTACATGTACCAGGATATGCCCTTCGAAGAACTTGTTGCCGAGTTGCACCCGGATCAGGATCGTTCTCGCACACCACTGTTCCAGGTTGCGTTTATATTACAGAATACGCCGGAAAAAGTGCTTCATATCCATGGTGCTAAAGTCACGCCGATCAAGATATCGAACGGTACCAGCAAGTTCGACCTGTCTCTGTGTATCAACATAAAGGACGGCAATCTGTCCGGGTTCTGGGAATATTGCACTGACCTGTTCAAACAGCCGAGGATGGCACGTCTTGCTGAAGACTACCGGGCCATGCTTACCGGCGCACTGGCTGACCCGCACCAGTCGATTGGCGCGTTGCCACTTTCGGCCAGACAGGACGCGTAACAAGAGTTGCCTGTCTTTTTACCACTATCACTCAGCATCGATTTTGTGGAAAATTGCCAGGAAGCGGGGCAGGTGTCAGCGCTAGCCCGCTACGGGGGAAATTTATGATATATATCAATTGGATGGTTGTATAATGTTGCTGATGATCGATAACTACGATTCCTTCACTTACAACCTGGTGCAGTATTTCGGGGAGTTGGGTGCGGAGGTTCGTGTTTACCGCAATGACCGGATAACGGTAAGTGAGGTCGAGAAACTGGCGCCGGAAAAAATTGTTATTTCTCCCGGGCCGTGCACACCTGACAAAGCAGGTATCTCGATCGAGACAATAAAAAGGCTTGCGGGGCGCATACCGATACTCGGTGTGTGTCTTGGACACCAGAGTATAGGCCAGGCCTTTGGTGGCAGCATTGTGCACGCCGGCGAAGTCATGCATGGCAAGACATCGATGATCCACCACAAGGACACCGGCGTCTTCGAGGGGTTATCCAATCCGTTAGAAGCAACCCGTTACCATTCGCTGGTTATCGATAAGCACAGTCTGCCGGATTGTCTGGAAGTCACCGCCTGGACCGGGCAGGCAGGCGGACAGGTGGAGGAAATTATGGGTGTACGGCACAGGCAGCTGGCTGTTGAGGGTGTGCAGTTTCACCCGGAATCCATTTTGACCGAACAGGGTCACGAGTTACTGAAGAATTTTCTGGGGGCTTGAGCTGTGGATATGCAGGCTGCGATTCGCAGCATAACGGAAAAACAGGATTTGTCCGCCGATGACATGATCGCAGTTATGCGGCTGATCATGACGGGTCAGGCAACACCGGCCCAGATCGGCGGCTTTCTGATCGGCTTGCGCATGAAGGGAGAGACCGTAGATGAAATTGCGGGTGCAGCCCAGGTTATGCGTGAGCTGGCGACCCGCGTTCCGGTTAGTGGCGCAAATCTCGTCGATACCTGTGGTACGGGTGGTGATGGTGCGTCGACCTTTAATATTTCTACTGCCAGTGCGCTGGTTACTGCGGCAGCGGGAGCACAGGTCGCCAAGCACGGCAACCGCTCTGTTTCGTCGAGCTGTGGCAGTGCCGATGTACTGGAAGCGGCGGGTGTCAATCTTGACCTGGATGCGGAGCAGGTGGCGGAGTGCGTGGAGAAAATCGGCATAGGGTTCCTGTTTGCGCCCAAACACCACAGTGCTATGAAACATGCAATTGGTCCACGCAAGGAGATGGGTGTCCGTACGCTGTTCAATTTGCTCGGACCGCTGACCAATCCAGCCGCCGCACCTAACCAGGTACTCGGCGTATTCGGTACCGAGTGGCTGGAACCGCTGGCGCAGGTACTGGGCAGGCTCGGCAGCCGTCATGTGCTGGTGGTGCATGCGGACGACGGACTGGATGAGATCAGTATTGGCGGGCCAACGCAGGTTGCGGAACTTAGCAATGGCAAGGTGAGTTGTTACCGGATCTCGCCACAGGAGTTTGGTATGGAAACCGGCAGCGTTGAAAGCCTGGCTGTCGATGGTGCGAGGCAAAGCCTGGATTTGATTAATCGGGTTTTTGAGAATGAGGAGGGTCCGGCGCGCGACATTGTGCAGCTGAATGCAGGTGCGGCCATTTATGTGTCGGGTATCGCAGACAGTCTGGAGGCGGGTATCCGGGTTGCGGGGGAGGCCATCGCTTCCGGTGCTGCAAAGGATAAATTCGCCCGCCTGATCGAAGTCAGTAGCGGGTTCTAGATGTCAGATACACCGGATATTTTGAAGAGGATCCTGCAGCGCAAGGCTGAGGAGGTCGCCGAGCGTTGCGGGAAAATTACGCAGCAGGAACTCAGCCGGCGCGTCGAGGAAGCGGGGAAAGTGCGCGGATTTACCAGTGCGCTGCAAAAGAAGGTGGACAGCGGTGGTGCCGCGGTTATTGCGGAAATAAAGAAGGCCTCGCCGAGCAGGGGCGTGCTCCGCGAACAGTTCGAGCCAGCCGCTATAGCCGCCGATTATGAGCGCGGCGGCGCTGCCTGCCTGTCGGTACTGACCGATGTGGATTATTTCCAGGGCGCTGACGAATACCTGCAGCGGGCACGTGCCGCCTGTAGCCTGCCGGTATTACGCAAGGATTTCGTGATCGATCCCTACCAGGTTTACGAAGCCCGGGTACTGGGCGCGGACTGTATCCTGTTGATAGTGGCGGCGCTGGATGACGCCATGTTGCTTGAACTGTTGCAGCTTGCCGGCCACTTGCAGATGGATGCGCTGGTTGAAGTGCACGATGCACAGGAAATGGAACGTGCACTGGCGATACCTGCGGCTCTGATCGGCGTCAATAACCGTAACCTGAGAACGTTCGAGACTTCACTCGAGACAACGTTTGAATTGATGAAAGACTTTCCCGAAGATCGCCTGCTGGTAACGGAAAGCGGAATTCATACGCGGGATGATGTGGATGCGATGCGCCGTAACGGCGTACATACCTTCCTGGTAGGCGAGGCGTTCATGAAAGCCGATGAGCCAGGTGAAAAACTGGCGGAGTTGTTTCAAAGCTGATTCCGTAGGAGCGCCGGCCTTCGGCGCGATGGTTGGGGCCTGCTGTCGCGGTCAGGAGACCGCTCCTACACTGGTGATGGTGTGTTTTGTTGTCACCCCGAGGGATGAAGTTTATCTAATCCTGTAGGAGCGGTCCCCTGACCGCGAAGGGTTCCGCACAACCATCGCGCCGAAGGCCGGCGCTCCTACGTTAGCGAGCCCCGAATACCACCATGGTTTTGCCGCGGGCCGTGATCAGTCCCTGTTCCTCGAGCGATTTCAGCACGCGTCCGACCATCTCGCGTGAGCAACCGACGATACGGCCGATTTCCTGGCGGGTGATTTTGATCTGCATGCCGTCCGGGTGCGTCATAGCGTCCGGTTGTTTGCACAGATCGAGCAGGGTACGTGCGACCCGTCCAGTGACGTCAAGGAATGCCAGATCGCTGACCTTGCGGCTGGTGTGACGCAGGCGCGTGGCCATCTGTCCTGCCAGTGCAAACAGAATACCGGCATCTTCCTCGGCCAGCTGACGGTAGCGGCTGTAGCTGATCTCCGCCAGTTCACACTGGGTCCTGGTACGGATCCAGGCGCTGCGGTTGCTGTCTTCGCCAAACAGTCCCATTTCACCAAAAAAATCACCGGGATTGAGGTAGGCCAGTACGATTTCGTGGCCATCTTCGTCCTCGATCAACACCGTTACCGAACCTTCGACGATGTAGTACAGGACATCGGACTGGTCGCCGGCGTAGATTATGACGCTCTTGGCCGGGTAGCGCCGCCGGTGGCAGTGTTCCAGAAAATCGTCAACCGTCGAATCACCGACGGGTTGTGGTTGAACAGGTATTGTATTCGGCATCATCAGAATGTACCTTCGCGGGTTCTTGTCCCTTGATATAGCGTTTGATTGGCGTGTTTCATTAGCGGATGCAAGCAACGGGCCAGCGTAATCTGTGACAGGGATCTCACTACTAGGTCGGTTAAGCGGGGAAGTTGATGAAAGCGCGTATCAAATGGGTCCAGGATGCAACGTTTCTGGGTGAGTCCGGCAGTGGCCACGCGGTCGTTATGGACGGTCCGCCGGAGCACGGTGGACGGAATCTTGGCGTTCGACCGATGGAGATGCTGTTGCTGGGGATGGGGGGCTGTGCCGCGTTCGACGTGGTGGGTATCCTGAAAAAGTCCCGTCAGTCTGTAACAGACTGTGTGGCCGAGATTGAGGCCGGGCGCTCTGACCAGGATCCGAAAATCTTTACTGAAATTCACCTGCATTTCATTGTTACGGGTAAGGAATTGAGCGAAAAACAGGTAGCGCGCGCCATCGAACTTTCGGCACAGAAGTACTGTTCTGCGTCGATCATGCTGGGGAAAACCGCGACCATCACCCACGATTTCGAAATCAGGGCGTACTAGTGCTCCATCAATTTAAGGAAACTCTGATCAATTCGTTTTCCGTCATTCTGGCGTACGCCGGTATGACGAATTAATCAGAGTTTCCTTAACATTGATGGATGTAGGAGCCACCTTGGTGGCGAATTTTTCGCGGGCAAAGCCCGCTCCTGCAAGTGAGCGTATTCGTCAATACAAAATTGGTGGGAATACGACTCAAGGACCTTGCACTGAATGACTACATGTTTGGTGGCGGGGAAAAGGCGGTGAATGCTGCCGAAAAACGCAAAATCAGTCGCCAGGTCGAGCACGAGATCATGGGAATATTTTCCGGGCGCAACTTGCCGCGGCGGTGATTAAAGGGGAAACTCGGGGCATGCGAACACGTCAGTACAATCCGTTTGATCATCTGGTTATGAATGCTGATCAGGCGCTGCGCACCCTGGCCGGCAAGCCTCTGGTAACGGAACGTCCCAATCCGGCACAGACCTGTGCGGAGCAAGCGGAACTCACCGAATCAGAGAAAGATGAATCGATACGTCTGATGCGGGTGAATCACAGTGGTGAGGTAGCGGCGCAGGCGCTTTATCAGGGACAGGCGCTGACCGCACGACTCGGTGCTGTGCGCGAGCGTATGGAGCGTGCCGCGGCAGAAGAAAATGACCACCTCGCATGGTGCGAAGGGCGTATCAGGGAGTTGGGCGGCCGGCTCAGCCTGCTCAACCCGGTCTGGTACCTGGGCTCCTTTGTGATTGGTGCCGCGGCCGGTATCGCCGGCGACAAGTGGAGTCTGGGTTTTGTGGCCGAAACCGAGCAGCAGGTGACGGAACACCTTGACAGTCACCTGCACCGGATTGCCGATAAAGATGTGAAAAGCCGGGCCATTCTGGAACAGATGAAAATTGACGAGATGAAGCACAGCGCGACCGCGAAACGTGCCGGCGGCGCTGACCTGCCACGACCGGTGCGGCGCCTGATGAAGCTGGTTTCGAAAATCATGACGGGTAGTGCGTACCGGATTTGACACATGGCCATTCGTTGCTTCGAAGATAAACAGCCCGACCTGCACTCAACGGTTTACGTTGATGAAATGGCGCTGGTTTCCGGTGATGTCAAAATGGGTGTGGACAGCTCTGTCTGGCCGATGAGTGTGGTGCGCGGTGATGTTAACAGTATCGAGATCGGTGAGCGTACCAATATTCAGGATGGCAGCGTTTTACACGTTACACACGACAGCGAGTTTGCCGAGGGTGGCATGCCACTGCGAATCGGCGACGATGTAACTGTGGGGCACAAGGTGGTGTTGCACGCCTGTACTATCGAAGATCGCTGCCTGATCGGTATGGGGGCCATTGTTCTGGATGGTGCTACGGTGCGCAGTGGTGCCATTGTCGGTGCCGGAGCGCTGGTACCGCCCAACAAGGACCTGGAAGGCGGTTACCTGTATGTGGGGGCGCCGGTTAAGCGGGTGCGGGAGCTAACCGGGAAAGAAAAGCGGTTTCTTGAATATTCAGCCAAACATTATGTGCGCTTGAAAAACCGCCACCAGAAAATCGCCTAGGTGAAATCGGTGTTGCGTGTGTAGGAGCGCCGGCCTTCGGCGCGATGGTTTTGGTGTGCTGTCGCGGTCAGGGGACCGCTCCTACAGGTTGTGGCGTATTTTGTAGGAGCGCCGGCCTTCGGCGCGAATGTTCCAGTTCGCTATCGCGGTCAGGAGACCGCTCCTACAGTTATCCTACCGCTTCATTGAATCAAAGAATTCATCGTTGGTTTTGACGGCCTTGAGCCTGTCGAGTAAAAACTCCATCGCCGCAAGATCTTCCATGGGGTGGAGCAGTTTGCGCAGGATCCATATTTTTTGTAACTCGTCCGGTTTGGTCAACAGCTCTTCGCGTCGTGTGCCGGAGCGGTTGATACTGATGGACGGGTAGACCCGTTTTTCGGCCACCTTGCGGTCCAGGTGGATTTCCAGGTTGCCGGTACCCTTGAACTCTTCGTAGATGACATCATCCATGCGTGAGCCGGTTTCCACCAACGCAGTGGCGATGATGGTGAGCGACCCACCTTCCTCGATATTGCGAGCGGCACCGAAAAAACGCTTGGGGCGGTGCAGTGCATTGGCGTCAACACCACCGGTAAGCACTTTCCCCGAGGACGGGATTACCGTGTTATAGGCACGCGCCAGACGGGTAATCGAGTCCAGCAGTATGACTACATCATGTTTGTGTTCCACCAGGCGCTTGGCTTTTTCAATGACCATTTCGGCGACCTGCACATGGCGGCTGGCCGGTTCGTCAAAGGTCGAGGAGACGACTTCGCCGCGCACCGAGCGGGACATCTCGGTCACTTCTTCCGGGCGTTCGTCGATAAGCAGAACGATCAGATAGCACTCCGGGGAGTTTGCGGTAATCGACTGCGCCACATTCTGCAGCAGCATGGTTTTGCCGGCTTTGGGTGGTGACACGATCAGGCCGCGCTGTCCTTTGCCGATCGGTGCGGCCAGGTCAATAACGCGCGCAGTAATATCTTCGGTACTGCCATTACCCAGCTCCAGCTTCATTCGCTCATCCGGGTGTAACGGTGTCAGGTTTTCAAACAGTACCTTGCCCTTGGCATTTTCGGGTTTGTCGAAGTTGATTTCGCTGACTTTCAGCAGCGCAAAATAGCGCTCGCCTTCTTTGGGCGGGCGTATCTTTCCGGAGATGGTATCGCCGGTGCGCAGGCCGAAACGTCGAATCTGGCTGGGCGAGACATAAATATCATCCGGACCGGCCAGGTAGGAGCTGTCTGCTGAACGCAGGAAGCCGAAGCCGTCCTGCAGTATTTCCAGCACACCATCGCCGAAAATATCCTCGCCGCTTTTGGCGTGGGATTTGAGGATGGAAAATATAACATCCTGTTTGCGTGAGCGAGAGCCTTCGATACCCATGCCTTTGGCAATGGTGATGAGCTCGGTGGCGGGTTTTTGCTTCAGTTCAGTCAGATTCATAATTGTGCTTTAGTCATTTAGAGGTTTGTATTAATTGCACCACTGGAATGATTGGCAGTGGCGGTTATTGGCGCATTGTTGTTGCAACGACGCGGGGTGGACCCGTTACCCTTGATCAGGGTTGGTTTCTTCGGGAGCAAACACGGTCATCTATTACGGTAGTGTTCACAGATTCGTGTCGATAAATGCGGTTAGCTGGGACTTGGATAACGCCCCGACTTTGGTCGCCTCAACATTGCCGTCCTTGAACAGCATCAGTGTCGGTATGCCGCGAATACCGTATTTGGGCGGCGTCTGCGGATTCTCGTCGATGTTCAGTTTTGCTATCTTGAGCTTGCCCTGATACTCAGCTGCAATCTCGGTCAGGATAGGCGCAATCATCTTGCACGGGCCACACCATTCCGCCCAGTAATCCACCAGTACCGGTTCGGTGGATTCAATCACTTCACTTTGAAAAGATTCGTCGGTTAAAAAAACGATACTATCGCTCACGCTATGCGGCTCCTGACCATGTACTCATCTGTAACTTTTGATTAAGTTCGAAACGGGGATTTTGAAATTGAAACGCGGGCCATCCCGGACTGCGCTACAAATGTGCTTGCGTTTTTCGATCAAAATGGCTTAAAGCCAAAGCGCTCGTAGTGCAGCGGTGCCAATTTCAGCCCAAAAAGCCAAAGATTGCAAGTCTAAAGCTGAGAATAAGTTGAATAAATTCGTTATGCTTTACGACCATGACAGATGAACACTTGAGTAATAGTACGTTCAGCAGCTTTGGTTTACCTGAAAATCTGATGCAAGGTATTGAGGAGTCTGGTTTTATTGCCTGCACCCCCATCCAGGAGAAGACCTTGCCCCTCACCCTGCAAGGTAAGGATGTTGCCGGACAGGCGCAGACCGGTACCGGTAAAACAGCTGCTTTTCTGATCGCAACGTTCAATCACCTGTTGCGCAACCCGGTTGAAGAGCCACGTAAACCGAATCAGGTCCGGGCACTGATACTTGCGCCCACGCGCGAGCTTGCAATACAGATCCATAAGGACGCCATGACTCTGGGTCAACATACCGGGCTCGGTTTGGGCCTGGCTTACGGGGGTACTGATTATGACTTGCAGCGTAAACGGCTGAGCGACGGGGTTGATGTGCTGATTGGTACCCCGGGGCGCATTATCGATTATTTCAAACAGCATGTGTTTGATTTGCTCAAAGCGCAGGTTGTTGTGCTCGATGAAGCGGACCGGATGTTCGATCTGGGATTTATAAAAGATGTGCGTTTTTTGCTGCGCCGTTGTCCGCCACCGGAAAAGCGCCTCGGGTTGCTGTTTTCCGCCACCCTGTCGTTTCGCGTCAGCGAGCTGGCCTATGAACATATGAATCATCCACAGTCCGTCCAGGTCGAGTCTGAGCAGGTGACTGCCCAGCATGTGCGGCAGGTGCTGTACCACACGGCCAACGAAGACAAGATTCCCCTGCTGCTGGGCCTGATGGGTCGCATGGGTGCGCACCGCAGCATCGTCTTTGTCAACACCAAGCGTGACGGGGAGAAGGTATGGAGCTACCTGGAAGGTAACGGGTTTAAATCCGCGATCCTGTCGGGCGATGTGCCGCAGAAAAAACGTCAGTCGCTGCTGGGGAAATTCCAGCAGGGTGAACTGGACATACTGGTGGCCACGGATGTCGCCGCGCGGGGTTTGCATATTCCCGATGTCAGCCACGTATTCAACTATGATCTGCCCCAGGATGCCGAAGATTACGTGCACCGCATCGGCCGCACCGCGCGCCTGGGTGCAGATGGCGATGCCATCAGTTTTGCTTGCGAGCGCTTTGTCTATTCACTGCCGGAAATCGAGGAATTTATCGGTGAATCCATCCCGGTGGCGCGTATTGAGGAGGGTATGCTGGCCGATCTATCCCCTCCGGTAGCAAGACCGAAGAGAAAATTCGCACCAAAAGGGCGCGGCGGCGGGCGTGGGGCGTCCGGAAACAGCGCCAGAAGGCGAAAATCCAGCCCTTAAGTGCGCCGGGTTACCCGGTCAGCATCAGTTTGAAGGTTATAATACACGGAGCTGCGTCGCTGAACCCGTGCGGGAACCTGCGGTCAAATTGAGCTACAATGGGGACGATTGATAAAATAACGGATTAGAGTCAGGCATTTAAGTTATTCACCAGCCGGCCGCGGTTACTTATTCAGCGATATAGTGAATTCAATATTCCATGGTCAGCCTTGCCTTACCACAGTCTGCCGTCCTGAGCCGGATTCGTCTGGTGCAAATAGACCGGCTTGCCAGACCCGTAAACCTGTTGCTGGTGATCTGGTTGGCGTGGTTGCTGGCAGAACTGAGTTGGGCGCTGTTGCCCGGTACCGACAATAATGAGCTGCAGTCAGTCAAAGTGGCACCTACACCGGTGGCAAGGCAAGAGCCGCGCATCGACGAGCGACAGATCGCCAGCTGGCATCTGTTTGGCGAGGCCAGGAAAGACAAGTCGGTAGTGAAATCTGCGGTCAATGCGCCGGAAACACGCCTGAAGTTGACGTTGCGAGGGGTGTTTGCAAGCGAGGGTAGCAGTAGCGCAAGTGAGGCGCGCGCGATCATTGGGGATCCCAGGGGCAAGGAAAACAGTTATGCACCAGGTGACCCGTTACCGGGTGGCGCAAAGCTGTCGGAGATTTATCCGGATCGGATTATCCTGGAGCGCAACGGTCGCTTTGAGACACTGCGCCTGCCAAAGAAAACCATGAAAGCGGGTTCGGCCAGATTTAACAAACGCAGTACAGGTCGCGCCATGCCTGCGGGCCGCGCGACAGCCTTTAGTAAGTACAGGAGTGAGATCAAAAAGAATCCGGCCTCGCTGATGAACTATATAAGGGCAACGCCGGAACGCAAGAACGGCAAATTTATTGGCTTCCGCTTGCAGACAGGGAAGAACCCGGTCGCTATGAAGGAACTTGGGCTGAAGCCCGGCGATGTCATCACCAGTATTAATGGTGTGCAGATTGATTCGCCCGCCAAGGGAATGAAAGCGATGCAGGCGCTTGGCAAGGGCAGTAGCATTAATATAACGCTGTTAAGGGGTGGCCAGGAAACGTCAATGAGCCTGACGTTGCCTTCATCCGGTCGATAGAGCAGGAGTGGATTTAAGTGGTATCCCGGATTACTGATAAAAAGCACTGGCAGCACAGCATTTGGGTGCTATGCCTGATCTGGGTGGGCCCACTGTTCGCACAAACCATTACCCTGAACCTGAAAGATGCGGATATCAATGCCCTCATCGGTACGGTTGCCGAGGTGACGGGTAAAAACTTTATCGTTGACCCGCGCGTAAAGGGCAAGGTGACGGTCATCTCCTCGCGCGCCATGGACAGCGATGAGGTCTATCAGGTTTTTCTGTCAATCCTGAAGGTACACGGTTTTGCCGCCGTTCCCGCCGGACCCGTTATCAAGATTCTGCCGGATGTCAGCGCCAAGCAGGATGCCATTCCCACTGCCAGCGATACAGCCCCGGGGCGAGGCGATGAGATGGTTACGCGTGTTGTGCAGGTCAACCATGTGGCGGCCGCCCAGCTGGTGCCCATTTTGCGACCCCTGGTGCCGCAGCAGGGCCATCTTGCTGCGTACCCGGCGACCAATGTGCTGATCATGTCGGATCGTGCCGACAATGTTGCGCGACTGGTGAATATTATTCGCCGCATCGACAAGGTCAGTGACAGCAAGATCGAGGTAATTCGCCTGGAATATGCATCGGCGGCGGAAGTGGTACGTATTCTGACGGCTATCAGCCGGGCGCAACCGACGCAGGCAAAAGGGGCCGCCCAGCAGCAGGCGCTGGTGGCGGACGAACGCACCAACAGCGTGTTGCTCGGTGGGGATCGATCCAACCGGTTGCGGCTGCGTGCCATCATTGCGCATCTGGATACACCGCTGGAGCGCGGTGGTAACACCAAGGTGCTCTACCTCAAATACGCCAAGGCGGCCGATCTGGTCGACGTGTTGCGCGGTGTCGGCAAAACCCAGGGCCAGGATGCCAAGAAAGGTGCAGCTGCGGCTGCCAGGAATTTAGACAAACGGCTGGATATCCAGGCGGACGAATCCACCAACGCACTGGTCATAACGGCGCCGCCGGCTTTGATGCGCTCGCTGGAAGCAGTGATTCGTCAACTCGATATTCGGCGCTCACAGGTGTTGGTGGATGCCATCATCGCTGAAATCGGTGAGAACCGGGCGCGTGAACTGGGTGTCCAGTGGGCGGTGTTTGACCTGAGCGGCGGTACCACCCCGCTCGGTGGCACCAATTTCACCAAGACCGGCACCAAGCTGACCGATATCTTACAAGGTGTTATCGATAAGCAGTTAGTAGGTCTAACCCCGGGTTTATCTTTCGGCGCCGGCAAGATTGGCGGTAATGGTGTGAATTTTGCCGCGGTAATCAATGCACTGGCAGGGGACTCTGATGTCAATATACTGTCCACACCTTCACTGGTGACCCTGGATAACGAAGAAGCCGAGATTGTCGTTGGCCAGAATGTGCCGTTTGTTACAGGATCCTTTTCCAATACCGGTGCCGCTACCGGGTCGGTCAATCCTTTCCAGACAGTGCAGCGCAAAGACGTAGGTATTACACTCAAAGTGAAACCACAGATCAACGAGGGCAACTCCATTTTGCTGGAGGTCACCCAGGAAGTTTCCTCGCTTTCCGATTCTGCGCAGGCGGTGGATCTCATTACCCAGAAACGCACTATCAAGACCAAGGTCCTGGTTGATGACAATCACGTTGTGGTTCTGGGGGGGCTGATTGAGGACCGGGTTCGCCAAAGCGAACAGAAAGTGCCGCTGTTGGGGGATATCCCCTACCTTGGAGCGCTGTTTCGCTCCCGGAGCGTTAACCGGGACAAGGTTAATCTAATGGTTTTCCTGCATCCGGTTATATTGCGGGATAATGCCACGGCTGACAGTTATTCGAGTGCCAAGTACAGCTATATCCGCGCCATGCAGATGGAAAAAGACAATGAAGGCGTGCCTCTGATGTCCGGCAAGGGTGCTCCTCATATGCCGGTTTTACGGGAATTGCTGGAGTTACCGCCTCCATTCGAGGCGCACACTTATCCTGCCCCTGAATCCGCCGGGAAGGCGACCGGTATGGACGTCGATGAGCAATAGTGAAGCAGACAGTGCTGCGCCGGCGCCCGAAGCTGAAGCAGCGGAAGTCACTGACAGGCGTCCGCCGTTTATGTTCGCCAAGCGGCACCGGATGCTGGTGTCGGAGTTTGGCGAAGATGGTGTCGATGTGGTGCTGACGCCCACGTCCGATCCACAGGGGTTGGTCGAACTACGTCGCTTTATGGATTGTCGGCTCAAGCTTCGACAGATTGACGAAGAACAGTTCGATGCCCTGCTCGCAACGACCTATGAGCAGGGTTCCAATGAAGCCATGCAGATGATGGAAGGGCTTGGCGATGATATGGACCTGTTCCAGATTGCCCAGGCATTGCCTGAAACCGAAGACCTGCTGGAAAGCGAAGACGACGCCCCCATCATTCGTCTCATCAATGCCTTGCTGACCGAGGCGATCAAGGAAAATGCCTCGGACATTCATATCGAGCCCTTTGAAAGCAGGCTGGTCGTGCGTTTCCGCGTTGACGGTGTTTTACGCGAGGTGTTGGAGCCGCAGCGTGTACTGGCGCCGATACTGGTATCGCGTATCAAGGTCATGGCCAAGCTCGACATCGCTGAAAAACGGCTGCCGCAGGACGGACGGATTTCCTTGCGTGTGGCCGGGCGCGCCGTTGATGTACGCGTTTCCACCCTGCCCTCCGGTCATGGTGAACGTGTGGTGTTGCGTTTGCTGGACAAGCAGGCCGGGCGACTGAACCTGGAGCACCTGGGTATGGCGGCCGATACCCGCGATGTTATTGATGAACTTATCCAGAAACCGCACGGTATCGTACTGGTTACCGGCCCGACAGGTTCAGGGAAAACCACCACCCTGTATGCAGCGCTGGAGCGACTCAACAACAAACGCCGGAATATAATGACGGTCGAGGATCCCATCGAGTATTACCTGGACGGAATCGGCCAGACGCAGGTGAATACCAAGGTTGAAATGAGTTTTGCGCGTGGCTTGCGCGCCATTTTGCGCCAGGACCCGGACGTGGTCATGGTGGGTGAGATTCGCGACCTGGAAACAGCCGAGATTGCCGTGCAGGCCAGTCTTACCGGTCACCTGGTGTTTTCAACATTACATACCAACAGTGCCGTGGGCGCAGTCACCCGCTTACGGGACATGGGTGTTGAACCCTTCCTGTTGTCTTCCAGCCTGATCGGTGTCCTCGCACAGCGCCTGGTACGTGTCCTGTGTGGCAACTGCAAGGAACCTTATACCGCATCGGTGGCCGATTGCGAGATGCTGGGAGTCGATGTATCCAGTCCGCCTACCCTGTATCGCCCGGTCGGCTGTGCCGAATGTAGCCAGCTGGGCTACAAGGGTCGAACCGGTATCTACGAGCTGGTCGGTGTTGATGACGAAATGCGCACCAAAATTCACGACGGCGACAGCGAACAGCAACTCGAAACGCATGCACGACAGTCTTCTCCAGGTATGCGTCAGGATGGTTGGCGGCGTGTACTGGCGGGTGAGACTAGCGTCGAAGAAGTGTTACGAGTAAGCCAGGAGGGCTGACGCTACGGACTGCTATGGGTGCTTTCGAATACGTCGCGCTGGATACCAGCGGTAAGGAAAAAAAAGGTGTGCTGGAAGGCGATACCGCGCGCCAGGTACGTCAGCAGTTGCGCGACCAGGGCTGGATGCCGCTGGATGTCAGTGAGTCCAGAGAGCGCGTAAGCCAGACCGGGCAAGAGAAAATCAAAATCCGTCGCGGCGTCAGCGCCACTGACCTTGCGCTGATAACACGGCAGCTCGCCACCCTGGTACGCGCCGGGCTGCCGCTTGAAGAGACCTTGCAGGCCGCTGCACAACAAACCGAGAAACCCCGGCTGCAAAGTATGTTACTGGCGGTGCGTTCGCGCGTCATGGAAGGCCATACGCTGGCGACCGGACTGGGTGACTTCCCGCACGTGTTCCCCGAGATATACCGGACTACCGTATCGGCAGGCGAGCAGTCCGGCCACCTCGAGGTAGTGCTGGAGCGTCTGGCTGACTACACAGAAAATCGTCAGCAAATGCAGTCAAAAATTCAGCTGGCACTGTTTTACCCCGCGTTGCTTACGCTGGTTGCCGTGGGCGTTGTCATCGGGCTGATGACCTTTGTAGTGCCGCAGGTGGTCCAGGTGTTCGACAACATCGGCCAGGAATTACCCGCACTGACCAAGACGCTGATTGCGATGAGCGACTTCCTGCGCAACTACGGATTTGTGATGTTGATTCTGCTGGCCCTGGCGGGTGGTGGCCTGGTCTGGTTGCTGAAAAAGGAAGGTCCGAAGCGCCGTTTCCATGAGATCCTGTTACTCCTGCCACTGATTGGCCGTCTGGAACGTGGCGTTAACGCCGGACGTTTTGCGCGTACCTTCAGTATTGTCACGGCCAGTGGTGTGCCGGTACTTGACGGTTTGCGTATTGCATCGGAGGTCATATCGAACCTGCCCATGCGGGAGTCGGTAGAAGAGGCAACACGCAAGGTGCGCGAAGGTGCGAGTATTTTTGCAGCGCTTGAAAAAAGTGGCTATTTCCCCCCCATGATGGTGCATCTGATCGCCAGTGGTGAGGCCAGTGGCAAGCTCGAAGAAATGCTGGAGCGCGCAGCAACCAACCAGGAGCGTGAAATCGAAACGCTGATTGCCGCCGTCATGGGCCTGTTCGAGCCGATATTGATCCTGGTGATGGGCGCCGTGGTACTGATTATCGTGCTGGCGATTTTGCTGCCAATCTTTAATCTTAACCAGCTGGTTACTTGAGAGTCCCGAGTTCTAAGTGAGAACGGTTAGTCATTAGTATGTGTCTGTTTGTTTCATAGAGCGCAGGCGCCGCGTCGGCATCGATACTAAAAGTGGTACCAAAGCCACTTAGCAGAAATACCAGAAACAACGCCACAAGTTTTTTTGGGGCTGAAAAGGTGGCGAATCTATTTTCCAGGGGTGGTTTTTTTGCTCTTTTCCTGAAGGGAAAGCGGATAGCTTTGATCGAAAATTCGACCAAGCCCGGCACCACACACTAAGAAGGTAGCTTCCCACCTTAACCGCCAAGCAACTCCCCAAAATCGCCATCAAGACTTTCTCCGTTTTGTTATTCGTCAGCACGTTGCGGTGTCAACGACCCTCCGTGGTTACAACCCTGTTTTTATATGTAGAGGTTTTATACGCCTGGCGGCCAGGCTGTTCAAGGGTTGCCGTTTATCTGTGACGCGACTATTAGCCTCGGCAAACCCGCCAGCCCGTTTCGGAATGCAGTACTTTATCTTTCTTATCAGGGGTATGGGGACAGAGCCAATCCATCTCCGGCAACCATCAGGACGATACGACCAGCATCCGCTCCAGCGCCGTCCGGGCTAACCGCGCTTCCTTTTCCGGCACCTTGACCTGATTCACCGGACTCCCGTCGAGCAGGTTCTCCAGCGTCCATAATAAATGCTGGGGACCGATGCGGAACATGGTGGAACGTATGCACCCGGGTTCCATATACTGTATATATTTACAGTATATATAAATCGTATAATGACTGGAAAGTGGAGGGAATGATTGGTACATTGGCTACAACATAAAAACCACGCCATTAAAGGGACTTTGGCGATAACGGGTAATCCGGGGTGGGT
>CAJXFW010000002.1 GCA_913053655.1 uncultured Thiogranum sp. | reverse complement strand
GGAGTTGCGTGCATATTACATCTCATCGAATAATTTTACCCAGTAATGTTAATAAAACCCCATCATCGTAATTTCAACAAATTTGTTGACAACAGTTTTGTTTAAGATACGATTCAACAAATCTGTTGAATATAATGGGGTGTTGCCATGACAAAGATGAAATCGGCCACTGGGCGATGGGTAGTTGGAAGCGACTTCTTCAACAGACGGCATGAACTGGACCTGCTCAGGTCGCGGGTAAAAGACGGTAACCATGTGTTGCTTACAGGTCAGCGGCGCATGGGCAAGACCAGCATCGCTCGCGAATTGGGGCGGCGTCTGGAAGAAGACGGCTGGGCCTTTCTCTTTGCAGACGTGGAAGATGCAGAAACCCCGGAAGATCTGATTGCTGAAATTGTAGAGGCCGGACATCCCGTGCGAGGACTGCTGAACCGATTTGCTGAGAAGATGCGAAACTGTTTTACCGAAAGTATCGAGGAGCTCAGCGCCTACGATTTTAAACTCAAGATCCGGGCTGGGCTGAATGCCGGTTCGTGGAAAAGCCGGGGTGACGAACTTTTCGCCAGTTGTGCTAATCATAAACAACGTGTTCTGCTCGTGATTGATGAATTGCCGATATTCCTCACTTGCTTACTCAAGCACGAAGAAGGCAAGGCTAAGGTAGAACATTTTCTTGGTTGGTTTCGTCGTCAGTTACAAACACATTCAGATGGTCGTCTGGTCATTCTGGTGTCCGGTAGTATTGGCCTGGAACCTCTGGTACGGCGTCTTGGTCTTTCCGACAGAATAAACCACCTTGAGCCGCCGTTTCGAGTTGGGCCATGGGATGAAGAAACGAGCATACAGTGCTTTCATACTTTGGCGAATAACTACGGTATAAAGCTCGAGTCTGGAGTGCCCAAAGAAGTCTACGAGTTGCTGGGTATTGGCATCCCCCACCATGTCCAGTCATTTTTCACTCGCCTACGCGAGGATGCCGTCATGCATGAACATGGTCAGATATCCCTTGCAGATGTAGAACGGCTTTATAACAACGGGATGCTCGGACCCTCGGGGCAGAACGATCTTGCACATTACGAAAAACGACTCCGTGAGGGCTTGGATGAAAACTCCCACGAAGTAGCGATGGAAATTCTTACAGAGGCGGCAGTACAAAACTATTTCGATGAACAGGCAAGCGCCTGTCTGGTACGGTTATATAACCCGTTAATTGAAGATGTACAAGAGCGTATTACTGAAGTGCTTGATGTCTTGCAGCATGATGGGTACTTATGCCAGGAGGAAGATCAATATCGATTTGAGTCTCGTCTTTTAAAAGATTGGTGGTGCGCCCGATATCGTGGGCACTATCAACCACTATGTGATCGTTTAAACAAAGCGGAATTAGCGAAGAAGTAAAATGATGAACGCTTCGATAACCCGCGCTGCTACTTTGCGTAAATTCAATCCCGGCGCTATGCAGAGCGATGAGGAAATCGTTCGCCAGTTTGTGGTTCGCCGTCATCAGTTCGAAACTGTTATAGAGATTCTTAAAGAAAATCTAAGTTCAGAATCTAACCAGCATCTTTTAGTAGTGGCGCCCAGAGGGCGAGGTAAAACCATGTTATTGGCCAGAGTAGCCGCAGAGCTGCGACGGGAGTCCAAGCTGTCTGACTGGCTGTTGCCAGTTCGCTTCGCGGAAGAAAGCATGGAAGTGCTAGGGATTGCCGATTTCTGGTTGGAGTGTCTGCTGCATCTGGCAAATACGCTAAGTGATACCGATCCGGGCAGAGCTGAAGCACTACGAAACACACATGCTGATTTGGCATCAATTTTGGATGACACACAGCTCGAGCAACGTGCCCGTGCTGCCGTGCTGGAGGTAGCCGATTCGCTGAACCGGCAGTTGGTGCTGATGATTGAAAATTTGCAAGACCTGACAAGCGATGCCGACAAGAACTTCGGCTGGAAATTGCGAAAGGTCCTGCAGACCGAGCCACGCATCATGCTGGTAGCTAGTGCTACCAGCCGTTTCGAAGGTTTATTGGAGGTAGATCAGGCTTTTTTTGAGCTGTTTCGAGAAATTGCATTACCCCCGCTGGATACAAAAGAGTGCCAACAACTATGGCAGATCGCGACCGGCCGATCTATTGCGACAAAGGAAATAAAACCCCTGGAAATTCTTACTGGCGGCAGTCCACGTTTACTGATTTTTGTCGCAAGTTTCTCTCGCCACCATTCCATGCGACAACTAATGGAAGAGTTAGTCAGCTTGATTGATGATCATACCGAATACTTTCGTGGTCACCTGGAAGCCTTACCTCCAAAGGAACGACGCGTGTATACCGCAGTTCTTGATCTGTGGCAGGCAGTTACCGCAAGAGAGGTGGCACAACGAGCACGTATGGATATACGACCGACTTCCTCTCTACTTCGCCGCCTTGTTAGTCGAGGAGCGGTTAGCGTAAAACCGGAAGGAAAAAGAAAATACTACTGTGCGACCGAGCGTCTTCACAGCATCTATTACAAGCTGAGACGTGAACGTAATGAGGCAGCAGTAGTACAAGGACTGGTGATGTTTATGGCTGTCTTTTATACAGATTCCGAATTCCAGTCTATTGCAACGACTATGCTAGAAGAATCTCGCGAGGCTCCAGCGCTCAAGCGGGGCATGCAGTTGGCCATACGTTCGGACGATACAGCGTGCGAGCGCCTGATGGTGCACATGTCCTTTGAAGATTGCCAGGATTTGTTGGGAGAGGACGCTGATACTGGAAATTGGCTGCAGCATAGGATGTTTTTGGCGAATAAAGCTTATGACCAGTTGGACTTCACTTTGTCGCTTGTATATTACGAAGAAGTCATCGCACGCTCTGGCGAAGCCGAAAAGTTAGCCATTAAAGAGCATATCGCCAGTGCGCTGTTCAATCGTGGTGTAGTGCTGGGCAGGTTGGAACGTGCGGATGAGGAACTCGAAAGTTATACTGAGGTGGTTGAGCGTTTTGGTAAAGCCAAAGAGCCAGTTCTTAAAGAACACGTCGCCAAGGCACTGTTCAATCGTGGTGTAGTGCTAGATCAGCTGGAGCGAGTAAATGAGGCACTCGAAAGTTATACTAAGGTGGTTGAGTATTTTGGTAAAGCAAAAGAGCCAGCCTTTAAAGAACTGGTCGCCAGTGCGCTGTTCAATCGTGGTGCGGCACTAGGCAGGTTGGAACGTTCGGATGAGGAGCTCGAAAGTTATACTGAGGTGGTTGAGCGTTTTGGTAAAGCCGAAGAGCCAGCTCTTAAAGAAACCGTCGCTAGTGCGCTGTTCAATCATGGTTTCGTGTTAGATCTGCTAGATCGAGCAGACGAAGCAATCGAAAGTTATACTGAGGTGATTGAACGTTTTGGTAAAATCGAAGAGCCAGCTCTTAAAGAACACATCGCCAAAGCACTGTTCAATCGTGGTATAGTGCTAGGCAGGTTGGAACGTGCGGATGAGGCGCTCGAAAGTTACGCAGAGATTGTTAGGCGTTATGCCAGCGAGAGTTCTATTGAGTTG
Source organism: uncultured Thiogranum sp. (assembly GCA_913053655.1). Classification (GTDB taxonomy): domain Bacteria; phylum Pseudomonadota; class Gammaproteobacteria; order DSM-19610; family DSM-19610; genus Thiogranum. The sequence goes on along the minus strand of CAJXFW010000002.1, from coordinate 48,793 downwards.
CAAATACAAGTAGCAAAGTCGGTGGCATTGAGTAGTGGCCTTATGGGTAATCACGCTGATGTTACAGATCTATATGTAGATTGGTATCGCCGGCTACCAAGTATCAATGCTGATTTATTGTGGGATTTTTACAATGTTACCTTGCACTTGTATGGAGCAGGTCTTAGTGCCGGTCGCTTAGTGGAAATCCTGGAATCCGATACTGGCAAAGCTGATATGCAGCGACCGTTGATCGTTGCGCTGCGCCAAGAGATGGGTGAGAAAGTGCGTGCGCCTGCCGAGGTTCTCGAAGTAGCGATAGATGTAAGAAAAGAGATGAATAAAATTCGAAGTGAAACTGTGGGTCGCGAAGCTGTTGGCGACTGATGATATGTACAGCTTAGGATCTTTGCAATCGATGTCGGCGGGTTTGCCATCGGTCAGAATCAACATCAGCGACTATTCCGAAGCTTCAAAGCCCGGCACTTTGTCGGACAACTCCTGCAACGACCCTTGCAGCGCCTGATCCGCCATCGGGTACAGCACCTGCTCCTCCTTGACGTTGTGCTGTTGCAGGAAAAGAAAAAAGGTTTCCGCCGTCCCCAGCGCCTCATCCTGATCCTTACCCCGTACGGCATCGCCTATGCGTTGCAGTAGTTCCCTGAGTTCGACGTGTTCACCCCTCATCACTTGCGTGGGTCCAGCCTGCATACCGGTCTTTTCCTCGAATAAAGGGAACAACCCCTGTTCCTCGTTCGAGAAGTGTTGCTGAGTATCCTGGCTCAGTTCGTCGAATAAGGATTCGGCCAGTGGCCAGTCATCACCACTGATAGCCTCTTCCATTTTCTCAAACGCCGTGTCGCAGGCCCGATGCTGTGCACTGAAAAATTCACTGATTTTCACTAAGGGTATTCCTTTCCGGCTACGTTAAAAGACTGACCGCCTGCGCATGCTAAACGCCGGGGCGATAAATTTTAATATGAAAAAGCTTGGACCATTTGATCTGCATCAATGATGCATCGATAAGTATTCTGGATGATTGCGCCAGGCTGGTCGCATTTTGATAAGGCTGCCCGTAACAAAGACCCTCGCAAAGGAGAAATTCATGGCTGATCCAGATGATAATAACCCCGACGAAGAACGTATCCCCGCGATGCAGTCCCTGCTGGAAAACCCGTTCCTTCTGCTTTTCATCGGCGTCGCAATGCCCGCAGTTTTCTACATTATCTGGGGGATTATGGAAATCGTCACTGTACCCATTGCCCCATAATTAACTCCCAGGGAGGAGAACCCAGCTATGACCACTTATTTACCGCCTGCCCAGCGCATCTGGTGGAATGAACCCGTTGGTCGTCAGGAGATCGTCTGGATCGCCATCGCTCTCACCTGGTGCCTGATTCTGTTTTTTATGATGCCGTACTGGCATGTCTTCGGGAAGCAGAACCTGTCCAACGAGGCCTACAAGACCACACCGGCCCAGTATGGCCCCAAGGTCCAGGCCATGATCGACAAGTACACCGTGCGTACCGAAACCGATCAGCAGATCCCCGTTGTCGCCCCGCCGGCCGGCAGCGATGTCTACATGCTGGCGCGACTGTGGCAATGGTGGCCCATCCTGGAACTGGAAAAAGACAAAACCTATCGCCTGCATCTGTCCTCCATGGACTGGCAGCACGGTTTTTCCCTGCAACCCGTCAACATCAACATGGAGGTTATTCCCGGCTACGAAATGGTGTTGAACATCACGCCCGATGTGGCAGGTACATATGGGGTGGTGTGTAACGAATATTGTGGTATCGGGCATAGCACCATGCTCGGCAGAATCTACGTGAAGGAGTGATGAGACATGTCTAATTTTAGACTTTGCCCCGACACGGGCCTGTTTTTCGATAAAAACGCGGAAAGCCTGATGAAGGTCCACGCGGTTGCTGCGGCTGTCTCCCTGCTGGTGGCCGGCCTGCTGGCGCTTGGCGTCGCATTGACGCGCTGGCCCGCGGTGCATCTGTTGCCCGCCAGCCAGTTCTACATGTTCCTGACGGCACACGGCATCGATGCGCTGCTGTTCTGGGTCATTTTCTTCGAAATCGCCATTCTCTATTTTGCGTCATCGACACTGCTGAGGTGTCGGCTGGCCGCACCTCGATGGGCCTGGCTGGGGTTCGCCCTGATGGTTATCGGGGCGGTTACAACCAATACAGCCGTCTTTCAGGGTAACTCCAGTGTCATGATGACCTCCTATGTGCCCATGCAGGCAGCACCGCATTTTTACCTGGGCCTGATTCTGTTTGCGGTAGGCGCCCTGATCGGCTGCTTCGTATTTTTTGGTACGCTGGTCATCGCCAAAGACGAGCACACCTATGAAGGTTCCATTCCCCTGGTCACCTTCGGGGCCATGACGGCCGCCATCATTGCGGTATTTACCATTGCCAGTGGTGCCATCATCCTGGTTCCGACTTTCCTGTGGTCAATCGGCTATATCAGCCATATCGATCCGGAAATGTACCGCATCATCTGGTGGGCTATGGGGCATTCATCCCAGCAGATCAATGTTGCGGCGCATGTGTCGGTCTGGTACCTGGTCGCCGGGCTGGTATTCGGCGCACGTCCGATGTCGGAGAAAGTGAGCCGTTTCGCTTTCCTGCTCTACATCTTTTTCCTGCAGCTGGCCAGCGCCCACCACATCCTGGTGGATCCGGGGGTTAGTTCCGAATGGAAGATATTCAATACCAGTTACGCCATGTACCTGGCGGTTCTGGCCAGCATGATCCACGGTCTGACAGTGCCGGGCTCCATGGAAGTCGCGCAACGCGCGAAGGGCTACACCCGCGGCATATTCGAATGGCTGCGCAAGGCGCCCTGGGATAACCCGGTGTTTTCGTCCACCTTTATCTCGATCATCATTTTCGGCTTTATCGGCGGCATCACGGGCGTTGTCATGGGTACGGAGCAGATCAACCTGATCATCCATAACACCATTTATGTCCCGGCTCACTTCCACGCCACGGTAGCGGTAGGCACCACCCTGACATTCATGGGTCTGACCTTCTTCCTGATCCCGGTCCTGTTCCGGCGCAAGATGATTCTGCCCACGCTGGCCAAGTGGCAGCCTTACCTGTTTGGGGGTGGCATGACCATCCTGATCCTGTTTATGATGGGTGCAGGTACCATGGGTGTCGCACGACGTTCTGCGGACATGACCTTTGCCGGTGCGGCACTGACATACGATTACCCGGGCATGGCCTACACCATGATGGGAATCTCCGGTATCGGTGCCGTCATTGCGGTCATCGGTGGTGGCGCCTACCTGCTCATCACCGTGGGTTCAATCGTGTTCGGCAAGAAGCTGGAGCCATCGGCCGGTTTGCTACAGAGCTTCGGCGTACCGCTGTCCTCCGACAACTACATGGCAGAGCCTGAAATACTGCCCATGGCAGCACCGGTTGAAGAGCACGGCTCGGCAGGCTTTGAAGCGCCGGGAACCTTTGTCCTGGCGATGCTGCTGCTGGTCTCCTTTGTCGTGTATTACTTCATCAACTGGAAGTATCTGGCATCTGTCTGGCCACTCAGCTAAAGCCGCGGATTAAAGCCCGTGCGGGGTGGAGGTAAATACCTTCGCCCCGCCCTTCGCCCCGCTTTGATTTTACGGATACGCAACTATGCAAAGACTCTACGCAGATGCCGCCTTAACACAGCAACTTGATTGGTCGACAATGCTTAAACAGCTGTCCAATCTCTTCAAGCTCCGTATTGGCGTGGTCATGGCACTCACTTCAGTGGTGACCCTTCTGGTGACACCCGGACAGGCGGTCCCCGCCTGGCAGGTGCTGGTTCTGGCGCTCACTGTATTGCTGGCAGCCGGCAGCGCGGGTGCGTTCAACCAGTACTATGAAGTCGACATTGATGCACGCATGCGCCGCACCAATGACCGGCCCTTTGTAACCGGCGCCTTCGCACACAGCCGCTGGTGGCTGCTGTTAATCGGCACTATGCTGCTGATCGGTGTAGGCACAGCCGGTTGGCTACTCAACGGCATGGCCGCCCTGTATATCTTTCTGGGCGCCTTCTTTTATGCCGTCGTCTATACCGTGTGGCTGAAACGCCGCACGTCGTTCAATATTGTGATCGGTGGCGCCGCGGGCAGTTTCGCCGTACTCGCGGGCGCAGCCGTGGTCGATCCCGGTCTGGGGCCGGTACCCGTTATCCTGGCCATGGTGCTGTTTTTGTGGACGCCTCCCCATTTCTGGAGCCTGGCCATTGCACGGCATAAAGACTACGAAGCTGTCGGTGTACCCATGCTACCGGTAAAGGTTGGCGACGCGACCGCAGCTAAAGCAGTACTGGGTAACACGCTGTTGCTGACGGGTATGTCGATTTTGCCATTTTTCTTCGGCCTCGGCTGGCTTTACCTGGTCGGCGCCCTCATCGGCGGCGGATATTTTATCTACCGCAGTCTGCTGCTGGTACTGGACACCTCACCGAAGAATGGCATGCGCGCCTTTTTCGCCTCGCTGGTTCAATTGGCCGTGTTGCTGGTATTTGCCGTGCTCGACGCCCAGCTGATTGGCTGATAACGTAGGGCGACATCATTCGCCGCCAGGGCACCTGAACATGCACTATTCATCAAAGCCTTCTGCCCTGCTACTGGGTTTTTTCTGTGCAGCATTTTTCCACCTGGCCAACGCAGCGACCGGGCCAACAGGCGGAAATCAGCAGCTGGATGCGATCAAGAACTTCCAGCACAAGGAAGCGCTGCAACGCAGCCAGGACGCTATCGGCAACCTGCTCAGCAACTACTCCCTGACCGACGAGAAGGGCCATGCCCTGTCCATAGACGACTTGCGCGGCAAGCCGCTGGTACTGAGCATGATCTATACCAGCTGCTACCATACCTGTCCCATGACCACCCGCCACCTCGCCAAAGTGGTCGACAAAGCCCGCGCAGCACTGGGGAAAGACAGCTTCAACGTGGCCGTGCTGGGCTTCGACGCCTATAACGACAGCCCGCAGGCGATGCTCCAGTTTGCCAGGAAGCAGGGTATAGATACCGGTGGCTGGCGACTGCTCAGTGCCAGCCCGGACACTATCAAGGCCTTGAGCAAGGAGTTGGGATTCGAATTTTTCTCTTCACCCAATGGCTTCGACCACATCACACAGGCCACGGTGATCGATGCCGAGGGGCGTGTCTACCGACAGGTATACGGAGAAGTATTTGACACTCCGTTACTGGTAGAGCCGCTCAAGGAACTGGTGCTTGGAAGACCCAGGCCGAACCAGACCCTGCTCTCCGAACTGATAGACAAAATACACTTTTTCTGCACCAGTTACGATCCGGCGCGGGATGCCTACTATTTTGACTATTCCCTGTTTATCGGTATGGCTATAGGCGCATCCATTATTCTCACTGGTATCATTCTCCTGATACGCGAAATCAGGCATAGTCAGCGTTCGGCACGTACTTGAGATATATCAAGGACAGTCGGCACCCGGTTGTTTAACCTGAATACCTGTAGGAGCGGTCTCCTGACCGCGATTCTCCTGAAGCGGCTGTCGCGGTCAGGAGACCGCTCCTACAGGTGTTGTCCGGAACCCCGGGGTCGAGAGGCCTGGCGAATAACGACACCCGCCATTATGCAGCCCGAGAGATTGACACCGTGAACAAACGCGTTAATCCCATCAAGCGCAGTTACCTTCTGCTCGAGAGATGGTTCAGTTTTTCTTTCGGTCCGGACTGGAACCCGCTCTATCACCTGGGAACGCTGACCTTTTTCTTCTTCTGGATCGTGCTGGTCAGCGGCCTCTACCTGTTTATCTTTTTCAACACCAGCATTCACGGCGCCTATACTTCGGTAGAGTACATGACCCGCCAACAGTGGTATGCGGGCGGAATTATGCGCAGCCTGCACCGCTACGCCTCGGATGCCGCCGTGGTCACTATCCTGCTGCATATGTTCCGTGAGTTCGCCCTGGACCGCTACCGTGGCTTCCGCTGGTGGTCCTGGTTTACCGGCGTGCCAACCCTTTGGTTCGTTATCACTCTGGGTATAACCGGCTACTGGCTGGTGTGGGACGAACTGGGGCTGTACGTTGCAACGCTCTCCGCCCGGCTCATGGACTCGCTGCCGGTGATGTCGGGCTCCATGGCGCGTGATTTTCTGGCGGGGCGGCTCACCGACCGGCTGTTTACCCTGATGGGCTTCCTGCACCTGCTGGGACAGCCGATATTATTGATCTTTGCCCTCTGGATTCACGTCAAGCGGCTTTCCCACGTCGGGATCAGTGCCCCCCGAGGCCTGGCCGTGGGCAGCTTCCTGGCCTTGCTGACAACGTCCTTGCTGGCGCCGGCGACCAGTCACGGTCCGGCGGATCTTAGCCGGGTACCGGCGGTGCTGAATCTCGACTGGTTCTACCTCAATGTCTATCCGCTGCTCGACAAATGGCCGCCGGACCAGGTCTGGATACTGACAACGGGTATTACCCTGCTACTGATGCTGATGCCGTGGCTGCCACCCAAAAAAACCGGGAGTGCGGCCGAAGTTCACCTCGATCAGTGCAACGGCTGTGGCCAGTGCGCCGAAGATTGCCCCTTCGATGCCATTTCGGTTCAGGCACGAACTGACGGGGAGCGCTGGGAAAACGAAGTTGTCGTCAATCCCGTTCTGTGCGCCGCCTGTGGTATCTGCGTCGGTTCCTGCCATTCCTCCAATCCCTTCCGGCACGCGCGGAAGACACTTGAAACCGGTATCGATATGCCCGACTTCCCGATTGATGAAGTCCGCACACGCACCCATGCCGCGCTGGCCGGACTCAAGGGCGATACCCGCATCATCCTGTTCGGCTGTGACAATGCTGTCGATATTAAAGAATTCCAGTCACAGGACGTCGCCGTGCTGAGCCTTTACTGCACGGGAATGATCCCGCCGACACTGGTCGAGTATGCACAAAGACACGGCGCCGACGGCGTGTTTATCACTGGATGCCGCACCGGTGACTGTTACTACCGTTTGGGTAATGCCTGGCTGGACCAGCGTTTAGAGGGCGGACGCAAACCGGTACTCCGACAACGCGCAAAACGTGACCGCATCACCGTATACCGGGCCGCTGAAACCGACACTGCCAGGCTGCGCCGCAAGCTTGCTGAATTCCAGCATGACATTGCCACACTGAAGCAGGAAGAGCCGGTATCCAATGATTAAGATCCTGCGTTACCCTTTGCAGGCGCTGAACTATACCCTGTTCATGCTGCTGATATGGTATTTCTCCACCGCGCCACCTTACCGGCAACTTCAGCCGGACCAGGCGGTTATTACGGTGGCGTTTTCCCATGCCGGTAAACGCGTTGAAGAATGCCGCAAACTGTCCCAACAGGAACTGGCCAGGCTACCGCCCAATATGCGCGCCCCCCTGGACTGCCCGCGCGAGCGCTCACCCGTCACGGTAAAACTGCTACTGGACGGTAAACCGCTGCTTGAAGAAGTTGCTCGTGCACCAGGCCTTTACAGTGACCTGGGTGTCGATATCTACCGTAGCGCCAAGGTATCCGCAGGGAAACATACGCTGGCCGTACAGATGAATGACAATGTGCGCGTAAAAGGCCCTACGTACACTGATGAGGAAGCGGTAACCCTGAAACCGACCCAACTCCTGGTGGTCAATTTTAACTCCGAAACCGGCAAGTTTATTATCAAGTGAACGCCTGATTTCCACAGAGTCCTGTCAATGATCACAACTTGAAATGACGGAAACCTTTACTTAATCAGAGCCTCCCTAGTTACACTCCCTGTCACCTGCCCGGTCTGCATGTCTGTTACAGGAGCAGCAGGTTCCGGAACCGGTTGCAGATACTGAATCAGGTTGAAGAGACTCACTGACAAGACGAGTATAATTGCGAAAAATATCAACGTACGGTTTTCAAAACGCTCACCGCGTCTGATTTCGATCCGGTTGAGAATCCAGTCTGAAACCAGATAAAGAGATATGGCCGCGACCGCGTAATAGAGCATTTCCATTTTCAAAAGAATACCACAACGGAGCCTGATTCAGTGATAGCAAAATATGTCCACGTTTCCAGCGTGATTGCCACCTTTATCCTGTTTTTTATCCGTGGTATATGGATGATTTCTGATTCGGATCTTTTGCAGCACAAGTGGACCAAACGGGTGCCTCCGGTAATCGACACCATACTGCTTGCCAGCGCAATCATTCTATCTGTGAGCCTCTATCAGTACCCCTTTGTACACGCCTGGTTGACGACCAAGGTCGTGGCTCTGTTTCTCTATATTGGTCTTGGCATGCTGGCACTGACGTACGGAAAGACAAAGACCATCCGGATAAGTGCATGGATTACCGCCCAGCTCTGCTTTTTCTATATCGCCGCTGTGGCGATCACCAAAAACCCCCTGGTACTGTCGTGAAGGAAATTGCCCACCTGGTTTATATCCTGACCCTTTGTGCCCTGCTCGCCGCTTGCGGAAACCCCAACCGGCGACTGGATGAATATGTGTTCTATGACGGACCGAAATTCAAGCTGAAAGTGGTGCGTTATTACCGCAATATCCCATTCAAGCAACTGGGTGAGCACGCCGTTGTGATGTGCCAGTCAGAAAACACCACAAACGCGCCGCCACACGAACAGCAGGACGCCGGCTGGCGCATGCTGGGCACGGTAGATGCTCTGGACAGCAAGCGTGCAAAAGATGCCGCGCTCAGGGTCAAGGATGCTTATAAGGTATTTGATGATCACACGCTGATTGCGAAAACGAATATCTTCAATATCAGCTTTGATGCCTGTGGACATTTTATCAACTGGGATCCGGGCCGCTTGCCGCAGGACCTGATCAACCCGGCGGAGAAACCGGATGCCTGTGCGCCCAATGACCCGGCCGACTGCCGTTACTACGATTTCGAAGGAGACCGCGCACCACGCTATGAGCAGATCCATGTAACCGGCAAGGGCCAGGTCAGCTTTACCGCCAACTCACCGACTTTCAAGGGTGTTGAATCGCTGCGTGTCCAAACCAGCAATAACGGTGCCGTGTGGCATGTGGATACCGTTGGATCTGACGGGCAGAGACTGGATCCGGATACCATCCGCTCACTGCCAATGTCGCTACTGGAGAAAGGTATGGATGCAATCAGTCTGGAGGACTGGCTTGAGTCCGTACTGCCGCCTCGCAGTATGGTGATATGGCCGGACGCACCTGTTGCCTGCGGCAATCGACGCTGTGCTGAAATCCGGTTTAACGATAGCGAGGGAAACAGCGGCACGCTTTATATTGCTATCAATACAGATTCTGAAAACAGACCGGTTGGAGCATCGTTCCATTCGGGTATTTATAACCTGGGTGAAATATCTCGACCAGTCGAATCGCTGATCGGCCTGGGTAAACACCTGACCAGCAGCGATTAATTCAGAGCGTCCATAAGGAAACTCTGATCAATTCGGTTTCCGTCATTCTGGCGCATGCCAGAATCCAGTGGCTTCAATGAGTTGGATACCGGCCTTCGCCGGTATGACGAATTGAGCAGAGTTTCCTTAGCTTAATCCCTTGCTCAGGAAGAACTCCCTGTACCGGTAATCGATCTCGTTGATATGATGGTACAGCCAGTCCCAGAGCAGGCTGCTCATTTTCTTTTTGAACTTGATATTCCGGTTATTGATCTCCGCCTGCATCTTGCGCATCTCGGCGGAGAATTTATCGTGCAGTTTCTTGTGTGCGACATAGTCCGGGTAATCGTACTTGCGCATCAACTCTTCTTCCTCCGAGAAATGTGTGGCTACGAATCGTGTGATCTTGCTGAACAACGCGTCAATACGGCGCCAGTCCTCATTGACGGGTTCCCGGGCCGACAACTCATCCACGATCTGGCTGAATTCCACGGCGTAACTCGCCAGGCGCAGGTGCTGTTTGTTGAGCGTTGCCAGACCCACTTCTTTCAATAGACAATGCGAATCATCTTTGGCAGCGGAACTCTTGAAACCAAACATGGTGTACCTCCGATTAACATTGACGGATGTAGGAGCCACCTTGGTGGCGAATTTTTCGCGGGCAAAGCCCGCTCCTACAAGTGAATATATTCATCAATACAACTTTGGCAGAGTGCTAGCTGTGGACATAGACCCATCCACCAATGGGCTCTGTGTACCCGCCATACAAATGCTGCGGGTACTTCTGTGTGGGCCAGTAAACAAAAGCATCGTGGTTCAACAATCCGGTTGGACAATTGATACGTAATTCCCAGGCTGCGCCCTGCACAAGCCGGCTCCCGTCGGGTGGCCCCAGCAGGGATTCAAACACGTCTGCGGGCATACCGTATAACCGATAAGTATCGGACAGTGCCAGCGCCATGCCGATGCGGTTTTCCTTTTTCCTCCAGCCTGCTGACTCGAATTCCTCCGGTTCGCTGCCCTTCGGCATCCGGTCGATCAGGGCGCTGGTAATTTTCCCCTCAGCATCCAGGGCGAATGCCAGAATAGCGTGATCAGGATCACCATCACTGTATCTACTCTGCCCGGACCAGGGCCGACCCTGTCTCGAACCCAGGTCATACCACACAATTGACCCCAGTTTATGCGTGAGAGACCGATACTCGAAACTGCCGCATCCTCGTAGCCCGGTAGCAGGCAGCTTTTCCAGATACTCCGGAACAATGTCGTCAAACGCTGTCGGCGAATGTCCGATGGCGGAAGTATACGCGCTGATTGCCAGGATCAGTGGCTCGGCCCGCAACGCTGCTTCCTGGAAACGGGGCTTGCGCTTTTCCCAGTCCTGCGCTGCGTTACGTTCCGGCATCACCAGAAGCGCAACAAGCGCAATCGTAACGGCCAGGGCAAACAACACCAACAGCAGGCGAGTCCGTTTCATCATTCAAACTCGTGCGCCAGGAAAAGCGCCTTTATTTTTTCCACCGCCGCTTCGTCCGGGGGATGAAAAGTCACCGCTAAAACAAACCTTCCATTGACAGCCTGACCGGATAGTTTGTCATTCGTCAGGGATTTCTGCAGATTCACTTGCGCTTTTTCAGCATCTTTGAATTTGAACAGGGAAATAATACGCGTACTCGCATACCTTGCTACGGTATATTCCGCAACGTATTCCATATCCGCATTGAAAGGTGCTCTTACCAGCAGAGACCCGTCCACGCCATCGGCCTTCAACTCTTCAATAAATGCGCTTGTTTCAGCTGGCGGCTGTACACCCTCCTGACTGCATCCGGTCAGCAGGAGCAGTGACACAGTTAGACTAGTCAGGAATTTTTTCATCTTAGTTTATGCTCTCCGAACCCGGCCAGACTATGGGTTCCCGCGAATCGTTTCCCTGACAGCCTGCGTGACACTCTGTATTCTCGTAAATTAAGCTTACAAATACAATTCTACCCCCTTGACTACTCCGGCCCGGAGGATTCTCATGGACGATATGCGATCTCCGGAGCGACAGAATCAATGAGCAGCACCGAAAACTGGCTGGTACACGAACACTCGCTGTATGAGAACCTCCTTTCCCGGTGTACCGAAGCCATTGAAATCGAGGACTGGAAGACTGCCGATCTGCTGTTCAGGAAAATGGTCACACACCTGAAACGGCATATGGCCCTGGAAGAGGAGGTACTGTATCCAGCCTACGAAGCCGAGACACATGCGCCGCAGGGGCCGACAGGCGCACTGCGAGAAGAACACGACCACATCGTACGTCTTGTTACGGATATGTCGCGGGTCATCAAAACCAGGGACTCGGACCACGTTCTTGAATGCCTGGTCCACCTGGAAAAACAGATGATAAAACATCATGAAAAGGAAGAAGATATCTTTCTGCCCATGGCGAGTCATATTCTGGAGGCCAAACGCGAAGATATTTCACGGCAACTCGATGAATTCGACATGTCGAGGACGAACAGAAAGTGGGATATCTGAACTGAGAAAAACGGGAAGAGGAGAATAATAACCCCCTTCCCGCTGGTTTCTGTATAGACCGGATCAGTAGACGTCGTGCATGGTGTTATACTCGTTGAATTTACCGGTCGGTGTGACCAGGCGCTTGTCCTTGATCACCTTCTTCAGCTTGCGGGTCTTGTCATCGACGATCACAATCGCGGATTCCTGCTCCTTGCCGCTCCAGACCGAGAACCAGACCTCATCACCGGCCTTGTTGTACTCCGGCTGAACGACGCGCTTGGGTCCGTCACCCTTGATACCGGCCCACTCGGCAATTGGCAGGACTTCATAGCCTTTATCGAGATGGTCCACGTCATACACTGCCACAGTCTGGCTTATCTTGCTGTCCGGGTTCAAGGGCGAGTCCACCCACAGGTTTCTGGATTTCGGGTGAGACTTCACAAACAGTGAGCCGCCGCCCTGGCCCTTGAGGATGCGCACCACCTTCCAGGCATTCTTGGGATGGTTCACCGGGTCCGTACCAATCACAGTGACATGATCATTGCCCAGTGCACTGGTCACCCAGACCGGCCCGTATTTCGGATCTTTCAGGTTGGCACCACGGCCCGGGTGCGGGATCTTGGTGACATCAATCAAGGCCGTCAGCTTGTCTTCCTTTGAATCGATAACCGCAATCTTGTTCGACTTGTTGGCGGCCGTCATGAAGTAACGTTTAGTGGAGTCCCAGCCACCATCATGCAGGAAACGCGCTGCGCCGATGGTAGTCACCTTGAGGTTTTTGATGTCCTCGTAGTTGACCATCAGCACCTTACCGGTTTCCTTCACGTTGACGATAAACTCGGGATGCTCATGCGAAGCCACAATGGCCGCCACACGCGGTTCCGGATGATATTCCTGGGTATCGACTGTGTAGCCACGGGTGGAAACAACTTTCAGGGGCTCCAGGGTATTGCCATCCATGATCACGTAGTGTGGCGGCCAGTAGGCACCCGCAATGGCGTACTTGTCTTCGTAGCCCTTGTACTTGGATGTCTCAACGGAACGCGCTTCGAGTCCGATCTTGATCTCGGCTACGTTGGCGGGTTTCTTCATCCACAGGTCGATGAGGTTAACCCTGGCATCACGTCCAATGACGAACAGGTAACGCCCCGACGTAGAGTAACGCGAGATATGTACCGCATAACCGGTATCGATGATAGTGATAATTTTTTTGGTATCTCCATCGATCAGCGCAACCTGGCCGGCATCGCGCAACGTTACGGAGAAGATATTATCCAGGTCGTAGTTGTTCATCTTCTTCCTGGGACGTTGCTTCGGGTCGACCAGTAATTTCCAGCTCGCCTTCATCTCTTTCATGCCGAACTCGGGTGGAATCGGAGGCTCGTGCTGAAGGTACTTGGCCATGAGCGTCACTTCATCCGGCGTGAGGGCGCCAGATGACCCCCAGTTCGGCATGCCGGCCGGAGAACCGAAGTCAATAAATACTTTCAGGTAGTCGGTACCCTTGGGCAGGGTAATATCGGGAGTCAGCGGCTTGCCGGTCGCACCCTTGCGCAGAACACCGTGACAACCGGCACAGCGCTCGAAGTAGATTTTCTTTGCCTTCGTAAATTCCGCCTCTGTCAGAAACGGAGCACCGGGGGTTACTACATCTTTTGATTTGAGTTGCTCTGGAATAGGTGAGCCTTTGTAGCGCATTTCTTCCGGCGTCGTTCCCGGGTGTTTAGATTCGCTGGCGGCCTGAGCACCAAGCATGGTAATGGAAAGCATGCCAAAAGCAGCGATACGCGCGATACGTAATACCATAACATTCACCATCTCAATATTCCCCCTGGCTGGTTTTGAATCCTGCATCGTAAGGTACTTGGATCGGCAGTGTTCACATTGATCCAGGTCAAGACTGCTGATTATTCAACGGGGTGCGGAAACCGCTATTTTTCCGGGGAACCAGGGGTTTTCGGCTGTGTGGCGCGCATTTTATCCAGCGCTGCCCTGCTTTTTTCTCTTCTGATGCGTTTTTCCGATAGCGGCGGGCACTGACGATCGTCCCAGTAAGTCACCTGACAATCCAGACAGTAGTGACACTCGTTGGGGTTAATTTCACCGGTAAGCCGAATGGCCTGTACCTCACACTGCCTGGCACAGATCTGGCAGGGCCGGCCACATTCCTTGCGCCGCCGCAGCCAGTCAAAGATTCGCAGCGGCGCCGGAATCGCCAGAGCCGCCCCGAGTGGACAGAGGTACTTACAGAAGAACTTGCGGTTGAATACTCCGATCACAAGCAACCCAAGGGCATAGACAAGAAAAATACCGCCCCGGTTGAAGTGCACCACAATGGCCGTTTTAAATGGCTCCACTTCGGCGGCCCTGGCCGCGTAGCCGATGGATTGCAGCGATAGACCGAACAGCGCGACAAAGATGACGTATTTTACTGCCGTCAGCCGCTCGTGTACGACCGCCGAAAACTGGTGGTCAGGGATTTTTAAACGCTGGGCGAGTTTATGAATCAATTCCTGCAAAGCACCGAACGGACACAGCCAGCCGCAATACACGCCGCGCCCCCACAACAGCAGTGTCAACGCCACAAACCCCCATAAAATAAATATCAGGGGGTCGACAAGGAACGCCTCCCAGCTGAACTGGTGCAGAATGGAATTGATAAAGGTCAACACGTGAATAATTGAAAGCTGGGCGAGTGTGTACCAACCAATAAAAAACAGGGTGAAAAGCAGGTAGCCGATACGGATATACCGCAACAGCTTCGGCCGGCGGGTCAGCCAGTCCTGGAACAGCAGGATAAAAACCAGAATACCGAGCGCGACAGACAACACCGCTATCTGCCACGCGCGCTCATGCCACGCAAATACCCAGAAAGGCTCGCTTGTCTCACCCAGCCACCAGGCCGGAGTTTGCCGGCCTGCCGGTGATGCAGCATGCCCATCTGTCTGCACCGGCACACCGGCGGACAAAGGTATGCCGCGTGACTTAGCGACTTTTTTGACGGATTTCATAACCGTTGCGTTCATGACCATCGCGGTAATGGTGGCACCGGTAATCCCATCTATTGTCACATAGCCTGCGCGCTGTGCACCGCCCATTTTTACCCGTTCACGTACCGATATACCGTGATACTGATCAACATAGCGCCTCAGATCTCTCTCAGAGACCCCGGCACCCAGTATGGGTTCAGAGTGTTTTATGATCTCAAGGCCGCTGATCCGGCCATCAAGGCCAATACCGACGAGCAGGGTAATCGGCTGCCCGGAATAGGCCGGGATGGGCGCAATGTCCGTGGTACGCAGCACATAGCCCAGCAACCGCTCACCCGCATGGACCGGTGCGGCGAGTGGCTCACCTTCAAATTCCCCGACCCGGTCTGCCTGCGGAAAATACTTCATAGCCAGATCGTGAACAGGGTCGGCGCAAGCCGTATTAATCGCTCCGGTAACAACCAGCACCCATACGGCGAACCACACCGGTGCACGGAAAAAATACCGGTGAAAAATAGCGAATGGATGATTCATCATAGGTGAATCCGGCACTCTGTACGAAGACCCGTCAGCAACCCATTCGATCAGACGCCAACCAGGTTCTCCTGTCCTTGATTTAAATCAACCGGTCAACTATTTCTTCGTCTTACGCCATTGCCCAACGGCCCAGTACAGGAAGGCCGTCACCAGTAATACATCAACGATCACCCCCACGGTAAAGAAAGCCGTTAAATCTTCGCGCCCATCATGGATCGCTGCTGCCTCCGCACCCGGGGCCGGCTCCGGAATGCCTGTAACAGCGTTATCGTTTTGTCCCCCGGTTTCAGCCATCGTTAGCAAACTGCGCGGGGATTGTGATTGTGGCATCAGGCTGCGTCCTTCTGCGCCCGGGATCCTTTAAACATAACCACCAATACGATCACCAGGAATAGCAAGCCGCCAATGATAGCGATCAACCCCCCGAAGCCCATCAATCCCATGGCAACAATCTTTTCCATACCGTCAAGCGCCTGCTCTGTACCTGCCACCTTGCGCTGCACACCGTAGCCACCCGACCACACCAGCCCCAGTACGTGTAACAGCTGACCACCGCCATAGATATAGGGCTGTATGGTGGCCAGCCTCGTGTTTGGCCGGGCATAGCCCAGGCGTGGCAGCAAATCGTACGTCAGGCCCATAAAGGCCAGCGTAACGCCCACGATGGAGCCATGATAATGCGCAGGAATAGTAACGTTACTGCCGTGGATCAAGAAACCGATACCGCCTCCGATACCGAAAAGAATCATGGAGGTCCACAGGGCTGAACGCAAAGGCAGTTGTGGTCCGGATACCGGGGAACTCCGCAGCAGGCCATAAAATACCGCCAGACTCAGAGGTACCGGCGCCAGGCTGCCGCCATAGGCCATGAGCCAGGTAAACAGCTTAATGTGTTCAGCGGAGGTAACCGCGTAGGAATAATAGATCAGCGGCGCCATAAACACGGCCACCAGCCCGAATACAAACAGAATCAGCACTACCCGCGGGCTCAGTGGCAAGCGAACACCGGAGACAGATGCCAGCCACAGCCAGGCTACCAGCATAAGCAGGGTATAGGTGAATTGCAGCATATGGCCGCCACCCCAGAAAAGCAGTTCGAAATACGCTTTCCCCGTCATAGAGTCGGGGATCGCCAGGTATGACCAGGCAAAAGCCAATACGGCCATTGCAGCCGACACGGCCGCGGTATTCAAACCAAAGCGCAATGCGCCCGCCCCTTCCATGCGCATCCCGACCCGTGGATTAGCGACCATGCTACGCAATACGAGCAGGCTTATACCAAAACCAAACCCCAGTAATGCTACTGTAAATAAAGGTGTCTGCAATACCGGGATATAGTTGCTCATGAGCGGGTTGCCGGGCCCCAGAAATGGCACCACAAACACAAGCGCAGCACCCAGCCCGGCAAATACCAGCGCAGACCAGCCGAGCGCCATGAAACGCGGGGTGGAATTAAGACTCCAGAGCACACCACCAAAAGCCAGAAACCAGACCAGCACCGACAGGTCCACATGTACAACCAGCGCGGTATGAAAAAAATCAATCCATGGAATGATATCCTGGATATACGGCGTCCGGGAAAGTACCAGCAGCAGGGAAAACAGACCCGAACCTAATAGCGCCACTACTCCCAGCCACAGCCAGCCCATGCCCAGGCGACGACGACTTCCGGTGGGCACAACTAATATGTAATCTTCATGCATAATGGATTTAACTGCTCACTCGATGGAAACCGACAACTGCAAAATACTGTCTTTAATGCTGACAAGGGACTATAACGATTAGAAAATAAAACCACCAGCCTGCTTTTTTGACATTTGCATCCAGCCTGTGTATTAAACAGGAACCCCGTACCCGCAACGACAGCGCCCGGCCTATGACAGACAGAACACAAACCGGCATCCTTTACACCTCTCTTGTTTTTCTGGCATTAGTACTGACACTGGCAGCTGTCCTGTTGAGTGCCTACCTGCGCCTTGAAAGCATCGGCCTGGGTTGCGAAAACTGGCCGGGCTGTTTTGGACAACTCCCTGCTACCCGTGACCATGGCCTGGTACCGAACACCACTGCCGGTGCTGTACACCGCTTTACGGCGAGTCTGCTGGGCCTGGTTGTTGTTGCCATCACCTACCTGTCCCTGCGTGGAGGACGCCCGCGCGGTGTTGGCCCTGGCGTGCCGCTGTTAGTCTTCGCCCTGACCGTATTTCTGTCAGTTCTGGGAGTCAGCACGCCATCACCGGATATACCGGCCGTCACATTTGGCAACCTGCTCGGCGGTATGACAATGCTCGCATTGCTGTGGTGGATGAGCCAGCGCGCGGTGGAAGTCGTAGATACCAGCGACCATGCAGCGACGGCATTAAAGCCCTGGGCACTGCTGGGCCTGCTGGTCGTGACTGTGCAGATAGCATTGGGCGCTGTCACCAGTGCTGATTTTGCCGGACCGTCCTGTACAACGTTACCCGGTTGCAACGGTGACTGGGCATCCATCACCAATCTCGTGCACGGCTTCGACCTGTTCAATGCGCTTGGCACGGATGATCAGGGCAGGGTTATCACCGGCAGCATGCAGAAAACCGTGCACATGGCACACCGACTGGGCGCGCTGTTCACACTCCTGTACCTCGGCTGGCTGGCCCTCAGGGCTTTGAAGCAGAACAACCGTCTGCGCAACACAGCCATCAGCATACTTGTTTTTCTGATAGTACAGGCAGGACTGGGTATGACAGCAGTACTCACCGAACTGCCTCTGCTGTTGGTGACAGCCCACAATGCAATGGCTGCACTGCTGTTACTGGCAGTCGTTAATCTCTATCATTTACTGACACCCACCGTAACCCCGGTACATCCGTGACTTGCGGTTAACAAAGATATCTGGAGCCTCTTATGAGCGATGTACTCATGATCTTACCGGCCAGCCAGGCCACCGATATCCGGCTGGTTCGCGTCCCCGATGAATTCGAACAACACGAAGCTTACCGCCACGTAACCGGCCTCATCGCAAATATAGAGGAAGATAATCCGGATTATGCGTGGGAAGAGATAGCCGCAAGCCTGGAAGACCACGGTTTTGAACCTGTAGAGTTCATTCTGGGACCGGCGCTGGATTAAATTGACGATCTGCCGGCACTGATCAATCCTCGGAATAGTGAGGTAAAGTAACCGGGTATTCGACCGATATAGCGAGCTGAAGGTAACGAAATACGCATCAGTCACCATTGATGTGCCATATAAACCTCCCAGGGGGGATTTTTATGCCTAATGTAGCAACCAAAGCAGATTGTGAAATCGATGCACGTAACCTTAATTGCCCTCTGCCCATCCTAAAAGCAAAAAAAGGGATGCGGGATCTTCAACCCGGACAGGTGATGCACATCATCGCAACCGATTCTGGATCCGCCAACGACTTCCCGCTTTTTTGTAAACAGTCGGGTAATGAATTGGTCGAGACTTCTGAGGCAAACGGGGAATATCATTTCTATATCCGAAAATTCTGACGGTAGGGAAAAACGGGGGCTTGGCGCTCCCCTAGTGTTTTCCGGGTTCCAGCACTGCACCCCTGCGTTCCTCGACGATATACGCCTGCAAGGCAATCATGCGCGGATCATCCGCGGCCAGCAGTTCGCTTTCCAGCGGATTCTGGATACACCAGTTGATCATCTCCCATAGCGCAACCACGCGTCCAAGTTGTCGTTGAAACTTCGGGTAGGTTTCCGGGTGCGTGTTAGCGGCGTTGGGATGACACTGATCGCAGGATACGGTGTTTTTACTGGACAGTCCGCCGTGGAACAGCTTATCGCCCTGACCGACCACCGACAGGTATTCCTGTTGCCAGCGCGCCAGGTCTTCATCTGAGAATTCGTCGGCCTGCACCGGCGCTGTCTGCACCACCATCAACATAGACGCGGCAGCCAGCAGGGTACGGTATGTTTTTCTGTATGTCATCAGTGGCTCCTCTGCTCAATAATGCTTCTGGGGTGGAATACGATTTACCTCGGCCTGGTACTTCGTATCAACGGGATGTCCGGCCTTCTCATCAAACGCCACGGTGCGGTTGGTGTTGTCCGGCAGCAGGTAATTCACGTCCACCCGGCCGCTGTGCACATCGATAAACTGCCAACCGGTCGCATCGCGCTCAAAAAAAGGATCGGCGCGGTTCATGTCAACAGTCAACTTTGGCATGTAGCTGGCCTGTTGTTTGTAAGTCGCGGGATACGGCCAGGGCCACGCGGTCGCCATCGCCGACTGGAAACTGATATTACCGATCTGGTTGGTCTGGATCTGGTGAACGTGCCCGTACAATACGGTCACCTTGTCAAACGGCTTGAGCAGCGCCTGTACCTGCTCGGCATCATCGGTCCAGAAATTCCAGCCCTTGTAGATCTTCTGCAACGGTGAGTGTGAAAACACCACAATCGGGGTGTTCTTGCTGACCTTTTCCAGGTCTTTCTTCAACCAGTCACGCTGGGTATCACCGACCATGAAGGGCTGGCCATTCGGGTTATCAAGCCGCGCCATCTGCTTCATGCGATCCATGCCGGAATCCCACTTGCGGTGCATCCAGTTCTCGTGGGTGAGAATGCTGTTCAGCACCACGAAGTGCACACCCTTGTGATCGAAGCTGTAGTGATCCGGCCCCAGCTGCTTGCGCCAGTAGTCACCGAGATCGAGGTAGTAGTCGTGCTCGCCCATCACATAGTGAACCTTGCCACGCAGACCGGCGAGCATCTCCAGGCCGTGATCAATCTCCTCGGGCTTGCCCAGCTGGGCGATATCGCCCCCATAGAACACGAAGTCCGGGCGTGGATCCAGCAGGTTGGCTTCCGCCACCGCACGAATCAAACCGCGATCCCAGTTGCGCACAAACCTGTTACCCTTGATCTGGGTGATGTGCGAATCGGAAATATAGGCAAAGGTGAACCTGTCTTCACTGCCTTTACCAAATGCCAGCTCGACCACGCTGATGGAGAGCGTACCGGCAGCCAGCAGCGCGCCACCCTGTTTCAGAAATTTTCGACGACTGTTATCATGCATGGTACTCTCCTCAGCGTTTCGTGAACCGTTCAAGATCGGGGCTGGTCAGCGCTTCCATGTACTTGACCAGATCCTTCTTTTCGCCCTTGCTCAGACCCAGCGGGCGAATACCGCCACTGAGAAAGCCGGACACCGGATCGGTTTCCTTCACGCGTCCACCGTTGTTGTAAAAATCAACCACTTCTTCCAGCGTCGCAAGACTGCCGTCGTGCATGTAGGGTTCGGTCTTGTCGACGTTGCGCAGGGTCGGCGTTTTGAAAGCGCCCACCTGGGTAATGTTTTCCGTCACTGCGAAACGCCCCAGCTCTGACATGGTTTGCTTTGTCAGCACCGTGACATCCACATCAGCGCCCTTGCGTTTGGCCCGCAGGAACTGTTCGGCAGTCTGCGCCTCCCTGCCATGGATCTTTTTGAACCCGATACCGATATTGTGAAAACGGTTATCCGTAAACAACGCCTGTGTCTGCTCAATGGTATGACAGGACACACAACGCCCTTTTCCGGTAAAGATGGCCAGGCCACGGATCTGCGCCGCAGTCATCGCCTTTTTGTCACCGGCGTAGTAATAGCGATCAAAAGGCGAATCGCCGGCCACGATGGTGCGCTCGAAACTCGCAATGGCCATGGCAACGTGATCCATACTGATCGCATCGGCAGCAACACCAAACACACCCCTGAATGCCCTTACGTAATCCCGGTCCTTGCGGATAACGGCCAGCAGCGGTTTGTGGTCCGGCAGACCGCCTTCAACCGGGTTGATGGGTGGTTGCTTTGACTGGCCCTCCAGATCCGGCTCCCGGCCGTCCCAGAATAGTGTCTTCATGTAGGCAGCGTTAATCACCGTCGGCGCATTGCGGGTCCCGGTCAGGCCGTTGAAACCCTTTGAGACCGGCAGATTATCGGTAAACGCCTTTGCCTGTGAGTGGCAGGTCGAACAGCTCACCTTACCGTCGGCACTGAAACGGGCATCGTGAAACAACTTGTCGCCCAGCGCGATCTTAGCAGCTGTCTGTGGATTATTTTCCGGTATCGGCACCGGTGGCAGGCCCAGTGGCGCGGCTGACAGACTGCCCGCCACCCCGGTAAACAGCAGCGCAATGGCAAGTTTTATCATCATTGGTAACCCTCCGTTGACTCGACAAGAAGCCTAGACGGGGTCTTGCAATGTTGCCAATTGCATTTGCCAGGTGTTGTAATAGCCAGCGTCTATCGATAGGAGTCTTTGATGAACCTGTCAGAATTGCGCTATGTGGTCGCGCTTGCGCATGAACGTCATTTCGGTCGCGCCGCTGCCGCCTGCTTTGTCAGCCAGCCGACATTGAGCGTAGCGGTAAAAAAACTGGAACAAGAGCTCGGGGTGGTACTGTTCGAGCGTGCCAGTCACGAAGTCAGGGTGACACCTGCCGGCGAACGTGTAGTGGAAAAGGCACAACAGGCACTGGAAGCCGTTCAGTCAGTGCGCCAGGTTGCCAGTGCCGAAAGCGACCAGCTGGCCGGCCCGCTGCGTATCGGCGCAATTTACACCATTGGCCCCTACCTGTTTCCCGACCTGATTCCAAACCTGAACGAACGTGCGCCAAAGATGCCGCTTATCGTGGAGGAAAACTACACCGCGGCACTGGCGGAAAAACTCAAGCAGGGGGATCTGGATGTCATCGTAATATCACTGCCATTCGACGAACCGAATATCCTTACCCTGCCCCTGTACGAAGAGCCTTTCGTGATCCTGCTGCCCGCCTCTCATCCGCTGACAGCGCGGAAGACCCTGCGCTGCAAAAACCTGGAGGACGAAACCATCCTGATGCTGGGTGCCGGTCATTGCTTCCGCGACCAGGTTATCGAGGCCTGCCCGGCCTGCGCACCCAAAGCGACCCGCGAGAGCAACCCGGTATATACCGCCGAGGGCAGTTCACTGGAAACCATCCGCCACATGGTTGCCTCTGGCATGGGCCTTACCGTACTGCCCTGCACCGCTGCAGGTGCGGACCGCTACTCCCAGCGTCTGCTGGCCATCCGTCGCTTTTCAAACCCGTCTCCCTGCCGCGTGGTGGCATTAGCATGGCGGGCAACGTTCCCGCGACCCAAGGTCATCGACGTGGTAAAAAATGCCATTGCAGCCTCACAGCTGAGCTGTATTCGGCCCAAAGTACGTAAAACGCGAAAACCCAGCGCGTCAAAACGATAAACCGTGAACTCAAAAGTTTTAACCTAAGGGACCCCTGATTAATTAACGACTCCCACGGTTAGCATATTCATTATCAGACGAATCATGGTTCCCTTGTTGACCGGGTTCGACTCCGCCACCAGCAGGGTCAATGCGGCCAAGCCAATGTCATTGATGACCGGCTGCTTGTCTCTTCCGAACAGGCGCCCGTTGCGATTAAGAAAATCGACGAACAGATAGGCACCGCTGCGCTTGTTGCCATCGGTAAACGGATGGTTTTTGATGATGAAATAGAGCAGGTGGGCCGCCTTGGCCTCGATAGAGGGATAGGCCGGTTTACCAAAAGCCGACTGATCCAGATTACCGAGCAAGGAGGCCAACCCATCCTCACGCTCTTGTGCAAACAGCGCTGTCGCTTCGCCACGGGCGATCAATTCAGCCTTCAAACCGGCTAGCGCAGCACGAGCCTCTTTGACCGAAGGCAACTGACCACCGGCCTGGACGTAGGGTTCGGTCAGTAGCCCTTCATCGTAGCGTTGCAGCAACAGGAAAGTTTGGGCATATCGGGAAACGATTTCCACCAATCCACGACCACCGTCGCTACTGAGCGTCGGACTCTGCGCCGCCTTGCGAACCAGCGCAAGCGCCGCTTCCAGTTCGTTTGCATTGGCCTCGAAGCGCTGCTGGTTAAGGGTCCAGCCCTGGGTCAGGTGCTCGCGCAATACGCGGGTGGCCCACTGGCGAAAGCGTGTACCCTGCTGGGATTTAACACGGTAACCTACGGAAATAATAACATCTAGATTATAGTGTTCGATTTCGCGCGTAACTTGTCGCGCACCCTCTTGTCGAACTATCCGGAAATCCCGGATAGTTGGCTCACGCTCCAACTCACCTTCCGCAAATAGATTCTTGATATGCTCATTAACAGTGCGAACATCTTTACTAAATAGCTTGGCCATCTGTTTTTGGCTTAACCAGACAGTATCCTGGGCACTATCTAATCGCACCTCGACCAGCTGCCCTTTTTCCTGATAAATAATAATTTCGTCTTTCATTTTCAACTTCTCCTTGTTAATTAACATGCAAATTCCCTTTGCAGGATGAATAACCCGTGTTCGGTAAGGACGGTCAAAGAAGCCATTAGCCTATTGTGCCAGTTCAACGACTGAAACCGAAGGTCTGCTTACACCGTATAGACACCACTCAGGGATATCGGCTGAATTACAGAGGACGGGGCGATTCAGGTAATAACCTCGATTCCCGGGATAAAGGCTTTATTTAACCGGCATGCCGGATGACGCGCGTTTCCAGTGCCATATCTTCCGGCTTGTCATGCGCATAGTCCGCTGCGCAGATGCCCAGCTCTTCATCATCCAGATAACAGGCGGGATCTTCCCACCAGGGATCACCGGTGAGCTGGAAGGCACGCACCCGGGTGTTGCCGCCACACATATCCTGGTATCTGCACACCCGGCAACGCCCTTTCAGGGGACGGGGTGAAGCTTTCAGGCCCGCCATCAGCGGATCACGGGTATCCATCCAGATTTCAGAGAATGGCCGTTCTTTCACATTATCAAGATTGTAATTCCACCAGAAGGTGTCCGGGTGGACGTTACCAAGATTGTCAATGTTGGCAATATTCACACCGGACGAATTCCCGCCCCACTGGGTCAGGCGCTGGTGCATGTACCCATACTGTTGCGGGACATTGCGCTTCACCCATTGCAGCAGATAAACACCGTCCGCATCGTTATTGCCAGTGACAAATTCACGCCGGCGACCCACCTGAATGTCGGACCAGCAGGCATCGAATAAAAGATCCATAACCGAGCGGGTGGTTTTATGCACAACATCCGACCGCCGGTTGCGGTTACCGCGCCCGGCGTAGTTCAGGTGCGATACGTATAGCTTGTTGACATCCTCCTTGTCCATGAGATCCAGCAACAGGGGGAGTTCCTGCACATTATCCCGGGTCGGTGTGAAACGCATACCCACCTTGATACCGGCGTTTCGGCATAACCTGATGGCGTGCATGGAAGCGTCGAAGGCGCCCTGCTTCCGGCGAAAACGATCATGGGTTTCGCGGATACCGTCAATGCTGATCCCCACATAGTCGTAACCCAGCGCGGCGATCCGGCCAATATTTTGCTCATCGATCAGGGTACCGTTGGTGGACAATCCGACATAGAAACCCATGTCCTTTGCACGCTGCGAGATGTCATAGATGTCCGGCCTCAACAGGGGTTCGCCGCCTGACAGGATCAGTACCGGCACCCCGAACGCGCGCAGATTGTCCATAACATCGAACACTTCCCGTGTGTTCAGCTCGCCCGGGAAATCGATATCGGCAGAAATGGAATAACAGTGCTTGCAGGTCAGGTTGCAGCGGCGAATCAGGTTCCAGATGACCACCGGCCCCGGAGGGGTACGTCGCTGAGGGTTGGTCAGCGGCGTTTTCAGCTCCTGCATATATTGTGATAGCCGGAACATGACTAGTTGCCGATTCTCAATCCTGTCTTTTTCAGGATGCGTGTACTGAGTAACACGTCGTGCCGGCGAACCTTATCGCCCAGTAGTCGCGCAATCCGCTCAATCTTGTAGCGCACCTCTTCCTGGCTATGTCCATGCACCATGGCGAACAGGTTGTAGGGCCAGTCGGGCGGGTGCCTGGGCCGGTGGTAACAATGGCTGACTATATCCAGCGCGCCGACCTTTTTGCCAATCGCCTTTATATTTCCATCCGGCACATCCCAGACTGACATGGCATTAACCGAGTAGCCCAGCCGGTAATGGTTTGGCACCACGCCGATACGCCGGATACGCCCGTCATCCAGCATGATGCGGAAACGCTCCATCACTACATCGGGTTCCACGCCCAGCTCAGAGGCCAGCCGGTGGTAGGGTCGGGCATCCAGTGGCAGCCCGGCCTGGGTTGCCAATACGATGCGTCTGTCCAGCTGTACCAGATCATCAGCACTCATACTCATGCGTTACACCTTGAAGTGCGGCCCGACGTAGAATTCTTCCTTTCTGGGAAGGTTTATCACCGGCAGGCCGGTAGTTTTTTCGATCTCGTGCAGACACTCATCAAGCTGCTCCGGTGTTTCCGTCGCCAGCACAAACCACATGTTCAACTCGTGATCGCGCTGGTAGTTATGCGCGACCTCAGGGAACGCATTGACCTGCTCCGCCCTTTCATCAAAGCTTCCGGCGGGCACTTTCATGGCACACAGACTCAGGGCACCACCCATATTCTCGGCGTGATACAGGGGACCGAAACGCGTCAACCGTCCATCGTCCAGCATGCACTGTATCCGCGCTATCAGTTCACTTTCCGTAGTACCCAGCAGCTCCGCCGCTTCCAGAAACGGGCACTCGCAGACTGGAAAACCGCCCTGCAACCGGTTGATGATGCGGCGGTCAAGCTCATCCATTGAGATGCCCCCGGTATCGCGCACCACGCTGTTTGAAACGCTTTCGGCTAAACAAAACCGTGTGCGGAATCACATCCAGACCAAGCCCGTCCACCATACGCGCAATACAGGCCAGCACATCATCACGGTCTCGGCCATGTACCATGCAGAACAGGTTATACGGCCAGTCCGGAAGACGCCGCGGCCGCTGATAGCACAAGGTCACACAATCCTGCTGCCCGAGCTGGTGCCCCAGTTTATCGACCTGTTCACCGGGCACGTCCCACACCACCATGGCGTTGGCGTGATAACCCAGTTCGTGATGACGTACCACAACCCCAAGCCGCTTGATGATGCCGGCATCGATCATGTTGCGCAGCTTGTCGATCACAGCCTGTTCGGAATAACCCAGGCGATTTGCGATGGCCTGATACGGCCGTGCAACCAGTGGCAAACCGGCCTGAATAACTTCAATGAGACCCTCTGCATCACCCAGCAACATTTCACGTTCAAAATGAATTTCGGGCTCATCGCAGCCATCCGATACCACAGCAATATCATGTTGGCGATCAAGGTTCATGTGGAAACCCAGGTCAATGTGATAATTCCTGACCAGCGGTAACGAGAGCGCCCGGTGTCCACTTTCCAGTTGAATCTCCCTGAGCGTTGTGCCCAGTGCCGAAACGTTTTCGGCTGTGACTACAAACCACAGATTGTAATGGTGTTCACGCTCGTAGTTGTGATTGACCTGGGGAAACTGGTTGATGATTGCAGCAACACGGTCCAGCTGGCTGGCCGCTACCGACATGGCGACCAGAGTACTGGCACCCACTGTGTTGGGCTGGAACACGGGCCCGACACGGCTTACGGCACCTCTTTTCTGCAAGTCTTTCAGCGTTTGCAGCACTTGCTCGGAGCTGGTATTCAGGCGCTGCGCGATCTGCTCAAACGGCATCGGCTCCAGCGGGAAATTACGCTGGAAATCATTGAGCAGTTTTTCAACCATTGCTTCCATGGTCACAACCCGATCTTGTGTGCGCGGTCAGTAAAAAAAATGCCGCTCGGTTTATTTGCCTGAAGCGACTTCACACGCTTCAGGGTACTGGTGTCATAAACGTCGATACGGTTCTCGTCACGTACCGATAGCCAGACATTCTCGCCACGCGGGGTAAATTCCATGTGCAGTACCGCTTTACCGGGCTTCAGCGTTTTTATAATGCGACGGGACTCGACATCGATGACCTGCACCGTGTCATTGTCCGGATAAGCGAAGTTCACCCACACCTGGCGACCGTCGGGTCGCGCTATAACGAATATTGGCTGGCCGTGCACATCAATCGCTGCCTGCTGCTGCCAGCTGCCAGCATTCATCACCAGCACCTTGTGCTGGCCCACGGCAGGCACGAAAGCCTCGTCACCTGCCATCGCCCAGCCTTCGAGGTGGGGCATTTTGTATACCGGCAATTTTTCTTCGTGTGCGGCATACCCCTTGAGTATTTTCCGTACGCCCTGTTCCGGGTGCCATAGGTCCAGCAGCGCCATACTGTCCTCGCCAAACAGGCCGGCGATGTAATAACGCCCGTCCGGTGTAATCAGGGCATCGTAAGGGGCCCTGCCGATATTTTCGAAACGTTTAATGCGGGGTTTATGCGGATCCGCCATATCCATAAGCCAGATCTGGTCACCGTCGTACAGGCTGAAAACAAACTGATTGCCGGGCGCGTCCACCAGACCCACCGTTTTGGAAAACTTGCCCGGAGCATACTCAGCGGGTACATCAGCCACCATCTCCAGCGTAGCGGCATCGAACACCCGCACCCCGCCCGGTTCATAGTTGGAAACAGCAACCCACCTTCCATCCTGGGAGATAGCACCACCAATGCTGTTACCGGCCTGCATCACCCGCTTCACGATGCGGCCCTTCAGAATGTCGACTTTGGTCAGGCCGCCATCACGACCGAACACATAGGCGTAACGCTCGTCGCGTGAAAATACGACGGTCGCGTGGGACAGGTCGCCGAGTCCTTCGACCTCGGCCAGACGGCTGTTACCGCTGTGCTCCACGACCAGCAGCTTGCCGTTGGCGCGTTCTATCACCACACCGAGATCACCCGTGCCACGCAACTCTGCGGCCGCAGCACCGGCAATAAAAAGGAAGGTGAAGACCGCCACAAGGAAAGATCTCACGGGCTTTCCTCCGGCGTCTTCAGGTAATCGACGATCCAGTTGATTTCCTGTTCGGTAAGCTGCGTTCGCCACGGCGGCATGGGTGTTCCGGGCCGTCCTTCGCTGATGGTCACAAACAGGAAATCATGACTCTTGCCTTGCAATGCCTGTGACGTTAGTGCCGGACCCAGTCCACCGGTCAGGCGCATGCCGTGGCAGGCGCCACAGTCCTGGTGGACAAGATCGCGTAACTCGGTCTGGCGCTCCGCACTGACAGCTGCCGCCGTGGTAGACGTTGCTAATGCGCACAGAGCGAGAAACACAAGCGTCCTAGGCATATTTGAGTTCCACTTCCTGCGCCCAGGGCATAAACCACTCCAGCTCCTCCGCCAGGGTAACGACCGGCCCGATAATCAATATGGCTGGCGATAAAATGGTCTGTTGTTCAACAACCTGCGGCAATTCGCCGAGGGTCGTAACGATATGTCGCTGGCGTGGTGTGGTACCGCGCTCGATAACTGCTGCCGGGGTATCTGCGGACCGACCGGCATCAACAAGATCGCAAACAATCTGCGGCAGGTGGGCGAGGCCCATATAGATCACCAATGTCTGCCCGGTATCCGACAATGCCGCCGGATCAAGCACCAACGCCTCGTTGTCCTTGCAATGCCCGGTCACGAATTGCACGCCCCGGGCGAGGCCGCGATGGGTCAGAGGTATACCCGCATAAGCGGCGCAAGCCTGCGCGGCGGTAATCCCCGGCACCACTTCAAAAAGTATACCGTTGCGTGCCAGTGCCAGCGCCTCTTCACCGCCGCGGCCGAAAATGAAAGGGTCTCCGCCCTTCAGACGCACCACACGCTGATGCTTCCTGGCCAGTTTCACCAGCAGCGCGTTGATTTCCTGCTGGCTGAGTGTATGGCGATTGGTCACCTTGCCGACGTACACACGCGATACCGAATCGGGTATCAGGTTGAGGATTTCACGCGACACCAGCCGGTCATAGACAACCGTGTCCGCCGTCTGGATCAAACGCTGGGCTTTTACCGTGAGCAGGTCCGGATCACCGGGTCCCGCACCCACCAGATAGATTTTTGCCGGTTTTCCCAAACGACGCCTCCTGAATGCCCGGCGGCCGTGATGCACGCCCCTCGGTCCCGGTTTTATGGACTCATATTGGGGGTGGCTGTTTTTGCTGTCCTTGACATAGGTCAAGGGTTTACAGGAGTGTAAGGTGAAGGTGGGCTAACCCGGACCCCGTCAGTGGCTGGTGCCCGCTGAGTAGCGGGTTTTGTTGTAAATGTTATATTTGCCCGAAGGCTTGTTCATGGGCAGGCGCTTGACCTCTTCAAGGGTTGCCGCGTCGTAGACCACCACAGCGCCGTCAGTATCCCAGATACTCAGCAAGGCGTATTTTCCATCCCGGGTGAACTCCACATGTGCAGCGGTCTTTCCAGGCGCCGGTCGCAGTGTCTTTACGATCTTCAGGGTACGCTTGTCGATGACGTGTACGACATCCTTGTTGGGTCCGAAAAAGACGTCCACCCAGGCATAGGGTGTGTTCTCATGACTGCGCATGAAGAAGCCGGGGCCCAGCGTCTTGATACGCTTGATCGTCTTCCAGGTCTTCATATCGATAACACTGACACTGCTTTCCTTGAGGTTTGGTGTTGCCAGCACTTGCCTGCCCTGGTATTCCCAGGTGATACCCGAACCCAGGTGTGGCATACCCGACAGACCCAGGTCATCCACCACGACCCGGCCCACATCCAGGTTCACCACCTGCCCCTTGCCTCCGCGCGAAGCACCGATCAGCACTGTATAGTCCGGGTCGAAGAAAAAATCATCCAGGTAATCGTTAACCCGGATACGGCGCACCGGGAACGGTGCCGGCCTGGGATTCTCGCCGGATTCCTTATTGTAATCATGCACCCAGTTGCCGAAACCCACGGGTGGCTCATCTGCGTAGGAAATCTCCCAGACTTCCGGGATATCCTTGAGCGCGGCGATAAAACTGTGGCGCGGCGGCGCCGTATAGACCGCGCTGACACGCGAAGTCTTGCCTGAAGCATCTTTAACAGCATAAAGTTTGATGGGTTCCAGGTTACGGGCATCCAGCAATACCAGGGTATGCGGCAGATAATTTGCAACCATGACATAACGGCCGTCGGCCGACGCGGCCAGGTTACGGGTATTGATACCGGCACGGATCTCGGCTACCAGCTTGAGGTTATAGATATCGTATTTACTGATCCAGCCATCACGCGAAGCGAAATAGACAAAACGGCCGGTTGGCGAAAACTTGGGCCCCCCGTGCAGCGCACGACGTGACTTGAAGCGGTGGATGGGCTCCATACGATCACCATCCAGCAGGGTCACATGATGATCACCAAGCTCCACCACCAGGAACAGGTTGAGCAGGTCGTCCACTTCGAAGACCGGTTTATCCGGAAGTTCGCCCTCCCGGTAGTAAATAATGTGACTGGCGTTTATCTCGGACAAGCCCCAGATCGGCGGGACTTCGGGCGGGGTATACACGTACTCGGCGAGTGCCCTGATTTCCGCTTCGCTCAGTTTCCCGTTAAAGGCCGGCATCTGGGTGGCTGCACGGCCGCTGCCGATGACTTCAACGGCTGCCTCGTGACCAAGGCGTTGAAGATTTCCGGGTAACAGGGCCGGCCCCATCCCGCCAAGACGCTTGTCACCGTGACATTCTGCACAGTTAGCCTTGTAAAGCTTGATAACATCAACATTTCCTGCCGTAGCCTGGCTGATTGCAGTCGTAACGAACAGTATCGCAATCAGTGCACGCAGGCCGAATGCGACGCAAATATCCGGCAGATTAAGGAGCATAGTGATGAAATCTGTCCAGGTTAATTTTCGATAGTAGATGCGTTTATCTGACATGGCTCAGGTGCTCGAATAATTCGTTTTTTATTCGCTGAATTCAGTACTTACGACGCAGAATCAGCCGGTCGCCCTTGTTAATTATCTCTACACGGGACAGGTATGTCATTCCCAACAGGACTTCCGTAGGTTGGGCGCCCTCTAAAACTACTCCGGTAACATTGCGCAACTGGATGGAACCTACTTTCACGATATCCAGTTTGACCCTGTAGGCTTTCACCACGTCGGATGCTGTACTTACGTAGGTCGGATCACCATCCACATGAAAATCGATACCCAGCCGGCGGGCCTGACCTGAGTTCATTGCGACTGAGGTGGCGCCGGTATCAACCAGAAATTTTACCGGCAGACCGTTAATACTCCCGACTGTCAGGAACATGCCTGCGCTGTCACGGTAAACCAGGACATCGTCACCCGTATCTCTTTTCTTCACTGCCGCCCGCACGCGCCCGTCAAGCTGCCTTTCCAGACGTTTACCGCGGTACTCGAACACGGCGCCCGCGCTGTCCGCCGAAACCAGCTTGACACCTTCCGGGCTGGCTTCTCCGGTCCTCAATATATGGCGCTTGCCATCAACCATGACGACTGCCCGGTCCTTGAACAGCGCAACAACATGGATATCCATAGTGGCCCAGGCCGGTATCGAACCGAGCCAGAACAACAGCACCCCAAGTAATCGTCTAGCCATCCGTTGTATCCCTGAAGTGGTCAAAACCGGTTCCTTGTGGTGTATAAAGTCTGTCATCATCGTGCACACACTGGATTCCTGTTTGTGACTCAACAACACCGATCGCGGTCACAGGCAGCTGTTGTTGTTGCGCATGCCTGGTCAACCGTTCGACCTGGTCTGCGTCTACGCTGAAGCATAACTCGTAATCATCACCACCGTACAACTGATATGTCAGCGCATCGTGCCCGGCAATCGATTGGAACGCCGGGGAGCATGGCAGCTGGTCAATCCACAGCGTTGCACCGCACTGGCTGGCATCCAGTACATGCCCGAGGTCCGCCAGCAGACCATCTGAAATATCGATCACTGAGGCACCCGTTCCCGCCAATGCCAGACCGAAATCCACCCGTGGCTCAGGTCGGTTCAGCCGCAGCAGCAAATCCGGATCTGGTTTATCGCCTGCCTGGAGTGCCTGCAATGCACAGGCTGCATCACCCAGTGTTCCGGTTACAAACAGTTTCTGCCCCGCGCGAGCGGTATTACGCCTTAGTGCCTTACCCGGTTCCACAAACCCGTGCAGCTGAACGGTCACTGACAGGGGTCCGCGTGTGGTATCGCCGCCGACCAGTTCAACCGGGTAACGTTCGGCCAGCTGGAACAACCCTTTAGCAAAACCCTCCAGCCATACTTCGTCAGCCGAGGGCAGGGTCAGTGACAGGGTTGCCCAGGCGGGATCGGCGCCCATAGCCGCCAGGTCGCTCAGGTTTACCGCCAGTGCTTTCCAGCCAATGTCGAATGCGGAAGTCTGTGGCGGGAAATGCCGGCCTGCTAGCAGGGTATCCATCGCTACCACCAGTTGCCTGTCTGCCGGCACCCGTAACAATGCTGCATCATCACCAATACCCAGCACCACGTCATCACGCACCGCCGTGCGGCGTTTGAAGAAACGCTCGATGATATCGAATTCAGAAATCGTCATCGCTACCGACCCTGCTCACCGGACTCCCGGCACAACACGCCGTTAAACAGAATGGCGTCCACTTTTCCCTTCGATACCGGGATCGCCGCTGCAATAAGCACGTTCCGCAGGTCCTTGTGATGGCAGGACTTCCTGTTACTGCACATCGGCAGTGCGCCTGGTTAAGAAATCATCAAAGTCTTCGGCACTGAGCGGTTTGCTTACGTAGCACCCCTGGACGAAATCAGCACCGTGAGTTTGCTACGTATTTTCATTCGTCACGTTGCCTGCCCTCAGACATCTAACGCTTCAGCAAGCCACTACCATCCTTCTTGCCCTGCGGGTGCTCGACCGCCCGCAGGCTACGCGCCGCCTTGTCCAGTACCCCATTGATATACTTGTAAGCTTGCTCGGCGCCAAATTTCTTGGTCAGGTTAACGGACTCGTTGATGATGACCTTGTACGGAACATCGATGCGCGTCATCAGCTCGTAGGTTGCCATGCGTAGCACGGCGCGTTCCACCGGATCCATTTCCTGCACCGACCGGTCGAGGTAACCGGAAAAAGCCGCTTCGACCTCGTCCAGCCGTGCCGGCACCTCGTGCAACAATTCGTGAAAGTAATCCTTGTCTGCCCTGGAGAAGTCCTCGTCCTGCAGGAACTGCACTTCGATTTCTTTCAGATTGCTCCCGGACAGGTCCCATTGATACAAGGCCTGCATGGCAAAACGCCTGGCGCGTGTGCGCAGAGCCGCCTGGGGATTTACAGATGCCTTCACCGGATAATCGCTCTATTTCCCGATTTCACGCAACAGGTTCACCATTTCGATAGCGGACATGGCGGCTTCTGCACCCTTGTTGCCGGCCTTGGTACCGGCACGCTCGATAGCCTGTTCGATACTGTCCACCGTTAATACGCCGAAGGCGATCGGTATATCGTACTGCAGCGATACGGACGACAGCCCCTTGGTACATTCACCGGCGACGTATTCAAAATGTGGCGTACCACCACGAATTACGGCTCCCAGTGCAATGATGACCTCGTAACGCTGGGCAGCTGCCAGCCGTTTGGCCGCGATCGGCATCTCATAGGCACCCGGTACGCGGATGATAGTCAGATCATGCTCTTCCGCGCCATGACGCTTCAGAGTGTCTACGGCACCGCTCAGCAGGCTCTCCACCACGAAACTGTTAAAACGGGATACCAGCAGCGCAATGCGCGCACCACGCAGCGTTAACCGGCCTTCAATTTCCTGTATACCACTCATGTAAAAAACTCCACATTGATTGATCGTTACTTGCTGCCTTCAACGTACTCGACCACTTCCAGGCCGAAACCTGACAACCCGTGCACAACCTTCGGTGCACTCAACACCCGCATACGCCTGACGCCGAGGTCGGTGAGGATCTGCGCACCGATTCCATGGGTACGTAATTCGTGTTGTTCCTCTCGTACCACCGGCTCGCCACTCTTTTCGTGTTCATCGTAAAATCGGATACGCTGCACCAGGTCGCGTGGTGATTCGTGCTGCCCAAGCACTACCACCACGCCCTCGCCATTGTCAGCAACACACCGCATGGCATCGCGTAGCGGCCAGCCAGCGTCCTGCATCTGTGCCCCGAACAGGTCACTCAGGGCATTCTGCACGTGTACGCGTACCAGTGTAGGTCGGTCGGC
Organism: uncultured Thiogranum sp.; assembly: GCA_913053655.1. GTDB lineage: Bacteria > Pseudomonadota > Gammaproteobacteria > DSM-19610 > DSM-19610 > Thiogranum. Next base: position 14,408 of record CAJXFW010000002.1, on the reverse strand, counting down.
GCTCACCTCGCCCATCATCAACGCGAGATGAAGCCCCTTGTTGGCAATGTCCTGGTAGGCAAACAGACGGAACTCACCGTACTCCGTCGGCAGATCGCATTCGGCAACCCGTTCGACATTTTTCTCGTTAGCAATCCGGTAATGGATCAGGTCGGCAATAGTTCCAACTTTCAACTTATGCTGTTTCGCAAATTTTTCCAGATCGGGCCGACGCGCCATGCTGCCATCTTGGTTGAGAATCTCGACGATAACGGCAGCAGCTTCCATACCTGCCAGACGTGCCAGATCGCACCCGGCCTCGGTATGTCCGGCGCGTGTCAGGACACCGCCTGGCTGTGCCATTAGCGGAAAGATATGGCCGGGTTGCACCAGTTCCTGTGGCTGGGCATTTTCAGCGACCGCAGTACGCACGGTATGCGCACGATCGTAGGCAGATATGCCGGTGGTCACACCCTCGGCGGCCTCTATGGAAAGCGTGAAACTGGTCGAGTGCTGATCCTGGCTATCGTTCACCATCAACGGCAGCGACAGTTGCCGACAGCGTTCCTGCGTCAGGGTCAGGCAAATCAGGCCACGGCCATGGGTTGCCATAAAATTAATATCTTCCGGCCGCACCCGGGAAGCCGCCATGATCAGATCGCCTTCGTTCTCGCGATCCTCGTCATCCATGATGACGACCATTTTGCCATCACGGAAATCCTGAATGATGTCTTCGATATCGTTTAGTTTCATAATTTACCTAGTCCGTACTACCGGAAAAACCACAGCGCTGTAGTTGTTCCATACTGATGCCTCCAGTCGGTGTAGATACCTCCGTACCCAGCAGCAAACGCTCCAGGTAACGGGCTATTATATCCACTTCCAGGTTAAAGATACGTCCGGACTGAAACTCGCCAATGGTAGTCTCTGCCAGGGTGTGCGGCACAATATTCAGCTCAAACTCCGCACCCTCCACGGCATTGACCGTGAGGCTGACGCCGTCCACACAGACTGAACCCTTGGCGGCAATATAACGCGCTAACGTATCCGGTGCGCGCATCCGGAAACGCACTGAACGACCGTCGTCCTGCCGTGATACCACTTCGGCAACGCCATCAACGTGACCGCTCACCAGGTGGCCGCCCAGCGGAGTGGCCAGCGTCAACGCTTTCTCAAGATTGACGCGATCACCGACTTTCAGATGACCAATGCCGGTACAGGCCAGCGTTTCACCGGACACATCGGCCCGGAACCCGTCACCTGGCAGATCGACCACCGTCAGGCAAACACCGCTGGTAGCAATGCTGTCACCGATTGCAACAGTTTCCAGATCAAGCTTGCCGGTACGAACCCGCAGTCGCAAATCCTCACCCTTGTGTTCAAGGGCGGCCACTTCACCAACGGATTGTATGATTCCAGTAAACATCGTGCTTCTACCCATCAATAAACCCAGAGAAACTCAGAACAATTCATCTTTCGTCATTCCGGCGAAGGCCGGAATCCAGGAGATTCAATGCACTGGATGCCGGCCTTCGCCGGCATGACGAGTAAATCAGACCTTCCCTGATTCACCCTGTTTTGTCTCCGGCCGTGCGGTTATGCGCAGCGCATCACCCACCTGCCGGATATCCAGCCATTCCAGCGCGATGCGGTCCTGCATCTGTTCCAGGCCCGGCAGGTGAAACAGGCCGCGGGCTGAATCACCCATTATATGCGGTGCGATATAAACTATAAGTTCATCTACCAGACCTGCCTTTAAAAAAGCACCGGCCAGTGTCGGCCCGCATTCCAGCAGTACTTCGTTGATCTCGCGTTCGGCCAACAGTCGTGCAACGGCCTCCGGCTGCAAATGCCCTCCTGCTTTTTCGACAGCGACCACTTCAGCACCCGTCCGTTGCAACAGCTGCCAGCGTTCATCATCTGTCACACCGGTTACAATCAGCGTAGTTCCCGGCAGTGACAGCATCTTCGCCTGCACCGGCATGCGCAATTGTGTATCCAGCACCACGCGCAAGGGCTGACGTACCGGCTCAACACCGTGCAGCTGTGCCGCATCCATGCGCACATTCATCGATGGGTCATCAGCCAGTATGGTGCCGATACCGGTCACTATCGCAGAACTGCGTGCGCGCAGTCGTTGTACATCACGGCGGGCCGCATCACCGGTAATCCAGCGGCTCTCACCGGAAGCCATGGCAGTACGACCGTCCAGGCTGCCGGCCAGCTTGACCCTGATCCAGGGTCGCGCCTGCTGCATGCGGGAAATAAACCCGGGGTTAAGCGCTTGCGCCTGCGCTTCCAGTAACCCGGTTTCAACCACAATACCGGCAGCGCGTAACCGTTCCAGACCCTTTCCCGCCACCAATGGATTAGGGTCCTGCATGGCAACCACGACCCGTTTCACACCAGCATCAACCAGTGCATCGGCACAGGGCGGTGTTCGCCCCTGGTGACTGCAAGGTTCCAGGCTCAGAAAAACATCCGCGCCGTGCGCCTTTTTACCGGCCTCCCGCAAAGCAAAGACTTCGGCGTGCGGACCACCGGCCTGCCCGTGCCAGCCCATACCCACCACGGCCCCCTGATTGACAATCACGCAGCCGACGTTGGGATTGGGATGGGTACTGTATATCCCGCGCTCGGCCAGACGGATGGCGTGTGCCATATGTTGCCGCTCGTTCAATCAGTCTCCGAATCTTCATCGCCCGACAGCAGCGGCATCTGGTTACGCCGTTCCTCGGGTGTCGGCTCTTTTTCCAGACGCTCGATTTCATCCCGGAATTCGCTGACATCCTGGAAGCTGCGGTACACAGACGCAAAGCGCACATAGGCGACCTGGTCCAGGTTGCGCAGTTCCTCCATCACCCATCCACCCACCGTGCGTGATTCGATCTCGCGCTCACCGCAGGACTGCAGACGGTGCTTGATGTGATGAATAGCGGCGTCCACACTATCGGTATCCACCGGCCGCTTCTCCAGTGCGCGCAATACACCGGTCAGTAACTTGTCTTCGTTGAAGGGCTCGCGCGAACCGTCGCTTTTGATAATGCGGGGCATCACCAGCTCCGCGCTTTCATAGGTGGTAAAGCGATCTCCGCACTCAATACATTCGCGACGACGGCGCACCTGGGCGCCCTCACCCGCGAGGCGTGAGTCGATAACTTTGGTGTCCATGCTTCCGCAAAACGGGCAGCGCATCAGGTCATTTACTCGCTGTAAACCGGGAACCGCCGGCAAATTTCCAGTACCTTGCCGCGTACCCCGTCGATCATCGACTGGTCCTGAACACCATCCATGATATCGCACATCCAGCCAGCTAACTGTATGACCTCATCCTCACCGAAACCGCGTGTGGTGACCGCCGGTGTGCCCACCCGGATACCACTGGTTACAAAAGGCGATTGCGGATCATTCGGCACCGCGTTCTTGTTAACCGTGATATAGGCTGCACCGAGTGCTGCGTCGGCTTCCTTGCCGGTAATACCCTTGTCTATCAGGTCCACCAGGAACAGGTGATCGTCGGTTCCACCAGATACCACCTTGTAACCACGCTCGATAAAAACCTTCGCCATAGCGCGCGAGTTGGCCAACACCCGCTTTTGGTAATCCTTGAACTCCGGCTGTAAAGCTTCCTTAAAGGCCACAGCCTTGGCCGCAATCACGTGCATCAGAGGGCCACCCTGGGTGCCCGGGAACACCAGTGAATTCAGTTTTTTCTCGATGTCCGGGTTGGACTTCGCCAGTATCAGGCCACCGCGCGGGCCGCGCAGGGTTTTATGCGTGGTGGTGGTCGTGACATCGGCGATGGCAACCGGGCTCGGGTAGTGGCCCGTGGCTATCAACCCTGCCACGTGCGCCATGTCGACAAACAGGAAGGCGCCGACAGCATCGGCAATCTTGCGACAGCGCTCCCAGTCCACCACGCGTGAGTACGCGGAAAAACCGGCCACCACCACTTTCGGTTTGTGCTCCAGCGCCAGTGCTTCCATCTTATCGTAGTCAATCTCACCCGTATCCACGTTCAAACCATATTGAACCGCGTTGAAAATCTTGCCGGAGAAATTGACTTTGGAACCGTGGGTCAAATGCCCGCCATCGGCCAGACTCATGCCGAGAATGGTATCGCCCGGCTTGCACAGCGCCAGATAGACCGCCGCGTTCGCCTGAGAACCGGAATGGGGCTGTACATTGGCGTAGTCGGCACCGAACAATTGTTTGGCACGGTCGATAGCCAGCTGCTCAGCCTGATCGACAAATTCACAGCCGCCGTAGTAGCGCTTGCCCGGGTAACCTTCTGCATATTTATTAGTTAAAACAGAGCCCTGCGCCTCGAGCACGCGAGGACTGGCGTAATTTTCCGAGGCAATTAACTCGATGTGCTGTTCCTGGCGCTGAATTTCGCCGGCGATGGCGGCCGCGAGTTCATCGTCGAACCCGGCGATGGTCATATCTTTGCTAAACATTCGGTTTTCCCGGCAAGGCTGAAAGGAGCGGAATGATACTGGAATTAGTGGCTTTCGCCCAGCAGCGCCTCTATGACTGCGGTCCAGGCGCGGGCCAGATTCCCGCGGTTATAGCCACCTCCACCCAGCGCCAGCAGTCTTCCACCGCAATGGCGTTCGGCCAGCAGTTTCAGGCGTTGTGCCGCATGGCGGTGCGCCTCTTCCGTATATTTCAGATGGGTAATAGGATCGCCGGCCAGACTGTCGGCACCACATTGCAGCAGGATAAATTCCGGTTTTGCCTTGTCGAGGAACGCTTCCGCCGGCTCCCATGCCTTGAAGAAGAGTTCATCGCCGGCACCGGGTGGCATCGGAATATTCAGCTTGGTACCGGCGGCAGGACCGCTACCGGTCTCTTCCACAGCGCCGGTGCCGGGATAGAGGTAACGACCGTCTTCGTGGAAGTCCACAAACACCAGATCCACATCATCCTCGAAGCTGTAGAACACGCCGTCACCGTGGTGGGCGTCGATATCAACATAGGCAATGCGCTGAATTCCATACTGCCGGCGCAGTGTCTCGATAGCGATGCCGCAATCGTTGAATACACAGAATCCGGCAGCCGCATCACGGCGCGCATGGTGCAGACCGGCGATGGGTACAAATGCCTGCCTGCAACGCGCGTTGAGAATATCGTCCAGCGCCGCGAGTACCGTACCCACCACCGTACTGGCAGCCTCAAAGACGCCCTTAAATGCCGGCGTGTCACAAGCATCGAGATAACCAAAACCGGACAGCGATCGCTTCTTTACCTGCTCCAGGTAGTCCTTCTCCTGAAAGCACAGGATCTGGGTTTCCGTGGCCGATACGGGTTCCCGAACCTCCACCTTGCTATCCAGACCGAGTGCCTGCATGCGTGTCCAGAACGCGTACATGCGGTCAGGCCCGAACGGATGTTCCTCACCAAAACCATAGGCAGCCAGCGCTTCACCGACATAAACTGCTAGCGGACTCGATGCCATGCTGTCTCCCGTCGCGAAGTGGTCGCCACTAAATTTAACATGAGTACGCCGGAATACTGACTGAATGCCCACCTCTGTCTGTATAATAGCCCTTTTTTCATCAACAGCAGCGAGGCGTTATGGCCCAGTACGTCTACACCATGAACCAGGTCGGCAAGGTGGTTCCGCCCAAGCGTGAAATCCTGCGCGATATCTCCCTGTCATTTTTCCCCGGCGCCAAGATCGGTGTGCTGGGGCTGAACGGTTCCGGTAAATCCACCCTGCTACGCATTATGGCCGGCATCGATACCGACATTCACGGCGAAGCACGGCCACAGAAGGGCATCAAGGTCGGTTATCTGCCGCAGGAACCCCAGCTGGATGAAAGTAAGGACGTACGCGGCAACGTTGAAGAGGCCTTATCCGAGATCACCGATGCGCAGACACGTCTGGATGAAGTCTATGCCGCGTATGCCGAACCGGATGCCGATTTCGATGCGCTGGCCGCCGAGCAGGCCAAACTGGAAAATCTGCTGCAAGCCAGTGACGGACACAACCTGAATCGTACACTGGAGGTCGCCGCCGACGCACTGCGCCTGCCGCCCTGGGATGCGGATGTCAGCAAACTGTCCGGCGGTGAAAAACGCCGCGTTGCACTGTGCAAGCTGCTGCTGTCAAAACCCGACATGCTGTTGCTGGACGAACCCACCAACCACCTGGACGCAGAAAGCGTCGCCTGGCTGGAGCGTTTCCTTTTTGAATACCCGGGCACCGTTGTCGCCGTCACCCATGATCGCTACTTCCTCGACAATGTCGCCGGCTGGATCCTGGAACTGGACCGCGGCCACGGTATTCCCTGGGAGGGCAACTACTCTTCCTGGCTGGAGCAGAAGGAAGCGCGCCTGGAACAGGAAGAACGCAGCGAAAGCACACGGCGAAAAGCCATGAAGGCAGAACTGGAATGGGTACGCAGCAGTCCCAGGGGCCGGCATGCCAAGAGCAAGGCGCGTCTTGCACGCTTTGAAGAACTCTCATCGCAGGATGTCCAGAAACGCAACGAAACCAAAGCGCTTTATATTCCACCGGGACCCCGGCTCGGTGACCTGGTAATTGAAGCCAATAATGTTAAAAAAGGTTTTGGCGATCGTTTACTGGTGGACGATCTGAATTTCACTCTGCCACAGGGTGGCATCGTCGGCATTATCGGACCGAATGGCGCAGGAAAAACCACCCTGTTCCGCATGCTGACCGGCACCGAACCGGTTGATGACGGTGAACTGCGCATTGGCGAAACCGTGCAGATCGCCTGCGTCGACCAGAGCCGCGACGCACTGGACGACAATAAAACAGTATGGGAAGAGATTTCCGATAGCCAGGACATCATCGCGGTCGGTAAATACCAAGTGAATTCGCGCGCCTATGTATCGCGCTTTAATTTCAACGGCACCGAACAACAGAAACGCGTTGGCGACCTGTCCGGCGGCGAGCGCAACCGCGTACACCTGGCCAAACTGCTGAGAAGTGGCGGCAACCTGTTACTACTCGACGAACCTACCAACGACCTCGACGTGGAAACCCTGCGCGCACTGGAAGAAGCCCTGCTGGATTTCCCCGGTTGTGCTGTGGTCATTTCACATGACCGCTGGTTCCTGGATCGAATCGCCACCCATATCCTGGCATTTGAAGGCGACAGCGAAGTCGTCTGGTTTGAAGGCAACTACGCGGACTACGAGGAAGATCGAAAACGGCGCCTGGGAGAAGACGCTAACCAGCCGCACCGGATTAAATACAAACGACTGCACTAGGCGGACACCATGCTCTCCCTACAGCAACGTGTTATTCCCTATCTACTCGTCACGCTTGCCGTGCTGGTCTGCGTTGTTATCTACCGGGACGGATTGTACGGACCGCTTGTGCTGGACGACATGTCCGTTCTCGGCAACATCCTTGGCCCTGAATTCGGCCCGGACAAGGTTCTTCAAAACCTCTTGAGTGATAGCGGGCTTCTAAAACGCCCCGTTAGCATGTTGAGTTTTATGCTCAACGGATTAGCAGGAAACAGCCTTTTTTACTGGAAAGCCACCAACCTGGCTATTCATCTGGGCAACGGGGTTCTGCTTTTTTTCCTGACCGGAAAGCTGATCCGCTGCATCGACAGCAGGGACACCTACACCGCCGCTATAGTGACCGCTGCATGGATACTGCATCCGCTACAGGTAAGCACTGTCCTGTATACCGTACAACGTATGACCGAGCTTTCCGCGCTGTTTGTTTTTGCGGCGATGCTCACCTACACCATCGCCAGGGAACGTCAGAAAAAAGGGGCTGTTGCCTGGCCCATGCAGATCGCCACCTGGCTGGTGCTTTTCCCGCTGGGCCTCCTGAGCAAGGAAAACGCATTATTATTACCGGCTTTCATCGTCCTGATCGAGGCCTTTTTCCTTAGCCGGGAAAAGCTCAGCAATCAACAATTCGCAAGAATTGCTATGGTCGCAGCCCTGTTGCTCGTTGCAGTTCTGGCCATCAAGAGTGATTGGCTACTCGGTGGCTATACATTCCGCAGCTTCACCCTGACAGAACGACTGCTCACCGAAAGTCGCGCGCTTATCGCGTATCTCGGTATGCTGCTTATTCCTGTACAAAGCCGGATGGGGTTCGTCCATGACGACATGCTTCTATCCCGGGGGCTACTGGATCCCTGGACCACACTGCCTTCCATATTTATTGTTGTTGCGCTGATTACCGCACCTTTTTTCCTGAGAAAAAAATACCCGTTAATCGGGTTTGGTATCCTGTTTTTCCTCGTTGGTCAGGCCATGGAATCAACAGTATTTTCTCTGGAATTAATGTATGAGCACCGCAACTACCTGCCTTCGTTTGGCATATTTCTCGCTACTGCGGCCGGCATAAACACCCTCATAAAGAGCCGACTGGTCATCACCACCTTTACCGTAGCAATATTCTCCCTGCTTATCCTTGTTACGTATGGAAGAACGCAAACCTGGGCCTCTATAGAGACCCTTTACACTTATATGGAAACAATCCACCCGCGATCGGAACGCCTGGCAACTATAAAGGCAACACAATATGCAGGCGCGGGAGAATATGCTCTTGCTCACAGTACACTTGAAGGCTTCTCCAGCATGGGGGTCAGACTCCAGCACCTGAATATCGACTGCGCCGAAAATCGGAGTCTTGAGGATAAGCAATTGAACCTCGACATCAAAAAATCGAACCTGGCGAACAACCACGCCATCATGCAGCTAACGAATCTCGCAAATATGGGGCTGGATAATGAATGCAGGTTTTCGCCTGACTTATTTTTGGCCCTGCTTAAAAATATCAACACCCTGCCTACAGTTACCCGCAACAACCGCCAGATCGTATTGATGTATCAAGCCCACTATCTGTGGAGTATGCGCAGGCAGGACGAAGCCCTGGAGACATTACTTGCAACTTTTGAACTCAATAAAAACAATCCCACGCCATTGTTTCTTGCCTGCGAATGGATGCTCGACACAAACAGGCTGAAGGAATCTGAAGGGGTCTGTAGCAAGGCGCTTCGCGTAGCTGATAAAACCCCTTTCAATAAATTCGGTGTCCTTGCCGACAAGGTTCGGGGTCGACTGGAAAGCCCGTCTACCCGATAACGGTATACTCTGACTTCGCTAACAGATTTTTAGGCTGGTACTTGTTCTCCGGCTTATCCCTTCGATCAAATACACTCTTGTGAACCTTTACACCGGCAGGAACCTTGCGTATATGCTTGCCGCGTATTTTCCACAGGCCAGTGCGTGAGTTATACAGTTTATCATCCGGATTCCCGACTCGTTTGCCTAGCTCGGTATCATCGATAAGCAAATCCCGCGCTTTTGCGTGATTGAGCATCCAGTGCAACGCAATATTGGAAAGGCCACGTTCGTCATACCATCCGCCCACGTTAGCATGAACACCGGCAAACCATACCTGCTCAATGAGCTGACCGGGGGCGAGATTGGCCGGGGCATCGAGCCAAAGTGCAGGCATAAAATCCTTGCGTTGCTCGTCTATGGCCAGAGCATGATATCCGTATTTAACTTCGGGATTCAGGGCACCGTCATGCCATTTCTTGCCGGCATTCATAACCAGGGAGGAAACCGTATCCCATACACCGATAAAATGCACCGGACAGCGCCTGCAGAACGTGCTACGGAAACCATGAGCTACATCCAGGTTACCCTCGATGTTATACAGTTTCGACGCATAGGGAATCAGATTATCGTTATCAGGTGGGAGTAAACCCACCTTGTACAACATGCCGGCCAACGAACGTACGGTAAAGGCGCCACGGCTGAATCCGAATAAAAACAGTCGGTCGCCCTGTTCATAGGTTTCCATTAAAAACTCATAGGCATCGTTCACATTATTCTGCAGACCTTCACCCGTCGCCTTGTCACTCATGGATTTCAGGGAATCTTCGCCGGTTTTTTTGCCCTCCATATATTCCCAGCCGCCCGTTCCAACACCCGGGTCATAAAAGACAAGCTGTTTATCGGTTTTCTTGGCGATTGTGTAGGTCTCTATCACATTGGTATTGTTCTCACTGTATTCGTTTCCCGTTCCATCACAGCAGATCACTATGTTTTTCATTCAGAGACCCTCCCCTATTCCCTATCGAACCAGTCGGCATATTATCGCATAGTCGGAAATTTAATCAGAGACTCCCTGAGTTGTTATTTTTGTTGAGACTATTTACCATGGCCATAGTTGGGGGTGTAGGCCTGCCTTCCGGAGTCCGGAGTCCCGAAATGGCGTACAGTATCCGTTTTTCCGCTCGCCTGAAACCACATCGGCTATTCGCGCTGGTCGCAGTGTGCCTGTTCATGCTGGCTAACACCTCAAGCCAGGCCTGGTCGGGTGAAAAACGCAAGCTGGTCATCAATTCCGGCGGCAACGAACCTTATGTAAGCAGTGATGGTAGTGGGTTCTACACGCTTATTGTCAACGAAATATTCAAACGCCTTGGCATCGATGTCGAGTTCATCTCTTTGCCCAATCAACGTTCCCTGATTTTTGCCAATGACGGCATTGATGACGGAAATATGGCGCGCATAAAGGGACTCGAAAAAAAATACCCGAATCTGATTCGTGTTCCTGAAAAGATTATTGACTACGAATTTGTTGCGTACAGCCTGGATACCGATATCAGTATGGACGGATGGGAGAGCCTCAAACCCTATGAAGTTGCCTATATAAGTGGCTGGCAGATATTTGAAACAAACGTCCGCGACACAAAAAAGCGCACACGAGTCAGGAATCCCACCCAGCTTTTTGGCCTGTTACAAAACAAACGAGCCGATATCATTCTGTTTGAACACTGGAGCGGTCTTTACTGGAACAAACGTCTGAATGTCGGCGCCCGGTTGTTACGCCCTCCCCTGGCGACCAGAGCCCTGTATATGTACTTGCACAAAAAACATGCTGATCTTGTACCGGCGGTGGCACAGACACTCACCGATATGAAAAAAGACGGAACCTATCAGCGTATCTTTTATGACAAACTTGCAGTGCTTGTCGAGTAAGAGATATGGACACCCGGCTGCTACACACGAATATCGGTAAGAGCGCTATAGCGCGTAAGCTCATTCTCTATATGGTGCTTTTCGGCGTGTCGGTCACTATTGTGGCGTCAGGCATTCAATTGTATGCCGAATATAAACAGGAAGTCGGCGCTATCAACAGTCGACTGGATCAAATTAGAACGGGTTACATAGGAGGTATTGCCGCCGCAGCCTGGACCGCCGATAAGGAACAACTGAATGCTATCCTCAGGGGTATTGTAGAACTGCCGGACATTGAATATGCGACAGTTCGTGTAAACGGGAGCACATTCGTCTCAAACGGAACAGAACCCGTATCGCGCACTATCCATACAACTTTCCCCTTACAGCACCTGCATCGATCCCGGTTAATTACTATCGGCGAAATGCACATCAGTGCCAGCCTGGAAGATATTTATGAGCATATTCTGAAGCATAGCGGGATAGTGCTCGGTACTAATGCTATTGAGATATTCCTGATCGCGATTTTTTTCTACGTACTGTTTAATAAACTTGTTACTCGCCATCTACATAAAATGGCGGCATTTGCAGGAAGACTGAACATTAATAATCTCGACGACCGGCTCGATCTGGAGAAACAACAAAGCGACGCCGCACCTGATGAAATAGATATTTTGGCGGATACCCTGTTAAGAATGCAGACCAATCTCGGAACGTCGGTCGACAACCTGAAGCAGAGGGAACTCCAGTTGCATAATGCTCACGAGGAACTTGAGGACAAGATACTGCGACGCACGGAGGCACTGTCAACGGCAAAGGACGAAGCCGAGACGGCCAACCGGGCGAAAACGGTGTTTCTATCCTCCATGAGCCACGAGCTGCGGACGCCCCTGAATGCCATAATGGGTTTCGCCCAGTTGCTGGAGCTTGATGCCGATCAATTGAATGAAGCCCAGTGCGAAGCCATAGAGTATATCCTCAGTGGCGGGAGGCACCTGCTGGAACTGATTAATGACGTGCTTGATCTGGCAAAGATCGAGAGCGGCCATTTTGCGTTGTCGATTGAAGATGTCTCGGTAAGGATAATAGTGGATGATTCCGTACAGATGCTCAGGGCGATGGCTGCCGAAAATGACATCAGCGTGGAAATCAGGCACCCGGACACAGAACTGCCCATGGTCCGGGCGGATAATGTTCGCTTGAAACAGGTGGTGCTTAACTTTCTTTCCAACGCGATAAAATACAACAGGAAAGGCGGGCGGGTAAGCGTTGAATTCGAAGAGATACCCGGGCACTTTCTCCGGGTTCTGGTTAGCGATACCGGGCAAGGTATCCCGGTCAGCTATCAGCGCGACCTGTTCAAGCCATTTTCCCGGCTTGGCGCCGAGGCCGGTGAAATTGAAGGCACCGGTATCGGACTGACGATCTCCAGGGAACTGATCAAGCTGATGAAGGGTAATCTTGGCTTTGACACCATAGAGGGGCGGGGGTCTACATTCTGGTTTGAGCTTCCACTGGCCAGGGTATTGGAATCTCGCGACGCTACGGCCTCCCAAAGTAACCTTGATTGCGACTACCCCGAGAACGAATCAGGCACAACCCTCCCGGGAGCACGTAAGGTTATGTATGTTGAGGATAATTCCGCCAATCTCGAATTGATGAAAAATATTATTGCACAGATTCCGAATGTGCAGTTTATATCGGCACATACAGCTGAACGTGGCATTACACTGGCTGAGCAGGAAAAGCCGGATCTGATTCTTATGGATATCAATTTGCCCGGTATGGATGGCCACAAAGCGCTCCGGAAACTGAAGCAAAATCCCGCAACAGCGGACATACCCGTCATTGCTGTCACCGCCAACGCGATGGCTCCACACCTTGCGGAAGCAGAACGAAGCGCGTTTGTCAGTTACATCATAAAACCGTTTAATGTCGCAGATATATTGAAATCAATCAAAGATACAATAAAAAGATAGTAGGGCTAAGCTCCTGGAAATACCCATTCCGGACGCGGCATTTCCGCCTTATCTCAACAAAGCTAAAGCAAAGTCGGCCGGTGTCGTTACTTGAAAATATGATGAAAATGACGATTATGAGTGTCGGGAGATTGTACTTCAATCCGAATACTGTTGAGGCAATGACTCCCGGAGGCGTAAAGTGCCTGCCAAGCTCAAGGATTTTCTAACCAGCCGCGAAGCCGTTGACCACCCCGGGTTTGCGAACGCGCTTGATCCAGAGCGCTCTGAAACATTGCGCGTGTTGGTCATAGTCGCCGATAATAACATAGCGCCCCCCTATATGGCTGAGCTGGAAGCCATCGGCATGCGTGCACAATCGGAATGTGATCCGTCGAAGATTCACGAAACGATACGCTCTTTCGATCCCGACCTTGTGCTGCTGGACGACGATATCCCGGCTTACAGCGGCCTGAATCCGGTCGCTGATATTCGTGGAAATGAAGAGTGGGAAAATATAGCACTTATCCTGTTAACACACGAAAATGACCCGCAGTCCCGGCTGTCAGCGCTTAAACAGGGCGTGGATGAGTGTCTTGATAAAGCTGTCCATCCCGGGGAGTTGGCGGAGATTGTACAGCTGCGGGCGAGGCGTGCCCGACGCATCCGCTGTCGCGATGCTGAATGCCGATTGGCACAAAGCGAGCGCGATATATTGCACACTGCTGTCGATCAGCACGTTATCGTCAGTGTCGCCGACGCGACAGGCACAATCATCTATGTCAACGACAAGTTCTGTGAAGCCAGCGGCTACCGCAGCGAAGATCTCATCGGGCGCAACCACAATGCTCTGAATTCCGGCTATCACCCCCGAAGTTTTTTCCGCGATTTGTGGCGTACCATCAGTCGTGGTGACATCTGGCATGGGGAAATCTGCAATCGCCGCAAAGACGGTGATCACTACTGGGTAATCTCCACCATCATCCCGATTATGGACGCCAATGGAAGACCTCACCAATACGTCTCTCTGCGCACCGACATCACCGGCCTGAAAGCAAATGAAGGCCGTCTTCAACGCAGTCAGGAATTTGCCAATATCGGCACCTGGGACTGGAATGTCGAGAGCGGCGATCTTTACTGGTCGGAGCGTATAGGCCCGCTGCTCGGTTATGCCGCGGGCAAACTTGAAACCAGTTACAAAAACTTTCTCGCTGCTGTGCATCCCGAAGATCGACAGTTGGTAACCGATGCCGTGGATGCCTGTGTGCAGCACGCCGTAGGCTATAATATTGAACACCGGGTAGTCTGGCCGGATGGTACCATCCGCTGGCTGTTGGAACGCGGGGATGTGATGCGGGCCGGCAATGGCAGGCCGTTGCACATGTTGGGTGTCGTACAGGATATTACCGCACGCAAAGAGGTCCAGGAAAAACTGGCGCTTGCCAAGGAAGAGGCGGAGGGCGCCAATCGCGCCAAGAGCCAGTTTCTTTC
>CAJXFW010000001.1 GCA_913053655.1 uncultured Thiogranum sp. | reverse complement strand
GCACCGGTCAGTAAAAAGATCAGTTTGCCGGGCATACGATCTGATTCTCTCATAAATATTCGCCAATTTCTCACATCCAGCCACACAAACGTCGGCTTGCGCAAGTCAGGGTGCTATCGCGCGCCGGATTCGTGCGGTCCATGCTGGAAGATCCCATGGATAGTGCTATTGTGCAGGCCATACATCGGACTGGAAAGGCGGCAGGTATGCGCACCATAGCGGAATTTGTCGAGGATGATGCTGTGCGAAGCCGGCTACGAACCGTGGGGATAGATTTTGCGCAGGGTTTCGCTATCGAGCCGCCCCGACTGATTTCAGAGGATCTATGCAGGGCTGTCTAGTTGTTTAAATCCAGAGCGCATGTAAAACGCTCTGTCGCACGGGAGACAACCTGGTTTGTAATTCTTACCATGGTGCTGGTAGTGCTGGTAGAGCTGTTCAGTCAGCGTCTTCTTGCCAATCATAACCAGAGAATGGAAAAAAGGCAGGTGCGGGAAAATTTGAGCGCCTATGCGCTGGCATTGCAGCGGCAAATCGGTTTTTATCAACACCAGCTTGAAGGCTTGGCAAGTCGTGCGGATGTACAGGATTTGCTGGAGTTTGGTGATCAGGATAAAGCGTTTCTGTGGGCGATGAGCTATCGCAAGCTGCTGCCGGATACCGTCGGCCTTTCACTGATCAGTAATAATGGTGAGATCCAGGGTGATCCGGGTTCGTTACTTATCGGCCCCCAATGCCGTGCGGATATTGTAAAACTCAGCCAGGGTATAAAGATTGCCTCGCCGTCTGTACACCGGGATCAAGCCGGTCTCGAGCACTTCGATCTGTTCGCGCCGGTAAATAATGTTAATGGCGAGCGGACAGGATACGTTTTCGCCAGCATTGAGCTCAGCGTTGTACAGGATATTCTGGATACCATGACCCAGGATGGCCACAAGCTGACGGTAGTGGCCGGTGATCAGACGCCAGTCGCCAGTGTCAATCATTTTATCGGTAAGGCGGAAGGAACTTTTCAACTGACCCTGCCCATCCACGGTACCACCTGGCGGATTACGCTTGTGTCACAGCCCAGGGGTATGGAAAAAGCATTCACTACCCTGCTGATAGCCACTGGCCTGATGGCGCTGGTTTTCGGTATCAGCGTAGTGCTGCTATCGCGCCGCCTCTCCCGGGGTTTGTTGCGCGAAATAGACAGTATTCGCATATCGCTGGATCAAATTGCCGAAGACAGCGACAAGCCGGTTGATATTCAACCGCAATTCCGTGAAACAGCACCGCTTATGGACGCAGTGCAGGATATTTCCAACCGCATACAGTTGCAGAAGGAATCCTTGAGACAGCTAAGCGAGACTGACAGCCTGACGGGACTGCTCAATCGCCGCTGCTTTATCCATGAGCTGGAAAAGGCCTGGGCACTGGCCAACCGCAAGGTACAAATCTATGTGATGACGCTGGATATAGATGGTTTCAAGCAGATCAACGACCGGTATGGGCACGCTGTTGGCGATCAGGTACTCAAGGCCCTGACCGAGTGTCTCAACGACTGTGCTCGAAGCACGGATGTGATCGCTCGTCTGGGCGGTGACGAATTTGTGATTTTGCTGGTTCAGAGCGACGAAGCTGCAGGTCTTACCTTGTTCGAACGATTACGCGACTGCTTTGAGCAGGCGCAAACCACACTGCCGATCGATATTGGAATGTACTGCACACTCAGCGCCGGTCTGGCCACGGTCGATTCTGATATTGATACCAGTGCTGAAGCCAGCTTGAGGCGTTCGGATGAAGCCCTGTATCGCGCCAAACAGGGTGGTAGAAATCAGATGCGCCAGTAAAAGGAACGGAAAGATCACGCGGGACCCGTGCCATCTGCAATAGCCCCACTGTCCGTACACGGCAGGCGCATCTATTCCGACCAGGTTTTCTGTATAAGGCCGTATGCCCCAGCGAAGTACATTTATTTGATATAACCGGCCACTAATAGCGTCTTAACATAAAAAAGCACCGTTACTTCCCGAGATTGTGTTCCCCTCGATTCGTCGAAACTGGCTGGATATTGCGGTGCATTATTTCCCGGGTGGTGTCTTGAGCTACCGTACCGCATTTCAGGGCTTGTCCCTGCAGGCAGTGCATGAGGCGTTTGTTACGACAACCCGGAGCCGAAATACGGTGTTGCCCGGTTTAACCTTGACTTGTCAGTCTCATGCAGTCGCGGTCAACTGCGGTTTCTACGTTTAAAGTCTGGTGGCACGGTGGCATTGCTGTGTGACCACACGCTCGATGCGCTGCAGTGACGGATAATCGCCGTATTGTGTTTCAAACAGCTTTCTTGTTTGATCGAGTTGTTCCAGCAAGGAGGCTGCAGTCTCTTGTAACAGCCGGCCCAGGAAACGTGATCCCACGTCGCATTGTCCGGCAAGTGTATCCCAGTGTTTTGTGATGATTTGCCCGGGGTCTCTTTGCCCGCCGACATCAAAAGCGAGATGATAATCGATGCGTTCGATGGCGCGCGTACAAACCAGATCATAGAAGGGAGCCAGTCGAATCCCGCCGTTTTGTAAATACAGCAGAGACAGGTTCTTGGCATGGCCATCCGAGTTGCCGGCCAGGACATTAAAAATCTGCCAGCGCAGCAGGTTTTGTGTATCAATGACGGGATCAGTCGAGGCATCCTGCACTAACCGGTAGCAGTCAGCAAAGGTAGGGCCGCCGGCATCCTGGTATTTTTTTTCGTGCCCGTACCCCAGGGCCTGGCAGAAGTCTTCCTGGTGCAGACGTTGCACTTCACCTCGTTCATCCCATACGCGATCATAGCGCTCAATCTGCGCATAGAAACGCTTTTCAATGGAATGCAATTCGATATTGACTACAGGCAGGCCGATTTGTCTGGCCAGCCAGCTGGTAAACGTCTCATAGGCCGGCAGATGATGATAATCCACCAACTCGAATTTCAGGATATGGCTGGAAGGGGCTTCGCTCTCGGGGAGGAAATAGTGACCGTCCCGGATCAACACAGGGCATTTATCCTGTGCCCCGGCCAGTGACAGCCTGGGTCGTTTAGCCTCCGGCCAGGCTGTATGGATTGGGCCACGCCGGGTCACCAGTTCGGCCAGTTCCTTATCCGGGAGTGGATGGTAACTTCGACCTGCTGACGGATTTCGCTCTACAGGCAAGAGCGATATCGCACCAGCACATTCTCCACCGATGGCGCGCAACAAATCAAAATCGGTATTGGAAATTTTCAGATCGCGAACAACGTGATCCCGAACGCTACCCTCGGGCAACAGGTTGGCAAAAAAACGATGCGCAAGGCTGTCTTCCGCGGAGAAGTCTTCCGTTGAGAGCGGGAGTGTACGCGAGACAGCAAAGCCACCGGTGTTGATCCAGTCCGGCTCATAGCGAAATCCAATAGTGCCGACCGGATTTCGCCACAAGTACCCCACCAGGCGATCCTGAAACCAGACATTGAGTGCATCCGGGTCGATCACGACTTATTTGCCCTTGCTGATTGTACTGCCCCTCGGCAGAACAATGACGTCCAGACCCAGGGTCCGCAAAGCCTTCAGGATTTTTCCAATCTCGGCAGTCTCCTTGCCGCGTTCGAACTCGGATAGAAACCGTGTGCTCAGATTACCGAGTCCGGAGACCGTTTCGAGTGTCAATCCTTTGCCTTTGCGGTGGGCGCGTACCAAATGGCCGAGGTCTCCAGCTGTCTGGATCTGCCCGTAAGTGATGGCGTTCTTTGTCATCTTTGCAGCCCAATAATTATATCGTACGATAAATAATAGCAATATATTCGGCACGAATCAATAAAAATATCCTGTACGTAATAAATATTATACTAACCAGGGAATAATCCAAAATATATTACGTACGGTATTATTAGGCCCCTGTCATAGGCAAAAGACTCATGCTGCCAACCTGTAATTCACTCATACGCTTGTGGATTTTTTCCAGAATGGCATCGAAGGCAATTTGCTTGCCGAAGTAGAGTGATGCCGCTAACACTCACGCTACCGGATTTCCGAATGATTGTGCAAGTGGCCGGAGTTACAGTCGTGAGACGGATGTTACGGATTCCATTGTCACTAACCTATTGTTATTTACCACAAATAATATCGCTACTCCCGGCTGCCTTGCCGAACTCAACCTGCGCGGGTATCCGGTATATGCGCTGCTGGACGATAGCGCCATGCTGTCCTACTATTAGGAGGTGAGCTTGCGCGAATGACACACAAAATTAAACAACACAGCCACATGAGGAGTCTTGCTATGCAGCACGTAACAGCAGTTGGCCTGGGTGTAGTTGTATTTTCCCTGCTTGGATCTCCTACCGCAAACGCATCTAACGACGATGACTCAAGCGACAATGAATCCAGCGCACAATCCAATATCTTTGTTTCCAACAGGGACAGTACGATGTCGCTGGTTCGCTGCAAAGTCAGGGGTAGCGAGGATGATGATTCCTCCGATGACGGTCGCCACGCCGGGATGCCCGGCGAAGTCGGCATTTTGTGCAAGGAAGTACAAAACGCAGCAGTCGGGTTCAAAACCTCCTGGCCGGCCAACCAGTATCCGGGTGAGGAGGATGACTGGTGGTGGACCGGGCTGAGTGGCGAGGTAATTGGTCTCAAAGCCGAGAAAAATGTAAAGGCCCTTCTCAAGGACAAGAACCGCAAAGTTGTCGACACCTATACCTATGCGGGCGTAGCGCCAGGCCTGCCAACCGCCGGCTCCAACTTCATCGGTGTGTCGCCCAAAGACAAGACCGCCTGGAACTCGGCACGCGAGATCGACGAAATACAGGAAATCGACATCGATCCGGATAGCCGTACCTTCGGTCAGATTCTGACCCATATTACAGTACCGCTTTCACCCGATGCGAGTGCCGGTTCCTCAACCAAAGGCAAGATGCGCCCCTGCGATATGAGTATCACGCCAGACGGTAAGTACCTCTGGGAACCGGACATCGGCGGAGAAACCCTGACCGGTGTGGATATTCACAATAAGCAGGTCATCGCCCAGATTACCCTGCCCAGGGAAGACGCGGCCAACCGGGTGATACCTTTTATGTTAACTACCAACGGCAAACTGGCCCTGATAGAGAACTTTGAAGCACCGTTTGGCACCGAGTCCATTGTCGATGTCTCCGACCCGGCTAACCCGGTTCATCTCAAGAAGCTGACCCAGGCTGACGGTCTCGGTATTACCCCCGAAACCAGCGAGTTCACGCCGGATGGAAAATACGCCTATATCATTACCAATGGCTCACCGAGCATACCGGGCGAGATCAACGTACTCGATCTGAGTACCTTGCAGATCTCCAAGAGTATCGCTTTACCAGACGGTTGCCGGCCGCACACCGGTGATTTCACCAACGATGGTGGTTATTTTGTGGTGAACTGTTCCGGTGCCAACACGGTCGCGGTCATCAGCAACGAGCTGCAGGAAGTCGTGCAGAATGTTGCACTAAGCGGAGTGACGCCGCGCGGGGTGATTACCCGCTAGAGACGGCAATTGCGTTACTTTTTGCGGAGAATTCTTCTCTATATTCTGATGGCGGCAGCCGGGGCATTCGTTCCGGCTGCCGCCGTTGACGTTTCCGCCTTTCGCTTAAAGGTCATAGCGCATGAATCCGATCAGCTTCCCTGGGCGGCCGCAAACCATCTTGCGGAGGCCGCGGGGGAAAATGGCCTGAGAGTAGAGCCGGAACTCGCAGACAGACCCGGTGAACAAAGCCCCGGAACGGCTGCACCCGGCTTGCTGGTAATGCCGTTACGCAGTCTGGCGACGCAAGTGCCCGCACTCGAAGTTCTCGAACTGCCGTTTTTCTTTTCCGGCATTAATGCAGTACACCAGGCCTTCGATAACGACCTTGGCAAGTTACTGCGCGAACAGGCGCGGCAGCGGGGCTGGGAGTTGCTGGCCCTGTGGGATGAAGGCATGCATGTACTGTCCGGCAACCGTCGCTATGATCGTGCCATCAACCTCACCGGTATGGAGTTTATCCTGCTGCGTCCCGACCCGATCGCGGAAAAGCAATTCAAGGCGTTTGATGCCTGGACCCGTTCGGCACAGCCGAAAACGCGCGAACAACTGCTCCGCGAATGCAAGATCGGCAGCCGCTCGGCAAGTTTGCAGCAACTCTGGTATGAAAGGCTGGATCGGGTGCATCTGGATGTGAGTTTAACCGAGCACCGTTACCAGGGCTGGGTAGTGATAGCACCCGTGACTGCCTGGAATAAACGCAGCGAGACGGACAGGGCGGCGCTGGTGAAGGCGCTTTCTGCGATGACACCATGGCAACGTGCAGATGCACAACGGCGCGAGGATGAAGCCCTGCAGAAACTTGAAGACTCGGGCATGCAGGTGCGCAAGTTGACGGTTGAGCAGCGGGCTGAGTTTCAGAAACGCCTTCCGGCGTGGGATGCCTTGCTTTCAGACAGCCTTGCGCCATCGCTCAGGCAAAGGCTAGTCGCCGCCGCAACAGCCGGAGTCATCAGCCGGGCGTCTGACAAGAAAGCGCTGCCGAAATCGAAGCCAGAAACCCCAGGCCGCTAACGTGACCGTTGCCCAGGCGGCCAGTGTATTCATCAGGGCGCCGGGTGATAGCCAGAGGCTTCCGCCGGTTTCAATCAGGTCGAGGCTGGCCAGTGGATCGAATACCGGAGTAAATTCGGCACCCAGCCACAGATTGACAGCAGCACCGGCCAGCAGTGACCCAACAACCAGGCTGGTTGTGTAGATGATAACGGTGCGTTTACCGATAGTTTTGTACAGGGCATACAGTTCCGGCAGGTTGGTTGCGGTGCCGGTGACCAGGAACACGATTGCTGCACCGGGTCCGGCGCCGCTGGCGAGCAGGGTCGCCACCAGCGGGATATGGGCGACGGCACACACATAGATACTGGCGCCCAGCAGTGCGGCCGCCAGCAAGCCGAAATATGAATCGGCACCCAGGTAACGCTCACTCCACTCGGGCGGAATGGCGACACTCAGCGCGCCGGCCAGCAGTATGCCAATGGCCAGGTAAAAGCCAATGGTCGGGCCGAGTGTAAAGAAGCCCCAACGCAAGCCTGAACTCACGCGCCCACCAACAGTTTGTTTTACTGGAGTCGATTGGCAAGTGCTTTCACCGCAGCAAGCGGACGTTGTGGCTGATTCTTCCGGGACCGGAACGCGTTTGTCGCCAAACAGTTCCGTCATCGTGCCAAGAAAAAAGGGCAGCACCAGGCCGAGTAGAATGTAGGCCAGTGTTATGCGTGTGCCCAGCAATCCAAGGCTGAGTATGACAGCTGCCGGGTTGATAATAGGCGTGGCAGCTGTGAAGGCCATGACCGGTCCAATGCGTACCCCGGCACGATACAGGCTGACGGATATAGGAATGACACCACAGGAGCAGATGGGCAATACCCCGCCCAGCGCAACAGCGCTCCCCATGGCACTCATGCCTTTACGGTTGAGATATTTTTTCAGGCCGCTGGAAGGCAGGAATTCGTGAATCAATCCGGCGAAGAACAGGCTGACCAGAATCCAGGCGGCCGATTCAAGAACAATGGCCCAGGTGGTCTGCGCAAATTCCATCATCCAGGGATACATCAGCCGGCACCGTCTAAAGTCACTTTGAAGGTATCAATATCCTTTGACAATAACTGTTGCTGCGATGTCAGTTTTCTCATGAGTTCGGGAGGGCAGACAATGTAGCGCCCGGTTTTGCACTCTGCGGCGGAATACAGCAGCGCAGACATACGCACCATGTTGACGAGGATACCCTGCGGGATGCGGTTCTTTTCGTCACTAATCTTCCGGTTGTCCAGCATGAGGGTGCGCAGGCGCTCCTTGTAAAGCGTTACTGCTATGCGGAAGGGGGTCGCTTTAGCCTGTGCCGAGCGCGCCTCACGCACCAGGCCGGCCGATACTCCGGCAAGCGCTTCGAGCTTTTCCAGGAGTGGTGGCTGGCCAGTATTTTCCGCAGCGGACGCTGCCGGTAATAACACTACCCACAATAAAAGAATCAGTCGCAGTGCAGGTGCAGGGGTCCGTGAATACATTATCTGTCCAGCCATATCATTTTGTTGTAAGTGCACCAATTCATCCGGGCGGTGAAAAGCGGATTAACGTTTCTGCCACCATTAATTGTAGGGCATCGGCCGCTGGTTGGGCAACGGGCTGTGCTTTGGTTTAAACTGTTCTGTACAGGACATCCAGTTATGAGAGTAACCGCCATGTTAAGAAAGTTTCTTGTTGTCTCACTAGGGGTTTTTGCGAGTACTGCGTTGGCGGATGAGACGATCAGTGTTTATCAGCTCGACGGTTCCATTCACTGCCAGGTGACTGAGGTTACCACCCCGGTCCAGGCTGCGGATACCCTGAAACGGGCAGGTGTGAAGGTGATTTCCAGCACTTCCCGATCCGTGCCTTTCGGGGTATCCAGTGCCTGTGGCACTCCGACTGGCAAGGCCAGCCTCCTCGTGGTGGATGCCGGCGACTGGAATAATTTTCTAGGGAAGTACCCGGATGCGCCTGGCTTCGGTATCTGGGTGTTCGACCGCCCGGTTGTCGAAGTTTATAAATATGATGGAAGCCTGCAGTGTGATCGTGGCAAGGAGATTTCCCTTGCGGACATGGCCAGAGAGCTGACGGAAAACGGAATCAAGGTTAAAGCCAAACGCAAGGGTAGCGATGGCCGGATGCATATCACCATGTGCGGGGCTTCTACCGGCCGGTTGAATGTCTTCTCCATTCCGGCAAGCGCGCTGCCCGAAGCCCGGAAGCTGGGCTTCGAATTGCTGGTGACACGGAAGATGACCAGCGAGGTCGCCATACCCTCACCGAATCGGCGCGCCCCTGCCTTGTCGCGAACACCGCGCGATCCGCGGGCGCCGGCAGGCAGGGGCGCTATACCAAAGCTCTGGTAAATCGCATCTAGCTGCACCCCTTCGGGCGTGGCAATCCGGCGACCTTGTTGGCGCATTTGATCAGCCCGGTCGGGAACAGCTTATAGATATATTTCTGGTCGCTGCGGTCCTTGCCGTACTTCTTCTTCATCAATTTGGAGAAGTTGCGGGGCTCGGCCACGGCACCATTGTCCTGGAAGTATTCCCGCGCCAGGTTGATGATATCCCAGTGTTCCTCGGTGAGGTCAGGGATCCTCTCGTTTTTGGCGATTTCAACCGCCAAGTCTTTGCTCCACTCGTCCAGGTTGTTGAGCCAGCCGGCTTCGCTGAGTTCGATGACTTTACCGTCTACTTGTGCTTGCATTGTTAGTGCTCCTTCCCGTTTCTGTTGCTGCCTGATAATAGTTGACTAATTTTATCAGGTATTATTATCCATTGCTAATTCCTACGTCATTCCGGCGTATGCCGGAATCCAAGGCATTGAAAACACTGGATCCCGGCATACGCCAGGATGACGGTAAAGGAATTAGTCAGAGGTTCTCTAAAATAAATAAGGATCGGGTACGCTGGCATTTATTCGCAAATGGCTGAACGCGCAACGAGTTGCTACAATGCCGACCCCGGCCGGGAAGGCCGGTTTTTTACGCTTTATGGTGGCCTGTATCGGTCCCCTCACGACAGTAAACTGTGAACCCGGTCAGACCCGGAAGGGAGCAGCCGCAGCAGTGGACCTGGGCGTAGGGGTGTGGCTGGTGCGGGTCGCCTCCATTATAATTGACCGCTATTAGAGAGTGTCACCGGATTATTCATGAGTTATCAGGTTCTGGCTCGTAAATGGCGGCCGCGCAAGTTTGCCGAAATGGTGGGCCAGGAGCACGTCCTGCAGGCCCTGATCAATGCGCTGGACCATGATCGTCTGCACCATGCCTATCTGTTCACCGGCACCCGCGGTGTGGGCAAGACTACGGTTGCACGTATTTTTGCCAAATCCCTGAATTGTGAAACCGGCGTCAGCGCCGAGCCCTGCGGTCAATGTTCGAGCTGCCTGGAGATCGACGAAGGCCGCTGCGTGGATCTGATCGAAGTGGATGCGGCTTCCCGCACCAAGGTCGAGGATACCCGCGAGCTGCTGGATAACGTCCAGTACGCACCGACGCATGCACGCTACAAGGTCTATCTGATCGACGAAGTCCACATGCTGTCGGCGCACAGTTTCAATGCGCTGTTGAAAACACTGGAAGAGCCACCACCGCACGTCAAGTTTCTGCTGGCCACCACCGATCCGAAAAAATTG
The DNA here is from genome assembly GCA_913053655.1 of uncultured Thiogranum sp. Taxonomy (GTDB): domain Bacteria; phylum Pseudomonadota; class Gammaproteobacteria; order DSM-19610; family DSM-19610; genus Thiogranum. The sequence goes on along the minus strand of CAJXFW010000001.1, from coordinate 42,735 downwards.
CCCGCTACGGTGCTGTCGCGTTGCTTGCAGTTCAATCTCAAGCGCCTGACGATGCCGCTGATCACAGGTCATCTGCAGTACTTGCTGGACGCCGAAAAAGTGGACACCGACAGCGCGGCATTGCGCCTGCTGGCACGCGCAGCTGACGGCAGTATGCGCGATGCGCTCAGCCTGCTGGATCAGGCCATTGCCTTCGGTGGCGGTGCGGTGCACGAGGCGGAGGTGCGTACCATGCTTGGTACCATCGAGCGCGGGCAGGTAGTCGAGCTGCTGGAGGCGCTGGCCGGTGCCGATGGCGCGGGAATATTGAACATTATTGATCGTCTGTCGCAGCAGGCGCCTGACTACGAGGCCCTGCTTGCCGAAATGCTGACCTGTCTGCAACACATTGCTGTTGCACAAACCCTGCCCGACGCCGTGGATGAGCAGCTGGACGAACGTGAAAAAGTGCTGGAACTTGCGGCGCGTATGGCTGCCGAAGATGTGCAGCTGTATTACCAGATCGGCCTGATCGGACGGCGTGATCTGCAACTGGCGCCGGATCTGCGCGGTGGCCTGGAAATGGTGTTGCTACGCATGCTGGCATTTCGACCGGCTGCGCCGGGGCAGATTGAGACACCTGCCAGGCAGGTGTCTAAAGCAGCAGAGAAACCAGCGGCTGGCGAGAGTCAAACAACCAAGGAAGCTCTGATTAATTCGTCATGCCGGCGAAGGCCGGCATCCGGTACGTTGAAAACACTGGATCCCGGCATACGCCGGGATGACGGTGATGGAATTAGTCAGAGGTTCCCTAAGATTGCTGCGCAGCGTGAGACAGCGCAACCGGTCGCAGTTTCCGCTGATGCTGACTGGCCGGTACTGATAGAAGCCATGCACCTCAAAGGCATGTTGCGCGAACTGGCCATGAACTGTTCGATACAGAGTCGGCAGGATGGTCGCTGGCAGCTGGTGCTGGATAGTAATCACCAGCAACTGTTCAGCAAGGAGCGCTTGCAGCGCCTGGAAAAATTGTTGTGCGACTGTTTGCAGGTCAAGCTGAGCCTTGCTATCGAAATGCAGCAAAGTATCGACAACACGCCTGCAGAGCAGCAGCGTCGTACAGATGCAATGCGCCAGGCGGATGCAGTGACCGCCATTACAGATGACCCGAATGTGAAAGCTATACAGAAGGCGTTTGATGCTACCCTGCACACGGAAAGCATTCGCCCCGTCGACAATTGAAAACCGAGGTGGAACACGTATGAAAGGTGGACTTGGAAACCTGATGAAACAGGCCCAGGAAATGCAGGCCAATATGCAAAAGGCGCAGGAAGAACTCGCCAGTATGGAAGTGACCGGAGAATCCGGTGGTGGCCTGGTAAAGGTGACCATGACCGGCCGGCATGAAGCACGCCGTGTGATGATTGACGACAGCCTTGTGGGAGACGACAAGGATATGCTCGAAGACCTGATCGCTGCAGCCATCAATGACGCTACGCATAAAGTCGAGGCCGCTACCCAGGAACGCATGTCGGGTATGACGGACGGCCTTAACCTTCCGGCCGGTATGAAGTTGCCGTTCTAACCGGAAACCTATGTCTGCATCACCCCTGATCAGCCGGCTGATGGAGGCACTGCGGTGTCTGCCCGGCGTTGGCAATAAAACGGCGCAACGTATGGCGTTTCACCTGCTGGAACGCGACCGTGACGGTGGCCGGCGTTTGTCGCGGGTGCTGGTGCAGGCGATGGATGACATCGGTCACTGTAGCGAGTGCCATACCCTGTGCGAACGCGAGTTATGCACGCTGTGCGCCAGCGATAGCCGTGACCCGGGCCTATTATGTATTGTAGAAACACCCGTCGATGTCGATGCTATCGAGCAGGCTACGGATTTCCGGGGGCGTTATTTTGTTCTGATGGGACACCTGTCGCCGCTGGATGGTATCGGACCGGAGCAACTCGGACTCGACCGGCTCGATGAACGCTTTGTCAGCAGTCAGCTGAAGGAAGTGATCCTGGCAACCAACCCCACGGTCGAGGGTGAAGCCACCGCCCAGTACATCAGTGAACTGGCCCGTGCGCAGGGCATTCGCACTACGCGTATCGCACACGGCGTACCGATGGGTGGCGAACTGGAATACATCGACAGCGGTACGCTCGCGCACGCTTTTTCCGGACGCGGCGAAATCTAGCCAGGCGGCCAACTTTAAGTAGCGCTTGTAACTCATTGAAGTAAAAGAAAACAGATGGGCCGTTAGTGACCTGATTTCGACGGTTTTTTGTCAGGGTGTACAGGGCAAAAAAAGGTGTAAACTTTTCCCGCAAATCAACGCTCTAAGCCGATAGTACGCACAGGATTGAACGTCGCAAATGGACATCAGCAGATTGCCGGCAACGCTTTCGTTGCAGTCGTCACCGGCATCAATCAGAAACACCAGGCAGCCTGTTTCAATTGAAGCAGTAGAACCCGTGGCATTAAATAATCCGCGGCGGCCGACCCGGGACTCGTTTCAACCGGCCATCCAGGGTGAGCTGCTACAGAAAGAGCGTTCAGCCTATCAATCGACGCGCAGATTTATCAATGAGCGCAGCGCGGATCAGGCTCGTCCGGCTGCAGAAGAGCGCAACCCGACAGGCCGGTCCCGTGCCGCCATCTTTCAGTATTTGAACAATACACGCCCGGAAGCAGTCTCCGACCTTACCCAGGGCAAGTCAGTAAATTTTTTCGTTTAGGGGAACTCTGATTATTTCGTCATTCCGGCGTATGCCGGAATCCAGGGCATTGAAAACACTGGCTCCCGGCATGCGCCGGGATGACGGTAAGGGAATTAATCAGAGGTCCCTTGGCTGTTACCCGCGACAGGAGAAACCATGACCGATTGTCTGTTCTGCAAAATGGTGTCGGGCGATATCACGCCGGACACCGTCTATGAAGATGAAGATGTGCTGGCATTCCGGGATATTAATCCGCAGGCGCCGGTGCATGTGCTGGTGGTTCCAAAGCAGCATGTAGCCACGCTTAATGACCTGGACGCCGACAATTCAGCGCTGGTCGGCAAGATGATGATGGCTGCGGCAAAGATAGCGCAGCAGGAAGGCTTCGCGGAGCAGGGCTATCGTACCGTCATGAACTGCAATGACGACGGCGGACAAACAGTTTTTCATATCCACCTGCATCTATTGGGCGGCCGGGTTATGCACTGGCCTCCCGGCTAACGGTGGCTGAACCAGGCTACCGCTTTGGCAGCTTGCTCATGCTGGTTACCAGCTGGTCGTAGTTCCTGAATCTTTGTTCATTGATAGTTCCTTTGCGTACCGCATCCTGTACCGCACAACCTGGTTCACTGATGTGCAGGCAGTTGTGAAAGCGGCACGTGCCCAGAAAAGGCTCGAACTCCCTGAAACCCCTCGCCAGTTCCTCCGCCGGTACCTGGCAAAGCGTAAAATCACGCACACCCGGAGAATCGATCAGATCACCACCATCCGGTAAATGGTAGAGCATGGTTGCCGTGGTGGTATGGCGCCCCAGCCCGGTCACCTGTGACAGCGCGCCAATGCGTATATCAAGGTCCGGAAGCAACGCCTGTACCAGTGACGATTTGCCGACCCCCGACTGGCCGACAAGAATACTGGTGTGTGATTTGAGTTGCCGGTGCAGTTCCATCAGGCCGTCTGTGGTACGGGTACTGGTAAATAACTGCGCATAGCCGATGTCCCGGTAGATGCCCAGGCGCTGCTCCAGTTTGTGGCGGCTTTCATCATCCAGCGTGTCGGATTTGTTCACGACAATTACCGGGGTCGCATCCATCAGTTCCGCCGCTACCAGGTAGCGATCCAGCATGCCGTACTCAAAGCTGGGTCGGGTCGCAATGACCACTACGATCTGGTTCAGGTTGGCCGCAACCGGGCGTACCCGGTTGTTGTTGTCCGGGCGGGCCAGCGTGGTTTCACGTTCGAGTACCTGGGTGATGATGCCTTCGCGCGGGTTGCTGGCCTGCCAGAGGACGTGGTCACCACAAACGGTACGTGGCAGGTTTTTGCGCGTAGCGCAGCGATACACTTCACCCTGTGTGTCTTCCACCAGGCTGATCTGGCCAAAATGGGCCAGCACCAGGCCGGGCTGGCCCTGTGCTTTTTCGGGTTGTCGGGTAGTGGCAGGGGCGCGTGCTTGGCGGCGGCGGACTCCCACGTGATCCGGATTCAGACGTCGCCGGGGACGAGCGCGTCGATTCCGGCTGCGCAGATGAAGTCGTTTTCTGACAGGCCGCCTAGCGAGTGGGTACCGTAGTGAACGACGCAGCGATTGTAGCCGACTTCCAGATCGGGGTGGTGATCCTGCCGGTGAGCAACCCACGCCAGCGCGTTGACGAAGGCGATGGTCTGGTAATAGTTTTTAAACCGGAAAATGCGCCGAATCATTTGCCCGTCTTCACTGACTGACCAGTCGGCATGGACCTCCGTCATCAGCGCCTGCACTGCAGTACTGTCCAGCAGACTCGTTTCACGCTGGCAATGCCGGTCAGTCAGTTTGGTGTCACTCATCATGCTACTTGCCGAAGTGGTAGAAAGACTGATCCAGGTAATCCGCTACATCACCGGCATCTTCATCGAACCATTGAGCACCCACGTTAAGCTGGCAGCGCTTGACCTGTTTGTCCAGTGCTGCACGGTTGGCGATAAAGCGGTCCTTGCGCGTGTATACCTCGCTGCCATGACACTTGGTGCAATGTTCATCGTGCAGTTTTTTACCTTTGTTGGCGTCCGCAATAACGACAGAGCTGGTACTAAACAGGATAAAGATCAAAGCAAGTTGTTTCATTGGGTGTCCTCCTTGTTAGCTCATTCTAGCGGACAAATGCGCCACCCGCACGGGTGCGGGCGGGTGTGAATCGTAGAACGCCGAATACAGCGGATCCGGTGTCAGTGTGCTGGCATTTTCCTTGTACATTTTTACCAGTGCCCGGATCAGGTCGGCGGCACTGGCCTGACGGGCAGCATAATCATCGGCTTCGAATTCGTGTTTGCGCGAGAACCAGGAAGACAGCGGTTGTAAAAATACGGTAAACACCGGTGCTACCATCAGGAATAGAAGCAAAGCCAGGTGGTTCGATGCCTGTTGTATGCCGAGGCCGTGGTAAAACCAGTCCTGTCCGATCAGCCAACCCAGCAGCGCCAGCCCCGCCAGGCTCATCAGCATCATGGTAATGATACGCTTCTGCACGTGCTTGCGTTTGAAGTGCCCCAGTTCGTGCGCCAGAACAGCCTCGATTTCATCCGCCTCGAGCGTCGTCAGCAGGGTGTCGAAAAACACGATGCGCTTATTCTGACCCAGGCCGGTGAAGTAGGCGTTACCGTGACCGGAACGGCGCGAGCCATCCATGACGTAGATACCTTTGCTCCTGAAACCGCAGCGGTCCAGCAAAGACTGGATGCGTTGTTGCAGGTTTTCATCATCCAGTAGTGTGAATTTGTTGAACAGCGGGGCGATAACCGTCGGGTAGGCCCACAGCATGGCAAGACTGAAGCCTGCCCACAGCAGCCACAGGTAGAACCACCACAGTGGCCCCGATCCCTGCATCAGCCATAGCGCAGCCCAGGTCAGCGGCAGGCCCAGCACCAGCATCAACAGGGTCTGCTTGAGGATGTCGCCGAAAAACACACCCGGCGTGGTTTTGTTGAAGCCGAAACGTTCCTCGACGACAAAGGTGTGATACAACGAGAAGGGCAGGTCAAGCAATGCCATGATAATAAAGGCACTGACCAGCATGGCCACACCCGTCGGGATCGCCGCCCAGCCGAGTTGCTGCCAGCTGCTGTCCAGCCATTGCAGTCCGCCGCCCAGTGTCCAGGCAATCAGCAGCAGGCTGCCGTAAACGAGTTCCAGCCGGCTCTGGCGGGTATTGGTGAGGGTATAGTCGGCTGCTTTCTGATGCGCATCCAGCCGTATGTCGTCGGCAAAGGCGTCCGGTACGTGGTTACGGTTGGCAGTGACGTTGCGGATCTGGCGTTGTGCCAGCCACAGTTTCAGAATCACGGAGAGGCCCAGCACACACAGGAAAATCCACGAGAAGTCGTTCATATATAAAAAATAACCAGGATTGAGCGAGTCGCATCAGGGTAGCCTTTGCTACAATACAACACAACCATAGGGAGCATCGGGAATGGCGGACAAAAAAACCAACCTTATCTGGATTGACCTGGAAATGACCGGTCTGGATACCTTTCAGGATGAAATTATCGAGATAGCAACCCTCGTGACCGACTCGCAGCTGAATGTGGTTGCCGAGGGACCGTCGCTGGCCATTCACCAGCCTGACAAACTGCTGGATGCGATGGACGAATGGAATACCCGTCAGCACGGCAAGTCCGGTTTGACACAACGCGTGAAAGACAGCCCGCTGACCACGCAGGATGCGGAGCGCATGACGCTGGATTTCCTTGCCGAACACGTTGCTGCCGGTGCATCGCCCATGTGTGGTAATTCCATCTGCCAGGACCGGCGTTTCATGGCGCGCCTGATGCCGAAGCTGGAGGCGTTTTTCCATTACCGCAACCTGGATGTCAGCACCTTGAAGGAGCTGGGCAAGCGCTGGGCACCCGGGGTAATGGCCGGCTACGAGAAAGAATCGAGCCATCTCGCCCTGAACGATATCAAGGATTCCATCGCTGAACTGCAATACTACCGCGAGCATCTGTTCAAGCCGTTTCCTGCATGAGAGCAGACAACCCGGCCTACGGCGCCCTGCTGGTAAGCTGTGCTGCACTGATGTTTGCATCAATGGGTGTGCTGATACGGTTTGCGACATATCAGTTACCCAATGAATCAGTCGTTTTTTTCCGCAATCTGTTCGGTTTGCTGGTGCTGTTGCCGCTGGTGTGGCAGCGGGGTGTCAGCCATTCATTGAATACCGATCACCTGCTGTTGCATCTGGTTCGCAGTCTGTTCGGACTCGCGGCCATGTACTGTTTTTTCTATGCGCTTGCCCATCTACCACTGGCCAGTGCCGTACTGCTTAACTTCACAGCACCCTTATTTATTCCGTTTATAGCCATGATCTGGTTGAAGGAGTTGGTTAGTTCACGCGTCGTCATTGCTATTATTATCGGTTTTATAGGCGTGTTGTTTGTACTCAAGCCAGGCAGTGGCCTGTATTCGACAGTAGCACTTATCGGTCTGGCATCCGGTGCATTTGCGGCCGTCGCCATGGTGACCCTCAGGCGTTTGTCGCGTACCGAGCCACCGTTCCGCGTCGTGGTATTTTACGGCATCATTTGTACAACCATTTCCACCATACCCCTGTTGTGGAGCTGGCAAACACCGAATGTCCAGGTGCTTCTGCAACTGGCGGGCGCCGGTACTTTTGCCACGGTTGGTCAATACCTGTTGTCAAAGGGTTATGCCTATGCACCTGCAGCACAGATCGGCCCCTTTACCTATATAGCCGTCGTTTTTGCAGCAAGCTACGGCTGGTTCTTCTGGCAGGAAATCCCGGACTGGATATCGGTGCTCGGGACCCTGTTAATTGTCATTGCCGGCGTGCTGGCAATACGACAAAGAAAAGTGCCGGTGGTTGTCTGACGCAGAGCGAGGGGACACTGCTCAGTTAATCAATTAGCGTAGCAGTGTTACTTAACCTCGCCCGCCTGCGCCTTGTGACAGGGGGCCTCATATGCGTTATGCAAGCTTTTGACGTCGCAACGGTTTAATTGATTTTAATTCCGCTTCCTCAGCTTGCCTTGCCTTATATAGATCCCATCTTAACTGTAAATTCAGCCAAAAATCTGCTGACATTCCGAAAAATTTCGCTAACCGCAAAGCGGTGCTGGGAGTCACACCTCTTTTCATATTGATGATTTCATTTACCCGTTGATAAGGAACATGTATTGATGTGGCCAACTCTCTCTGAGTGATACCCATAGGCTCGATAAATTCCTCTAGTAACATTTCACCAGGGTGGGTCGGTTCTCTATGTGTCGGGATGCGTACCATTTTAATAACCTCTTAATGATAATCTGTAACGTCTACTTCTTCGGGGCCGCTTCCTGTCCATCTAAAACATACTCTGTACCGCTCATTGATCCGAATACTCCACTGCCCCTTTCTATCCCCTTTTAATGTTTCGAGCCGATTACCCGGCGGGACTCTCATTTCATCGACTGACTGCGCAGAGTCCAGCTGATCGAGCTTTCTCACCGCAATTCGCCACAATGAACGAGGACATAATTGCCTGGCTTCCTTCGAGTTTCTACCGTTGAAAATGTCTTCAGTTCCAGGGTTCTTGAACGACAGAATCATATTGACATGGTAGCACGGTATCCGTGATAGTCAACTATATGCGTAAGGGGACAGGGGGACATCACTGCTCAATTAATCAATTGGCGTAGCAGTGCGCCTAAATCTTTTTTGGTTTAAATGATTAATTGAGCAGTGTCCCTTACTCTTACTTCCGAGTTCGGCCAACTCCTGTCGTTCATGTCGAAGCACCGTAGGAGCGCCGTCCTTCGGCGCGATTGTTGGTAATACAACCAGTCGCGCCGAAGGGCGGCGCTCCTACAGGATTAGATGAACGTCGTTATTGGGTCGACTCCAGAAGTTTAGGGCTGGCTAATATAACCGGCCATTAAACGAGCATCTTCGGATAGCATCTATCATTTATATCAAAATGCACTGGGAAGCGCCGGTCGTCGGCGCAATTGTTGCGGTATGCTGGTCGCGGTCAGGGGACCGCTCCTACGGTTTTGGAAGGGCGTCGTTACCGGGGTGGTACGTGTTTTGAGGCCGGGTCTGTCAGGCGGCGAAATCGCTGAGACGAACCGGTTGCCGCTGTGCCCCCCAGTTACCGGGTCGGGCATCAAATACACCTGCACAGGGCGTACCACAGGCGGCACATTTTCCGTCTGCTGTCAGCTTCCAGTCGCTTAGCACGTACCAGTCGCGGCCGATCAGCAGTTCCCCGCACTGGTGACACCAGGTACTGTCGCCGGCCTTGTTGTGGACATTTCCGGTGTAGGCATAGCGAACACCGTTGTTCATGGCGATTTCACACGCGCGGATGAGGGTTGCTATCGGTGTAGGCGGGATGTCCTGCATTTTCCAGTCCGGGTGAAACGCCGAGAAATGCATGGGTACGTCCGGTCCCAGTTTTTCTACGACCCACGCGGTCATTTTGTCGAGCTCTTGTTCCGAGTCGTTTTTCCCGGGGATCAACAGTGTGGTCAGCTCCAGCCAGACGTCGGTCTCATGCTTGATATATTCCAGCGTCTCCAGCACCGGGGCCAGGTGTGAGCCGGTAATTTTGTGGTAAAAGTCGTCAGTAAAGGCTTTGAGATCAACATTGGCGGCGTCCATGTACCGGAAAAATTCTGCGCGTGGTTCCGGGCACACGTAACCGGCGGTGACAGCAACGGACTTGATGCCTTTTTCGTGGCAGGCCCTGGCTACATCGATGGCGTATTCGTGAAATATAACAGGGTCGTTGTAGGTGTAGGCTACGCTGCGGCAGTCCAGTTTTTTTGCGGCGCTCGCAATGAGTTCCGGTGAGGCTGCGTCGGTCAGTGTGTGGATTTCCCGTGACTTGCTGATATCCCAGTTCTGGCAGAATTTGCAGGCGAGGTTGCAGCCAGCCGTGCCAAACGACAATACCGGTGTGCCGGGCAGGAAGTGATTTAACGGTTTTTTTTCGATGGGGTCAATGCAGTAGCCGCTCGAACGGCCGTAGGTGGTGAGTACAATTTCGTCACCTGTATTTCCCCTGACAAAGCACAGGCCGCGCTGACCGGCGTGCAGCTTGCAGAAGCGCGGACAGAGATCGCACTGCACACGACCGTCATCCAGCTTGTGCCAGTATTTGGTGCTGACGGTGAATTGATCAGGTTTGCCCATTACGCTGTGTCCAGTCGCCGGCCTGTCTCTACTTCACCAAGTATAGGCAGTATTCCTAACCCGGCATAGTCGGAACCAAACGTGTAGGAGCGGGCTTGCCCGCGAATAGCCGTGTGCTTTGGTCGTGTGATTCGCGGGCAAGCCCGCTCCTACGGGGAAAATCTTCGTCATTATTGTATAAAATTTCAGTGGTAAGGTACTAAAGGGAAATCATTCAACCGGCGTATCCGGCCGGTTGGCCCACGCTGACCAGGCACCTGGATACCCTTTTATGCGCGGGTAACCCAGTGCTTTCAGCATGATATAGGCATGTGACGAGCGGTGGTGTGACTGGCAGTAGCAGATGATTTCCTTGTCACTGGTCAGTCCGCGCTGCTCCAGCATTTTGCGCAGTTCCGCTTCCGGTTTCAGGCGCAGATTCCGGCTTTGGTCCATGGTGTCGGCCCAGTTCAGCAGCACTGCGCCGGGAATGTGGCCGCCGCGCGCCGAGAATTTTTTCTCGCCACTGAATTCCTGCGGTGTTCGGCTGTCGAGCAATGCGAGGTCCGGGTCATCGAGGTGGGACAGGATGTAGTCGGTGTCCGCCAGCGGTTCGTTGCGCCAGCTCACGCTGTAGGTACCTTGTCCCGGTGTCACGGGTTCCTGACTGACCGGGAAGCCCTCGCTGACCCAACTCACCAGTCCGCCGTTCAGCAGGGAGAAGTGTTCATGGCCGGCAACATCCAGTGTCCACAGAAAACGGCTCGCCCAACCGCCGCCCTCATCGTCGTAAGTGACAACATGGCTTTCCGGGCTGATGCCCAATGACTCGAGTAATGCACTGAAGTTTTCGGCATCCGGCAGCAGGCCGAATACCGGTTTCTCGATCCTTACATAGCGCATACCTTCGAGAAACAGAGCCCCCGGTACGTGAAATTCAGCGTAGCGTTCCGGTTTGGTGATGTGCAGAATGACCAGGTTTTCATGACCCAGGACTGCCTGGAGTTGTTCAGGTTCGACGATGAGGGGTAACAGGGAATCGGACACGGTTATTTTCCACGTAATTTCAGGCGGTGTGCATTCTAGCGGTTTCGTCAGGTACTGGCGAGTAGTTCGATCCAGTGCCTGACCGGTACTTCAGCTTCCTGTTGCAGGTACAGCAGACAACCTATATTCGCTGTCGCGATCAATTCCGGTTGCTTTTCCTGCAAGGCTCCGAGTTTGCGGGAACGTAGACGTTTGGCCAGTTCCGGTTGCAGGATGGAATAGGTGCCGGCGGATCCGCAGCACAGATGGGCGTCGCGTACCGGCACGAGCGTATAGCCGGCCGTTTTCAGAAGCGTTTCGACCACACCGTCCAGTTGCTGGGCGTGTTGCAGAGAGCAGGGTGAGTGGAAGGCAATGCACCCGACTTTGTCAGTGTTCAGAGCGCTCGTGTCTTCATTGCTGAGTACTTCGCTGATATCGCGGGTCATGGCGCTGATATCGGCGGCGCGCTGTGCATATTGCTTATCCCCGGCCAGTAAATGGCCATAGCTCTTGATCATGGGTGCACAGCCGCTGGCGGAAATGACAATGGCTTCCGCACCCTGCTGGACTGCCGGCCACCAGGCATCGATATTGGCGCGCGCCCTGTGCCGGGCTGCATCGCTGTCGGAGAGATGGTGATGCAGTGCGCCGCAGCATCCGGCTTCAGGGATGATGCGCAGGTTAATCGCCAGCCGGTCAAATACCGCTATGGCGCTGTCGTTGATTTGTGGTGAGGCCGCCGGTTGTACACAGCCATCGAGTAATAGCATAGTGCGTGCATATGACCCCGGCTCAGTTAACGGAATTTTTCTTGCGAGCGGAATTTTCTTTTTGATTTGAAAGGGAAGCAGGGGTCGGAGCAAGCGCGCAAAAAATAACAAAAACCTGACCCGACGAGTTTCGCCGAAGGTATATTGAAGCAGACGCCTGTAGCTGCGTTGCAGGGCAGGGCGTGGAACCTGCTGTTCAACCAGTTCACGACCGATATCAAGCAGCTTGTGGTACTCAACGCCCGACGGACAGGTGGTTTCGCAGGCGCGGCAGGTCAGGCAGCGATCAAGGTGCTGCTGTATGCTGACCGTTGCCTTTGTGCCTTCAAGGATCTGTTTGATCTGGTAGATACGTCCCCGCGGTCCGTCAAGCTCATCACCTAGTAATTGATAGGTTGGACAGGTTGCATTGCAGAAGCCGCAATGTACGCAGCTGCGCAGTATCGCATCGGCTTCCTGTCCGAGTGGAGAATCCTTATAGGTATTTGATAGCCGTGTTTGCATGTCTGGATTCTATAGTGCACGAAGATGGCATTGAAATTCTGTATGAAATAACAAGGAATTTCCCCGTAGGAGCGGGCTCGCCCCAGGGCAGCCTCTCGGCGCAAGCGCCTCACCTTCAGCCCGCTCCTACGGTCTGTTGGTGCCTAAAGATCTTGATACAAGCGGCCCGGGTTCAGGATGCCTTCGGGGTCGAAGGCCTGTTTCAGGCGCTGTTGCAGTTTGAGCAGGAGCGGGGATAACGGGTGGAAAATATCTTCGCTGCGGATGGTAGTCCTGAACAGGGTGGCGTGCCCGCCAACGCTGGCCGTCAGTTGCCGAATGGTTTCCACGCTCTCGTTGCTATAAAGCCAGCGCTGACCACCCGCCCAGTCGACCAGCCAGTCTCCCGCAATAGCCAGGGGTGGTGTGGCCGGTGGTACGGACAGTCGCCACAGGTATTCCTCACGTTGAAAGAAGGGGTGTTCGTGATCGCGTAGTTCTGTCCACCAGGACGCGGCCTGCTCCAGCATCGTATTGCCGAGCTGATGTTGTGCATGCCGGATGCCGGCCTCGGTTCCGGACAATCGCAGGTAGAGGTGATCTTCATACCAGCAGGCGGCGGATAGTGGCATGGGCTTTGCCATCCATTCTGAAAATCTGAGCAGGGCTTCCCGTTGTGTGCAGACTTGTTTCAGGGTGTATTCCGCTTCCGGTTTGGGAAGAACCTTGAGCGAAACGTCGGTTAGCAGTCCCAGTGTTCCCAGCGCACCTGCCATAAGACGTGACAGGTCGTAACCGGCGACATTTTTTATGACCTGGCCACCGAAATTCAGCGACTCACCTTTGCCGTTTATCAGCCCGACCCCCAGCACGGCATCCCGTGCGGCGCCGCTGAAGGGGCGCCGGGGTCCGGACAGGCCGGTGGCGACTGCGCCGCCCAATGTGCTGTTCGAAGAAAAGTGCGGGGGTTCAAAGGGCAGCATCTGATGCTGTTGGTCGAGTAAATTCTCGACCTCGGCCAGCGCTGTTCCGGTGCGTGCGCGAATGACCAGTTCGGAAGGTTCGTATTCAAGTACGCCACAATGTGCGCGCGTGTCCAGGATTTCACCTTCGACCGGGCGGCCATAAAAGGTCTTGCTGCCGCTGCCGCGGATACACAATGGTGTGCGTGTTGCGGCAGCAGCTGTTACCTGTTCGCACAACGCATCCGTCTGGTCTCCTTCCGGCATCGCTAAAAGCGTTCCAGGTCCGGAAACGGCAATTCGCCATGATGTACATGCATGCGGCCAAATTCGGCACAGCGTGCCAGCGTCGGGATGGCCTTGCCCGGATTCAGCAAACCGTCCGGGTCGAACGCTTTTTTAACGGCATGGAACTGCCGTAGTTCGGCTTCACTGAACTGCACACACATCTGATTGATTTTTTCCATACCGACACCGTGTTCACCCGTGATAGTGCCGCCCACGGAAATGCACAGTTCCAGAATGCGGTTGCCAAACGCCTCGGTGCGTTCGAGTTCCCCCGGCTTGTTGGCGTCGTACAGAATCAGTGGATGCAGGTTGCCGTCGCCGGCGTGGAATACGTTGGCAACGGGCAGTCCGTATTCCGTTGACCAGTCGCTGATAGTGGACAGTACCTTGCCCAGGTGTTTGCGGGGGATGGTGCCGTCCATACAGTAATAGTCGGGTGACAGGCGGCCGACGGCAGGGAACGAGGCCTTGCGCCCCGCCCAGAATTTTTGTCGTTCCTGTTCATCGCGTGCCACACGCACTTCGCCGGCACCTGCAGCTGTTAACAAGGTGCACACCTTGTCCAACTGTGCCTTGACCTCGGCACGGGTGCCGTCGAGTTCACACAGCAGTATCGCAGCGACATCGGTCGGGTAGCCGGCGTGCACGAAATCCTCGGCGGCGCGTATCGCCAGCGTATCCATCATTTCCAGGCCCGCTGGCAGGATGCCGGCTGAAATAATCGCGGCAACGGCGTTGCCGGCCGTCTCTGCCGAATCGAATGCCGCAAGCAGCACTTGTGCATAGTCCGGTAACGGCAACAGGCGTACGCTGACTTCGACAATAACACCCAGCATACCCTCCGATCCGGTGAGCAGCGCAAGCAGGTCGTAGCCGGCGCTGTCCAGCGCATGACCACCTATGGTCAGCAGTTCCCCGTCCATGCTGACGATTTTGAGTGCGGCGATGTTGTGTACTGTCAGGCCATATTTCAGACAGTGCACACCACCGGCATTTTCGGCGACGTTGCCGCCGATCGAGCAGGCGATCTGGGAGGAAGGGTCGGGCGCGTAGTACAGGCCACGACCGGCGACTGCCTCGGAAATGGCCAGATTGCGCACACCGGGTTGCACGCGCGCCAGGCGGTTGCCGGTATCGATCTCCAGTATTTCGGTGAATCTGGCAAGGCTGAGTAAAACGCCGTTGCCCAGTGGCAGCGCGCCACCCGACAAACCGGTGCCGGCGCCGCGTGCAACAACCGGGACCTTAAGCCTGTGGCAGCAAGCCAGGATCGCCTGCACCTGATCAACAGTGTCCGGTATAAGCACCAGCCACGGCAAACGGCGGTAGGCGGACAGGCCGTCACATTCGTAGGGTCGCAGTTCGGACTCTTCGCTCAATATGCAGTGGGCCGGCAAGTCGAGTCCTGCGAGAAACTCGCTACGGGTTGTCATTTTAGTCGGGCACGGTCAGGTGATGACAGTCGGCGCTTTGCGTTTTGTGTAATGCCGAATCTGCGCAATCTCTTCTGCGATGCGGATCAGATCCGCAAGCCCATCCTGTGCGTCCAGCGATTGCCGCTGCGGATTCGATTCATAGCGTTCCAGGTACAGGCGCAGGGTAGCGCCTTCGGTACCGGTCCCCGATAAACGCAATACGATACGCGAGCCATCGGTGAATACGATACGGATACCTTGCCGTTCGCTTATCGAACCGTCTATCGGGTCGGTATAGGAAAAATCATCACCAAGCGCGACTTCATATTCACCATAGCGTTTTCCCTTTAGTGAGCCGGCAGATTTGCGTAATACTTCCATTAGCTCGCCGGCGCCATCGGCGCTTACACTTTCATAGTCATGTCGTGAGTAATAGTTGCGCCCGAAATGGTGCCAGTGGGCATTGATGATGGTCTGGACCGATTCCTTGCGTACCGCCAGCAGGTTCAACCAGAACAATACAGCCCACAAGCCATCTTTTTCACGCAAGTGATCCGAGCCCGTTCCAAAGCTTTCTTCACCGCACAAGGTGGCCTTGCCGGCATCCAGCAGGTTGCCGAAAAACTTCCAGCCGGTAGGGGTTTCGTATAACTCTATACCGAGGTGGTCGGCAACACGGTCTGCCGCCTGTGAGGTTGGCATGGAACGCGCAATACCCGCCAGGCCGCGGCGATAACCCGGTGTCAGGTGTGCGTTTGCAGCCAGCACGGCGAGACTGTCGCTGGGTGTAATAAAACAGTGGTGACCCAGGATCATGTTGCGGTCACCGTCACCATCGGATGCAGCGCCAAAGTCCGGTGCCTGCGAACCAAACAGTACGTCCACCAGGTCTCTGGCATAGACCAGGTTCGGATCGGGGTGCCCGCCACCAAAGTCTTCTTTCGGAATGGCGTTCATCAACGCATCGGGTCCAGCGCCGAGACGATGTTCGAGAATCTCTACCGCGTAGGGTCCGGTAATTGCGTGCATGGCGTCGAACCGCATGGTGAACAGGCCGGAATCGATGAGGCTTTTTATGCGGTCGAAATCAAACAGGTGTTGCATGAGTTCTGCGTAGTCGGATACCGGGTCAATCACTTCGACAACCATCGTTCCGGTTTGCTGTTCGCCCGGGGTGTCCAGCTCGAAGTCTCTACAGTCTGCAATCAGGTACTGCTTTATCTGTTGGCTCTTCGCGTAAATGGCTTCGGTAATTATTTCCGGCGCCGGTCCGCCATTGGCAATGTTGTACTTGATACCGAAGTCGCCATCAGCTCCGGCCGGATTGTGGCTGGCGGACAGAACGATACCGCCAAACGCTTTGAACTTGCGGATGATGCAGGATACCGCGGGCGTGGAAAGCAGACCGCCACGCCCGACGATCACACGTCCGAAACCACTGGCAATGGCCATGCGCAGGATGACCTGTACTGCATGACGGTTGTAATAACGACCGTCGCCGCCCACGACAAGTGTTTTGCCCTGGTAACCCTCCAGGCTGTCGAATATCGACTGCACAAAATTTTCCAGGTAGTTCGCCTGCTGAAACACAGACACTTTTTTGCGCAACCCGGAGGTGCCCGGTCTTTGACCGGAAAAAGGGCTGGTTTTAATTTCTAAAGTATTCACGGTGACACGAATCCTGTTTTGTTAGTTCTAAATTACGATTTGTCAAGCGTCAAGGTTCATTTATTACAGCCGATAGAGTCCCTAAACAAACACTGGCAACTTCTTGAAGGAAGCGTCATTTTACTATGTTAAGATCGGCCTATGCGTTACTCATGCAAATATAAAGTTCATCCAGGGGTACGGGCACGCGACTTGCCGGCACTCATGGAACTCTATGAGCTGAACTATATCCAGCTACGCCGGCTGGTACCTGATCTGGACGCCATACAGGAACACAGCCTGTCCCGCGTTGAAGGCGCATTGAATCTGTACCTTGCTATTGTCGAGCGCAGCAAATATACAACCACGCTAAACCTGACGTATCAATTTTCCGACCAGGACGGCAGCTTTCCCGCGCCGGACGTTGTTATCCGTATGTACCATGACGCGCAGCTGGCCGAAGTTATTTCCCGCGGACGCCGGCGCGGACGCCGTTACGCCGAGTATGACCGCTTTCATCACCGGTATTCTATACAAACCAAATGGCAGGTGAATCGATTCCTGCAAAAATGGCTGGGCTATTGCCTGCATACCGGGCATATTTTTTCACCGGCGCGCGAACAGCTTTCGGAAGCGCTACAGTCGATAGAAGCCGAACAGACGCTCAGTTTCGAATCCTGATCTTTCCGTTTTCCCGATAATACTTGACTAATTTACTTGGTTTATATATGTTGAACTCATGAGGCTCTCAACCAAAGGTCGTTACGCCGTTACGGCGATGATGGATCTTGCCATCCATGAACCGAAAGGGCCGGTAACGCTGGCCGAAATTTCGCGCTGCCAGAGTATTTCACTGTCCTACCTTGAACAGCTGTTTTCCAAATTGCGCCGGGAAAACCTGGTGCGTGGCGTGCGTGGTCCGGGCGGCGGTTACCGCCTGGCAAAACCTGCCGATGAGATCAGCATTGCACAGATTATTGCCGCAGTGGATGAAAAAGTGGATTCGACCTGCGGCGGGGACGCCGGTTGTGATGAGGGTAATACCTGCCTGACCCACGAACTCTGGTGCGGTCTGTCAAAAAGAATCTACGAATTCCTGGACGGTATTTCGTTAAAAGACTTTCTCAGCCGTCCCGCTGTACAGGACGTGATCCAGCGCCAGAATTCGGCAAGCAATCGCCCTGCATTCCCCTTAAATTAGCCAAAAGTCTGAAGATTTGTGAACCGGGTCAGGAACTGACGGTAAGCCGATCACAGAAACCTTGCCCTGCTACCTGCATACTGCAAACGTCAAATAGCGTTGTAACCAACGGATCAGGAGTAAGGAAGATGTTTCAGTATCTATTAATTCTGTTAGCAGGCCTGGCAGTCTTCGAGTTTCCTTCACTGGAATCACTGGCCTCCACAGGCATGTCGATGGACTATCTGGTGGCTTTGGGTGTCGCACTGATGCTCAAGCCCTGGCTGAAAGGGCATTTCGACTAGTGGTTAAACCGGCCACACCCGGATCAGCTGTGTTTCGACCAGACCAGCATCCGGTTGTTGGCCGGCATTTCGTAGTCTTCCCGTAACACCAGGCCCGCTTCCCCGGCCTGTTCCTGCAAAGCCTCGAAATCCCGAACCCCGCTCAGCGGATCACGTGCCTTCAGCCACTGGTCAAAGCGCTCATTGCTGTCGCTGGTGTAACAGCCGTTGTAATTAAACGGGCCGTACAGGCAGAACACGCCGCCGGTATCCAGTGTCGCGCCAATACCGGTAAATAAACATGCTACTTCCGGCCAGGACATGATGTGAACCGTGTTGGCGCTGAATACGGCATCGCAGGACCCGTCGGGCCAGGGGTCCTGGCAGACATCGAGCGCCAGCGGTGGTAGCACATTGTCCACACGGCTGTCTTTCAGCCAGGCATTGATGCCCTCATGGCAGGCAACGATATCACTGGTTTGCCAAATCAGCTGTGGGAATTCCGCCGCAAAATAGACTGCGTGCTGGCCCGTACCGCTACCGACCTCCAGCAGGTGTTTTCTGCCCGCCAGCTCAATACGAAGTACGTCCAGAATGTATTGGCGGTTCTGATCGCACGACTCGGAGCAGGGTTTCATAAAATGGCTCGGCCTGTGTTACCGGATGTGCGTATATCCGCACGAATGTCCTATACTTGATCGAACAGCTGCCGACAGCCTACGGGTAGAAACATGATTTGCCAAGTATGGGTATGGACGAAACCATAAGCACCGACACTGCAGGCGAGACCGAGCCTCGGCGCCGCAAGGCGGATCCGACAGGGTTGTCCGGCTGGGTACAGAAGCTGGGCGAATCCGGGATGCCGGTATTTGCTCATACTGCGCGCGATATTTCGCTGGTTTCGGACAGCAGTAATAGCGGTGCCGCCGAACTTTCACGGGTCGTATTGCAAGACGCGGCCATGACGGCGAAGTTGCTGCGCGTTGCCAACAGCCCGATATTCAATCCTATGGGGATAAGTATCAGTACCGTCAGTCGGGCTGTGGTTGTGCTCGGCTTCCAGGAGGTGCGTGGCATCTGCCTGTCGATCGCAGTTGTGGAATCCATACTCAAGGGAAAACAGAAGCAGCATGTCGTTGAGGAAATGGCGCGCTCCTTTCATGCCGCTGTACAGGCGCGTTCCTTTGCCAGGAAGCGCAAGGATACCTCGCCAGAGGAAGTTTTCATTGCGACTTTGCTGTTTCACCTGGGCGATATGGCATTCTGGGCATTTGCCGGAGAGGCGGCACAGAAAATGGACAGCGCTATTCAGCAAAGGCCCGACGAACGGGCGGAGAAACTGCAAAGTGATGTGCTGGGTTTCCGGTTTCGGGATCTGACCCTGGGTTTGAGCAAGGAGTGGAAACTGGGCCGGCTGCTGGACCAGTCGCTGGAAGGCAAGAGTGACAAGAACCCGCGTGCCGGCAATGTCTCGCTTGGTTACGACCTGGCAATGGCCGCTGAAAAAGGCTGGGATGCTCCGGCCGTCAGCCGGTTGGTGGAACGTGTTGCCGAGAATCTATACCTGCCGGTGGAAGACGTCGAGAAGCTGGTAAAAGCGAATGCTGAGGAAGCTGCAAACACAGCGGCATTTTATGGCGCTGACAAGGCCAGCGATCTGATTCCGGTTCCTGGAGAGAAAAAAGGCGCACGGGCAACGGATAGCGGGGCCGCGGTTGAGGTGACAGAGTTTCCGGAGCCCGATCCCACGCTACAGCTCGGTATCCTGCGAGAGTTGTCCGAGCTGATGGAGAGCAGGCCGGATTTCAACAGTGTGCTTGAAATGGTACTGGAAGGCATGTATCGGGGTGTGGGTATGGATCGCACGCTGTTTGCTCTGCGTACACCGGATCACCAGCTACTGGTCGGGCGTTATGCGTTAGGCGCGGGTAATGAACAGTTACGCAGCAAGTTCCAGTTTGAGACCGTAGAGGGCAAGACTAACCTGTTCAGTCGGGTGATCGAGTCGAAACAGGCTGTGTGGGTGGGTGCGGGTGACAATCCGGAAATCGAACAACTGGTCACGCCGCAGATACAGGAACTGACCCAGGGCGTCGGGTTCTTCATCACACCGATCGAGATTCACGGCAAGGTGATTGGTATTTTCTACGCAGATCGGCAGCCCAGTTGCCGGCCGCTCGATAAAGACAGCTTTTCCAGTTTCAAGCACTTTGCCCAACAGGGTAATCTGGCGCTTGCTTACCTCAGTGGCGGGTGATCAGCGCTGTGCTATTTCCAGCCAGGTTTTCCATTGAGCAAAGATCTCCGGGTCGAGTGCCGCCGCTGCTGAACGTGGTTCCAGTGTCGCTTTGAAGACAGGTTCACCCTCCAGCGTCACAGCGCTGCCACCGGCCTCGGCCAGAACCAGACAACCCGCTGCATAATCCCAGAGCTTTTGCCTGCCGTGTAAATACACATGGCAGCGTCCCGCCGCCAGCCAGCACCAGTCCAGCGCCACAGAGCCAAAGCTGCGCTGCGAGCTGTAGGGCGGTTGTGCCGCCAGGCGACTGGCCAGGTCAGCGGTCAGGCGTTTCAGGTCGATAAGCGCCATACCCTGCGACAGGGGTGTGGATAGATGTTGTAGATGTAGTGGTTGCTCATTCAGCCAGGCGCCGCCTCCCCTGGCGGCGGCAAAGCATTCCTTGCGGCTGGGGTCATAGACCACGCCCATTTCGACGGCATTATTCCGCAAGAGTGCGACAGAGACGGAGTAGTAGGGTACGCCGACCGCGAAATTACTGGTGCCATCCAGCGGGTCGATGCACCAGACGCCTGATCCTGCCTGCTGCAGGGCCTGCTGCTGCGCGGCTTCTTCCATCTCTTCACCCAGCACATCAGTATCCGGCCAGTGCTCCTGCAGTGCCTCGACCAGGGCCGCCTGCATGACGATATCAGCTTCAGTAACCAGGCTGCCATCCTGCTTGCGCGATCCTGAGTGGCAGCTGAAACGCGGCGGTAGTTCACGATCTGCAATGTCGCGTATAATCCGGGTCAGGTTTTGCAGTGTTTCAGGAAACATTGAATGAAAGATTCTAGTTGGTATGATCGCGTGCCTGATCACTATTGTGGCACAAAGGGCTGGTATGAGCATAAAGAAAACCCAACACCAAACTTCCGGTAAATCCGGCAAAAAACAGAAATCAAAGAAACCCCGCAAGGCGGATACGGTTGACAAGTACGATCTGTATGAAAAGTCAGTGCAGTCTACCGATTTCGAATACGAGTTTGTCGACGATAATTTCAGGCGTATTCGTGGTCGTACGGCGACACTGATGCGTGAGGATTTTTGCGGTACTGCGCAGATGTGCTGTGAATGGGTGCGTGGACGTCCTGAAAACAGGGCAGTGGGCGTAGACTTTGACCCGGAAGTGCTGGAGTGGAGCCGCGACCACCATATAGCCTCGCTTGATGATGAGCAGAAAGTGCGCGTAACACTGGTGCAGGAAGATGTACGCAAGGTCAGCACCGAGCCTGTCGATGTCATTCTGACAATGAATTTCAGCTGGCAGATCTTTGAAGTGCGCAAGGAGTTGATCAAATATTTCGCTTCATTGCGTGACGCGCTGGTGGACGACGGCATACTGTTTCTCGACGCTTTCGGGGGTTATGAGGCGTACCAGGAAATGGAAGAAAAAACCAAGCACAAGGGTTTCACCTATGTTTGGGAACAAGCCAGTTACGACCCGATTACCGGCCACATGGAATGTTTCATTCATTTCAATTTCAACGACGGTTCGAAAATGAAAGCGGCCTTCAGTTATGCATGGCGTTTTTACAGCCTGCCGGAGATCAAGGAAATCCTGCTGGAGGCAGGTTTTTCCAATGTCACTATTTACTGGCAGGGCTGGGACGAGGATGATGAGCCGAATGGCATCTTTGAACCGGCCACCAAAGGTGAGGCCGAGGCTGGCTGGATCTGCATGGTCAGCGCTGAAAAATAGGCATTTATGAAAAGGGAGAGACTTCCGTCCTTCACCCCGGCCGTTCCAACACGAACCTGTAGGAGCGCCGCCCTTCGGCGCGATGGTTCCGGCATGCTGTCGCGGTCAGGAGACCGCTCCTACGTGATGGTTCATAATCCATCGCTGAAAATATCTTTTAATATCAAAGGAGTAAATGCCTTCTTGACATACCAACCAGTATGCACTAAAAAGTAAACGCTCACTAACAAAAGGAGAGATGCAACATGTCTGATTTTGATATGGAACTTGATGCACGTGGTCTGAACTGCCCATTACCCATTCTGCGGGCTAAGAAAAGCATAAATTCGATGACTGTCGGCCAGGTGTTGCGTATTACCGCCACTGATCCGGGTTCGGTTAAGGACTTCGAAGCCTTCTGTCAACAGACCGGCAACGAATTGCTGGCAACGACGCAGGAAGGTGGGGAGTACCAGTTCAATATCCGCAAGTCATAGGTCGCAATCGGATTCCCCTCCCGGACGAGGGGGATCCGGTAGCCTGCACAAAGTAGTACATGTCATGCAGACTTCACTCGGTTTCCGCGATGTGCACGCCTACCCTCCGGCCTACCTCAGCCTGAGCCTGGCGGGTGTCTGCGTACCGGTCAGTTATCAAAAAATCTGGGAGGATGGATTTGGCGCTCGCGGCTGGAAGCTCGACGTGGCGAGTACAGATCCGGCCATTATTGCCAGTACCCGCGAAACCGGTGGCCGGATTCCCACTTCCGTATTAATCCACGATTTACTCGATCACCTCCTGTCAGGTTTTGAAATCAGCGGTCACCGTGCCGAAGCGATGGCGCTTGTCCAGCTTGGCAAAAGAACCGGTAGCGATATTTGTCGCGACTACCTGCAAATGGTGCGCGAAGATTTGATTTACGGGCATGTGAATCACGAATTGTTATCCACCTTTCTGCCTCAGAAATTGCTCGCAAATGTGCCGCTGGACAAGTACGCCGACGGACAAGGGATCATCCAGGCGCTGCAAGTGCAGTTTGACGAAGACGAACTGGATGAACAGCTGGTACAGCACTTCCATGATCTGGGTGAGCGTGGCAAGGAGCATGCACAGGACAGCTGGCGTCTGTTAGGCCTTAAACCCTCCCGTTGCCGGGAAATCGGGCTCGCTCTGCAACGCGTACTGACCGAAGTGGACCAGTGTGTAGAGAGCAAAGGTATCGAACAACTGAACGCGACATTTATCATCAACAACGAACAGTGTGCGTTGGAGATCTGCAATACCGCCGGCTCAGGCTTGAGGAAGCGTTACAGTTCACGCGTCGGGTAACCATGGCCAAACGACTGAAGGCTGCAGAAAGGAAAGCCACTATCCTTGCGGTTGCCAAGGTGCTGTTTTCAGACAAGGGTTACCATGGCGTCTCTGTCGACGAGATTGCCCGACGGTTGGGCGTCAGCCCGGCGATCCTGTACCGTCACTTTCCATCCAAGGAAGCCCTGTACGAAGAAGTGCTCAACGATATTGCCTGCAAACGCGAGAGTTATGTCGATGCGGTAGTGAACAGCGACGGCAGCTTCGCCGATATGCTGCGCAAGATAACGCGGATTTATATCGAAAGTGTTTCCAAGGACCCTGACTACCTGCGTATGGAAATGCAAAGCGCGCTGGAAGGCAGCGATGCTACCCGCCAGTTTTTTGAGAACCGCTGGCGCCCCTTTACTGATTTTATCGAGTTCAGTCTGAAGGAGCTTAGTGCCAGCAACAGTATTGAACCCGTAAACGGCCAGCTGGCTGCCATGGCTTTCCAG
This sequence comes from uncultured Thiogranum sp., assembly GCA_913053655.1. Classification (GTDB taxonomy): domain Bacteria; phylum Pseudomonadota; class Gammaproteobacteria; order DSM-19610; family DSM-19610; genus Thiogranum. Next base: position 19,069 of record CAJXFW010000001.1, on the reverse strand, counting down.
GGCATGGTGCGCGAAGCTTTGTATTCCAAGTGTATCTATCGTTCCCCGCGCTTTCGCGACATGGATCTGTTCGAGATGTCTGATTACCTGATAGGCCTGTTTTTCAATGCCGTGGGTTACACCGAAACAGGAACATAGAAATAAAGGGGTTGGAAACCAGTCGCCGTTCGTGACGCGGCGACCGGTTCCCTTATCAGGACTGTCTGCTAGAAATCGATCTGACTGCGCACCTGGAAAATGTTGACATCTTCATCTCCCGCGCCGGCAAATTCTGTCTGTGATGTGGGATCCGTGCTGGCACGAACATAGTTCGCCATGAAGCGGACGTTCGGTGTTGCATACCAGTTCAGGCCCAGGGTGATATTGTCTTGCTCGCCACCCGTGTAGTTGCTGTCATCCAGATCGATGCTGCTGTAGCGTGCGGCTATTTCCCAGGCACCGATACCGCCCTGGCCGACGATACTGGCGGGCTTGACGCGGCCAAAGGTGCCGCTACTGGCCTTGTACGGCCGGTGTTCGCCGGTCAGGAAGTAGCTGCCATACACATACCAGCCACTGAAGTCCGGGTCTGAACCCTGGCCGGATACATCAACGCTGGCCTGCATGTATTCACCCTGCAACGAGAACGGTCCGAACACTGTTGCGGCTTCCAGACCGTACAGTGTCTGATTGTCATAGCCGGAAATGGTGCCGGTATCCACCAGGCGGGTGCCGGTTACGTGGGATTCCGGCCGTTCGCGGAAGCGAATTTCGTTATCCCCGTCGGAGCCCCGGTAGCTGACGGCGGCACCAAGATGGATGACCTGTTCCTTTTCTGCCAGCGGTGCGAAATGAACACGCCCGGTAGCACCCCAGCCCTGACTCTTCGGTGCGCTGCTGTTCTTTATACCGTCAAAGAAATAGCCGGCTGCCGCGCCCCATTTATCGCCGTGGGTACTCACTGCCAGGCCGGTATTACGCCCCGGAGAAAAAGCATTCGGCAGGCCGCGTTCCATGAAGGTGATATATTTTGAACTGGTCAGCTCCTCGAGGCTGAACGGTTCCTTGAAATTACCGATTTTTATCTTGGCTGAATTTAAGCCGCTGTACCCCAGGTAAAAGTCTTTCAGCGCTGTTTTGTTGCCGGCAAAATCAATCTGCGCCTTGTAGAACCAGTCGTGATAAACCGTACCCTTGGCGAACAGCCGTGCACGGCGTACTTCCGCACCATTGCCCAACCGGGTTTTGTCCTTGTCATAAAAGGCGGCGTCGATCATTGCACGTCCGCCGAGCTGAAATTTGAAATTGCCATCGCCGGAAGATAGCTTGAGGCCGGACTTGCCGGTACTGATCTTGACAGTATCTTTGGTTGCTTCGGTAACCTCTTGACTCGCGCGTTCTTTGTCCACCCTGGCCGAATCTTTCAGTACCTGATACTCGGACGCACTGATGGCGCCCTTGTCACGCAGCACCTTGAGCAAATCGCCCATGGCGCTGTCAGCGGAAAGCGCAGGTAGTGAAAAACTGCCGGCGGCACACAAAATAGCGCAGTGCAACAGGGGCAAACGAGGTCGAAATTTCATAGAGTGTCCTCCCGGAACATAGTGCAGATTGATAACACGCTGCTGCGTGCGACCGGTGAGAGACTAAGGCGTGTTTATGTCAGATGTGTTACGAGACGATTACGGTTGTATGACACATTACTAACGCGCGTGGATGTTATGCTCAATTGTCAGAAATCTGCCGGACATCAATGCGTTCGGCGTACAGGACAAGCCAGTGAAAAATCTGGTGAACCAGGCGGATTCCGGTATAATTCTTACGCGAGCCTGTATGGCACAGGCCATGCATCTAACAGGGAACTATGACCGATAAATATCGCCCCCCCTGTCAGGATGACATCCAGAATCCTGCACGACGCAGGGTAATTCAGACGCTTCTCGTGACCGGTGCGGCGCTGGCAGTGCCGGCCTTGCAGGCGTCTGTGCGCCGTGTGCCGGAGCGCAGCCTTGAGTTCAGGAACCTCCACACCGGTGAAATGCTGCGCACTGCTTACTGGGTGGAAGGACGCTACCTGCAAGATGAGCTGAACAAGGTCAACCAGGTGTTACGCGATCATCGCTCGGGTGAGGTACACCCTATGGACAAGAGACTTCTGGACCTGCTGTATGTGTTGCAGCAGACAACGGGAACCCGTGGCGCGTTTCATATTATTTCCGGTTACCGTTCGCCACAGACCAATCAGAAGTTACGCGCGCAGAGTAGCGGGGTAGCCAAACGAAGTCTGCATATGCAAGGCAGGGCGGTCGATATCCGTTTGCCCGGTTGTGAGCTAAAGCATCTGCGGGACGCCGCATTGTCACTAAAAGCCGGTGGTGTCGGTTTCTATGCCAGGTCGGATTTTATCCACGTTGATACGGGCCGCGTTCGCCGCTGGTAAGTGTGACAACACCTGGAACGACGCGTTGAAAAAACGGTCACTTCTCAAACAGCAGCGGTACCACATCAGAGAACTGCCGGGCGAAATGTACGGTAATATTCTCGCGTATGTACTCCGGTATCTCTTCGAAATCCCCCTTATTCGCCTCCGGCAGAATCAGTTCCCTGATATTCAGGCGTCGTGCCGCAATGACTTTTTCCCGAATGCCGCCCACCGGCAATACTTGTCCCGTCAGGGTAAGCTCACCGGTCATCGCCAGGTTGCGCACCAGCTTGCGCCGCCTGGCCAGTGACAACAGCGCACTGGCCATGGTGATCCCCGCACTGGGTCCGTCCTTGGGCGTTGCTCCCGCAGGCACGTGCAGGTGAATCAGCGAATGTTCGAAGAAATCCGCTGAAGCACCCCAGTGTTCGGCGTTGGCGAGGATATAGCTGTAGGCGATTTCCGCCGATTCGCGCATGACGTTACCCAGTTGGCCGGTAAGCTTGAAGCCGCGGGTGAAGCTGTGAATACGTGTCGCCTCTATACTCAGGGTGACGCCGCCCATGGCAGTCCAGGCAAGGCCGGTCATGATGCCTACGCCGGACATGCGCTTGTCCCGTGTGAATACCGGTTTGCCCAGGTAGTCTTCAATATCGCGGGCGCGCACCTGGATGGGTGTTTTCTCGCCCCCGAGAATTTTCAGCACAGCCTTGCGTGCAACGGCGCCCAGGTATTTCTCCAGTCGGCGCACACCGGCTTCGCGCGCATAGTCGTCAATGATTTTGCGCAAGGCCGCCTTGTTGATACTCAGCTGTCCCCTTTTCTTCAAGCCATTACGTTCTATCTGTCGCGGCAATAAATGGTTCTTCGCAATTTCCAGTTTCTCGCTGGCCAGGTAGCCCGATAACGGGATGATCTCCATGCGGTCGAGCAATGGAGCGGGAATGGTGTCCAGCTGGTTGGCGGTACAGATAAACAGAGCCTTCGACAGATCAAAGGGTACATCCAGGTAATGGTCGAGAAAATCGCTGTTCTGTTCCGGATCCAGCACCTCCAGCAGAGCAGAAGCCGGGTCGCCCTGGTAGGAAGCACCGACTTTGTCGATTTCATCCAGCATAATGACCGGGTTGGCTGACTGGGTGTCCTTGAAGGCCTGGATGAACTTGCCGGGCATGGCGCCTACATAGGTGCGTCGGTGCCCCTTGATTTCAGCTTCGTCGCGCATACCCCCCAGAGAGAAACGGAAGAATTTGCGCCCCAGGGCACGCGCAATGGAGCGCCCCAGCGAGGTCTTGCCGACACCGGGTGGACCCACGAAGAGGATGATGGAGCCGGACACTTCGCCTTTCATGATGCCGACGCCGATGAATTCCAGAATGCGTTGTTTGACGTCCCGCAAGCCGTCATGATCCTCGTCCAGAATCTTTCGAGCCGCGTCGAGGTCCAGCTGGTCATCGCTGTACCGGCCCCAGGGCAGTTGCGTCAGCCAGTCCAGATAGGTGCGTGTCGTCGCGTATTCCGGCGAACCGGTCTCCAGCACGGAGAACTTCTGCATCTCTTCGTCGATGCGTTTCTGCGCTGCCTCAGGGATGGTGAGTGCTTTGATACGTTCGCGGTACTTGTCGCTCTCTGCGGTGCGGTCATCCTTGGAAATGCCCAGTTCTTTCTGGATTACTTTCATCTGTTCGCGCAGTATGTGTTCTCGCTGGTGCTGCTGCATTTCGCCTTCGACCTGCTGGCGAATTTCTGCCTGCGTTTTGGCGACCTCCAGTTCCTTGTTAATCAGCACGTGTACACGCTGCAGGCGGGTCAGCAGGTCGGTGGCTTCCAGTACCTTCTGCTGTTCTTCGCGGTTAGAGGTGGTCAGGCTGGCGGCAAAGTCGGCCAGGTGCGACGGGTCGTTGGGGTGAAAGTTATCCAGGAACAGTTTGAATTCTTCCCCGTAGAGGGGGTTCAACGGTATCAGTTCCTTGATAGTATTGATTACGGCAATGGCGTACGCCTTGATCTCCGGGATTTCCTCGTAGCGCTCTTCCGGGAAATACTCCACGCGTGCGGTAAAGGGTGCCTTGCTGCTCCGCCAGTCGGCGACACGAAAACGTTGCAAGCCTTCCAGCAGCACCTGCATACGGCCATCCTGCCGGCCGACCCGGTGAATACGGCAGGCCGTGCCCATGCGGTGGAAATCATTGAGTCCCGCCTGCTCTGACTTTTTGCTGCGTACCAGCAACAGCCCGATAATATTGTTAGCGTTTTCCTGGGCCGCTTTGATAGTCTCGCCCCATTGATCCGCATCCATTAACAGTGGGATCGCCTGGCCGGGGAAAAACGGCCGTTCGGTTTGTGGCAGTACGGGAATGGCGCTGGGCAATACTTCGTTTGCGAGCACCAGTTCGCTGCCGGGTCGGGCGGCGTCAGCATCAGGGTCTACAGGGTGTTCGATATCCATAGTTGATTTATTTTCGTTGGCCTGGCTAACAGGAAGTGGTGTTCGCACGGGAAAATTTCAAGGGGCACAGTGTAGTCTGATATGCGGCAAAAGTTTTCCACAGATATTGTGGATAACTTTGTGGATGAAGTGCCTGAAAGTGCGTCTAAACCCTAAAATTACAGGACTTGCGTTAAATCGCTCATTTTTGCCACAAAAACATATAGTACTATTACTAACAGTAGGATACAGTCTTTTGCTAGACTGGAAATGAAGCGATAAAGGCTTCACGCATGATTTTTCTTACCGTTGCGTTACACCTGTGTATAACGACAATCCGGAGCAGACCGATCGCCATGAAAAGTCAATACCCAATGACCCGGTTATTTGAAATTTCTTCGGGCATTTTTTCACCAATCTGCACCGTTTTGGCACTGTCGACAGTCACCGGTTACGATAGCGGGAACGCTAGCAGGCTGGCAGCGTAATGCGTGGGGCAACAACAGCGGGGGGATAGCGCTATCGAGGTGGGCGCACAGCGCAGCAAATTACCCTGATGATGATGGATGACGCCGCTGTTGTTGCGAGGTTGCCACCAGCCGGAGGGGTTTAGTTTTAACCAATTGATAATCAACAGCAAATAAATTTTATCGGCCGCTTGTTAGTGGTTCGGTTTTCAGCGCATCAGCCGCTACAGGGAAGTGAGACATACGACAGGATCAACGATAAAACGATGCTTTTAGAACTCCGTAATAAACTGAATCTGTTCGACAGTTTTTTTAAGCCCTTCAGCCGTCGTGGCGCTCTGATGCTATCGAACCGCCAGGCACGGATTTACCGGATATTAACGCTGCTGGCCGGCGCAGGCGGGTACTTTTTTCTGCTGCTGTTTCCGGTATTGCTGATTTCAATGCCGGTGGTGATTTTTTATACCATACAGCCGGCCATGTCTAATGCGCAGTGGTTTTTGATTACCATCGAGGTTCTGTCGTTGTCCATCGCCATCGTCATGACCTACGCTATTCTTTCTATGCGGTTTTCGTTGCCTTCCGGTTTGGAGTTGAGAGAAGCCAGTTTCCCGAGATTGTTTGAACTGCTGCACGAGCTCGGCGATATCTACGGCGAACCGCGTATCGACCGGGTGATTCTGCGCGATCGTTTTGTCGTGCGTATCATCAAGACACCGTGTAACGGCTTTGCTTTCTCGACAACACGCACACTGATTATTGGCTTGCCTGTGTTACTCGCCCTGTCTCCCCTGGACGTGCACGTACTGCTGGCCAGACGTGTGGGTCAGTTGGCCGGCAAACGCAGCCGTTTGAATAGCTGGCTTTATTCTCTGCGCGATATGTGGGATCAGTACATCTCAAGCTGTGCCACACTCTCTACACTGTTCACCAGACCTGTATGCTCCTTTTTCCAGTCGTATGCACCGTTTTATCGCTCTTTTTCAGTCGGAATTGCACGCTGCAGTGAACTGGATGCGGATCTTTATGCTCTGGAGGCTATCAATGACCGGGATGTGGCGAGAGGGGTCACTTGTCAGATACTGACAGAGGCCTACCTGCGCCGTACTTATTGGCCAGAGGTCCTGGAGATGGCCGGGAAAACCGGCAAGTCTGAATCCCTGCCGCATGCCGGTATGGCTAAAGTCTTCGAAAACGGGTTGTCCGATGACGATGTCAAAGCCACGTTGGAACAGGTTAAAAAGCGGAAAAGAGATCGTAAAAGCGCCATGCCTTCACTGGCGGACCGGCTGGAGAATATCGGCCATCAGAAACCCCTGCTTCCGAAGCCATTGCCGGTAACAGCGGCCAGGTTTTATCTGGGAGGCGCTTACGACCGGTGTATCGAGGTTATCGACAAACGCTCGGTACAAAAGGTACGAAGCAAGGTCATCAAGGCGTTCAGCAGCTAAGGATTTCGGCTCGTCATTGCGATGCCTTGACTCGAAAGGGTATGGTACCCGTAATGAAGCCCGTAGGGGTTCTATGGGTGCAGCGCGGCAATCTCGTGCAGTTTGGCACCAGACCACAGAGATTGCCACGGCGCTACGCGCCTCGCAATGACGCGTTACTCGGAAATTCCTCAGCGTATCTAGAGCGCGCTCCCACTCATTCCAGCAAGTAATCCCTATGTCGTCGAATTCGGCCAGAGAGTCGGATATGATTGGCGTGGCGGTAGCTCTTCTTTCGCCTATTGAACTCCAACCGCGTTAGCCCGGTCACACAAAGACGCGATACGCGCAGTTCTGAACAAGGAATGCAATAAAAGTGATAAAACGACTCTTTCTGGTAGTGCTGCTGCTGGTAGTCATGTTTGGCGGTATCTTCGGCTGGAAATTCTACAGCGGACAGAAGATGGCCGCCATGATGTCGCGACCACCACCACCGGTTACGGTTGCTTCCGCTGAGGTGGAATTGCAGGACTGGCAGCCGTATTTGCGGGCTGTCGGCAGTGTTGCGGCGGTACGGGGTGTATTCGTGACGACCGAGGTGCCGGGGCAGGTGAGTGCGATTTTGTTCAAATCCGGCCGCAAGGTCGAGGCTGGCGAGGTAATCCTGCAGCTTGTCGACACTGTCGACAAAGCGGATCTGGACGGTTTGATTGCGCAGCAGACACTCGCCAGACTCCAGTTTGAACGCAACAGGAAGTTATTAAAAGACCGATCGGTGTCGCGTTCCGAATATGATCAGTCGCGTGCTCAGCTGGACGGTGCCAAGGCGACGGTAGCGGCCAAGCGCGCGTCCATCAGCAAGAAGAAAATTCGTGCACCGTTCAGTGGCCGGCTGGGTATTGTCGAGGTTGATCCCGGTGAATATCTGTCGCCCGGCGCACGTATTGTCCCACTGCAGGCACTGGACCCTGTATACGTTGACTATGCGCTTCCAGAGCGCCATTTCAGCCAGGTCAGGGTGGGTCAGTCGGTAAAGGTCAAAGTGCAGGCTTATCCCGGCCGTATTTTTGAGGGTAGCATTAGCGCGATTAACCCGGGTATCGACCCCGGTACCCGCAGCGCGCGTCTGCGCGCGACGCTGGATAACCCCGATCAGCTACTGCGTCCCGGCATGTTTACCGAAGTCCGCACCGTGCTGCCGATGCGCGACCATATTCTTACCCTGCCGCGTACCGCCATTACCTACAATCCGTACGGCGCATCGGTTTTTATCATATTCGAGAAAGAAGGTGTGCAAGTGGTACAGCGACGCCGGGTAAAAACCGGGGAAGTGCGTAATGGGCGCGTGGAAATCGTGGAGGGGTTACAGGCCGGTGACACTGTGGTGGCTGCGGGCCAGGTGAAACTACGCAATGGCCGGCAGGTGGTTATCGATAACAGCGTACAGCTCAACATCGAGATACGCGGCGACGACGGATGAAATTCACCGATCTGTTCGTACACCGCCCGGTGCTGGCGAGTGTCATCAGTCTGCTGATCCTGTTGGTGGGTTTGCGCGCCATTGGTTCGCTGGAGGTGCGTCAGTATCCCGAGACCCGCAATACTGTGGTAAAGGTGTCTACCTCCTATCCGGGTGCCAGCAGCGAACTGGTCAAGGGATTTATTACGACGCCATTGCAGCAGGCTATCGCCGAAGCAAACGGCATCGACTACCTTTTTTCGCGCTCTGTACAGGGTCGTTCCACGATAGAAGCCCACATGGAGCTCAACTATGACTCCAACGCCGCGGTCGCGGAAATCCAGGCCAAGGTAGCCAGTCAGCGTAATGTACTGCCGGAGCAGTCCGACGATCCCGTTATCGACTCGACTACCGGTAGTTCGACCGCGCTCATGTATCTCGCCTTCTACAGCGACAGCATGTTGCCTTCGCAAATCACAGACTACCTGCTGCGCGTGGTGCAGCCGCAGTTACAGGCCGTCCCGGGAGTTGCACGGGCCGAGCTGATTGGCAACAAAACATTCGCCATGCGTATCTGGCTCGATCCACAGCGCATGGCGGCGCTGGGTGTTACTGCAAACAACGTGCAGGAGGTGTTGCGCGCCAACAATTATCTGGCCGGCATCGGACAGACCAAGGGTGAATATACGGCTATCAACCTGTCGGTTACCACCGATCTTGCCAGCGAAGAGGATTTCCGCAAGCTGGTGGTGCGCTCGGCCAACGGCACACTGGTGCGGTTGTCCGATATCGCCAGCGCCGAGCTGGGTGCCGAAGATTATGATTCCACCAGCTGGTACAAGGGCAAGCCGGCTATTTTTGTCGGCATGGAACAGGCGCCGGGAGCCAACCCGCTGACTGTGGCGCAAAAGATACGCGACCTCATTCCGGAAATCCGCAAGCAATTGCCCGAGGGTCTGGAAGTCCATATCCCGTACGACGCCAGCGTGTTTATCGAGGACTCCATCAACGAGGTATTCGTGACCCTGGCCGAAGCGGTGATTATCGTTTTGTTGGTTGTCTATCTGTCGCTGGGTTCCATACGTGCTGCTATCGTGCCCGCAGTGGCGGTGCCTCTGTCACTGGTAGGTGCTGCCTTCCTGATGCTGCTGATGGGGTTTTCCATCAATCTGCTGACACTGCTGGCGATGGTGCTGGCCATCGGTCTGGTCGTCGATGACGCTATTATTGTCGTAGAGAACGTGCATCGTCACGTTGAGCAGGGTGCCTCGCGTCTCGATGCCGCACTGAACGGCGCGCGCGAGCTGGCCCTGCCCATTGTTGCCATGACGACTACGCTGGTTGCAGTGTATGTACCTATCGGCTTCATGGGTGGACTGGTGGGCACATTGTTTACCGAATTTGCCTTTGCCCTGGCTGGTGCGGTGGTGATATCCGGTATTGTGGCGCTCACCCTGTCACCGATGCTGTCGTCGAAGGTGCTCAAGCCACACGGCCGGCAGGGTCGTTTCGAACAGTGGGTAGAACACTGGTTCAGCCGACTGGCTGATCGTTATCAGTCCCTGCTACACGGTATGCTGGACAGCTTGCCGGCCACCCTGTTGTTTGCAACTGTGGTACTGGCATCGATATTTTTCATGTTCGTCACCAGCAAGAGCGAACTGGCGCCGGTGGAAGACCAGAGCATCCTGTTCTTCCAGGCCACCGGGCCACAGACAGCCACCATAGAATATAACGAAGCCTATACGCGACAGATCGTGGAAGCTTTCGAAAGTATCCCCGAGTACAACGAAAGTTTCTTTCTGCTCGGGCGTGGAGAACCGAGCACCACCTTTGGCGGTTTCAAGATGCTGCCACCTTCGTTCCGGGCACGCTCGCAAATGCAGGTGCAGCCTGAATTACAGAGCAAGCTACGGAAAATCGCCGGTTTCCAGATTGCCGTATTCCCGCGCCCCAGTCTGCCCGGTTCAGGCGGTGGCCTGCCAGTACAGTTTGTGATTACCAGTGAAGGTGGTTACCGGGAGCTGGACCAGGTCGCCGACCAGCTGATTGGTCAGGGCATGGGCAGTGGCCGGTTCATGTTCCTGATGAAAGAGCTGCAATACAGCAGGCCGCGCAGTACCCTGGTGATCGATCGTGATCGTGCCGGTGATCTGGGCATCAGCATGCGCGACATCGGCCGTAACCTGGCCACCCTGCTGGGCGGTAACGACGTGAATCGCTTCAGCCTGGAAGGCCGCAGTTACAAAGTTATTCCTCAGGTGGCACGCGACTATCGGCTGCAACCGGGCATGCTCAAGGACTACTACATTCGTCCCGGCTCGGGTGAACTGGTCAACCTGTCGGCCGGGCTTTCGGTAACTGACGCGGTGCGTGACAACGGTGCGGCGGCACTGGTGCCGCTTGATTCGCTGGTGCATATTCAGGACAGTGTTGAACCCAGTCAACGAACCCAGTTTCAGCAACTGAACTCACTTACGATAGTGGGCGTGATGGCGCCACGCGTACCGCTTGGCGATGCACTGGCCTACCTGGAGAATACTGCGCGCGATATTTTCCCGCGCGGATTCGGCTGGGACTATGCCGGTGGTTCGCGGCAGTACGCCCGACAGGGCAGCGCGCTGATTATCACCTTTTTCCTGTCCATTCTGGTGATCTACCTGGTACTGGCCGCCCAGTTTGAAAGCTGGCGCGACCCCGTGATCATTCTGGTTTCGGTGCCCATGTCCATTGCCGGCGCGCTGGCGTTTATCACCATGGGCTTTGCCACTATCAATATCTATACGCAGGTCGGTTTGATTACGCTGATAGGATTGATCGCCAAAAACGGGATTCTCATCGTGGAATTCGCCAACCGGCTACAGATTCACGAAGGGCTGGACAGGCGTGGCGCAGTTGAACGCGCCGCAGCGATTCGTTTGCGGCCGATTCTCATGACAACAGTTTCGATGGTGGTCGCCATGGTGCCGCTACTCACTGCGAGTGGCCCGGGCGCCGTCAGTCGTTTTCATATCGGTCTTACTATTGCTACAGGTCTTGGTATCGGTACACTGTTCACCCTGTTCGTGGTGCCGGCGGTTTACGTGGTCCTGGCGCGAAAACATGAAGGCAGCAAGAGTGAAAGCCGAATCGCTGAGGCGCAATAAAGGAATTCCCGAATGTTAAACAGACTGGCGGCAATTGGGGGCAGTGCCTGGTACTGGCTGACAGTACTGGTGGCAGCGCTGTCACTGGAAGCTGTGGCACTGTATTACCAGTACGCGCTTGACTATTACCCCTGTGTAGTCTGTATTCACGTTCGCATCTGGGTGCTGGGGTTTATCCTGGTGGCGCTGCTGGGCTTGTTCGTGCGCAGGTATCAGTATTTGCGTACGCTGGTGCATGGCCTCACCATAGTATTGAGTGCCGGTTTGCTGGAGCGCTCGTGGATGTTGCTCGGCATCGAGCGCGGCACTGTAGAGGGCAGTTGCAGTTTTGAGTCGGGGTTGCCCGCCTGGTTTGCGCTGGACCAGTGGTTCCCGGCTGTGTTCAAGGTCCTGGAAGCCTGCGGGTATACACCGGAATTGCTGTTCGGAATTACCATGGCTGAAAGCCTGGTGGTGATCGCTGTTATTGCCCTGCTGATCAGCGTCGCCATGACAGTGGCTTCATTGTCGGAAAACTTTCGATAATCGAGGCAGGGAATGCACGCCCGGAAAGCACTCGTATGAACGCCACTTATCCGCTAAAGTCTCTGTGTGGCAGCTTCGCCATGTGTTACGCGTAACCTTTACATGAAATATGACGTGGTTGACGCCCTGATAAACCCGGAAGGACGTCTGGAGGTTCTGTCCAGGGTTGAGGTCAACCGGCTCCTCGATACCAGTCAGGGGGGGTTGTATGACCTGTTCCGCAGTTGTTCGCTGGCGGTGCTGAATTGCGGCAATGCCCTGGACGACGGCAAGGAACTGCTCGAGCGTTACCGGTCTTTCGGGATACGGGTGATACAGACCGAGCGCGGTATCAAACTGGAGCTCACAGGTGCGCCTGCGCATGCCTTCGTCGACGGTGTGATGATCAAGGGTATCAGCGAACATCTGTTTGCGGTGTTACGCGACGTTGTCTATGTCAGCGACGAGATTGACGGGAACCCGAAGTTTGATCTGGACAGTTCGGACGGTGTCACCAATGCTGTTTTCCATATCTTGCGTAATGCCAGGATTCTGCGCCCGATGCGCAATCTGAATCTTGTGGTGTGCTGGGGCGGGCATTCGATTACGCGCCAGGAGTATGACTACACCAAGGAGGCAGGTTACCAGATGGGGTTGCGAGGCCTCGACATTTGCACCGGCTGCGGTCCAGGCGCCATGAAGGGACCGATGAAGGGTGCAACCATAGGTCACGCCAAGCAGCGTATAAATGACGGCCAGTACCTCGGTATTACCGAGCCGGGTATTATCGCAGCCGAGTCCCCCAACCCGATTGTGAACGATCTGGTCATCATGCCGGATATCGAAAAACGACTGGAAGCCTTTGTGCGCACCGGGCATGGCATTGTTGTTTTCCCCGGTGGTGCCGGAACCACGGAAGAAATCCTCTATCTGCTGGGTATACTGCTGCATCCGGATAACGCGTCTATTCCTTTCCCGTTGATCTTTACCGGTCCTGAAAGTGCTAAAGAATACTTTAAAAATATCGACCGGTTTATTACCGATACGCTGGGTTTCGAAGCACAGCAACGTTACCGGATTATCGTAAATGATCCGCAACGCGTTGCCCGTGAAATGCATGCGGGCATCCGGCAGGTGCGGGATTTCCGCAAGGCGCACGGTGATGCGTACTACTTCAACTGGATGCTGAAAATAGATGAAGAGTTCCAGCGTCCATTCATTCCCACACACGAGAACATGCGCAGCCTGGTATTGAGCAAGGACCAGGAACGTCACGCGCTGGCGGCTAATTTGCGCCGCGCTTTCTCCGGCGTGGTGGCCGGAAACGTCAAGGATGAAGGCATACGTGCCATCGAGCAGCACGGACACTTCGAAATTCACGGTGACGCCAACATTATGGATCCGATGGATGCACTGTTAAGTTCTTTTGTCGATCAGCACCGCATGAAATTGCCCGGCAAGGAGTATGTTCCCTGTTACCGCGTGATCAGGTAAACGTTGCCGAAAGCGTAATTGCGCGTTTCAGGTGCTGGATTGAACGGGTAGTCATCGAGCTCAACCTGTGTCCTTTCGCCCGTCGGCCCTACGAGGATGACCGGGTGCGCTTTGTGGTGAGCGATGCCAGTGAGCCGGCGTTGTTACTGGCCGATCTGGAGAGGGAGCTGAAATCATTGCATGAAATGGATGCCTCGAAAGCTGAAACAACATTGCTTATCCATCCAGATGTTCTGCATGATTTTATCGACTACAACGATTTTCTGGGTGTTGTGGAAAAGCTCCTGGATCAAGGTGGCTACACGGGTGAATTCCAGGTCGCCAGCTTCCATCCCGATTATCGCTTTGCCGATACAGCAGCAGACGATGCCGGTAACTATACCAATCGCTCCCCTTATCCGGCATTGCATATCCTGCGCGAAGCGAGCATTGAACATGCGCTGGAGAGCGTCGCGGCACCAGAGCAAATACCGGAACGGAATATTCGCACCCTGGAGAAACTGGGCAGCGGGTACATGCAGGCTATACTGGCCGAGTGTCTGGAGATAAAGAAATAACACATTCCTCAAGGTATTGAATGATTGTTCTGGATTCATACATCCATGTAGCGTTGCCCTGCGCATCCATAATTTTGAGGCACGGTACCTTTATTTCTCCGCCACCTTCCAGCAGCTGTTTGCGGCTTGCGGCATCCCTGAGTGCGTCGCGGGTCTCGATGTTGAGCGAGTGCTTTTTAGTGGTACGTCGAACGCGAATGCAGAATGGGCAGCTTCTGAACTGATACAGGGTCAGATATCTGGTTTTCTCGTCGATATCCTGCTGCTCGTGCGGAGGTCGCTGAATACCTTTTGGGCTGGTCAGCCAGTCCCATAGCAGAAGAACAGGACCAACAATAGTCTGTACGAGTTTAAAAAAGTACTTGAAGAAGATTCTCATAGTGATCAAAACGGTCGGACGATTAGAAAGCGTAGCTTAGCATTAAATACAGTAGCGAAGAATTTCCAGGGGAATGACCGGGGTTATTCGCTCAGCAGAAGTTCCCTGATCTCGGCCTCCGCGGCCAGACCGTCCAGATAACCCAGTTCCATCAGTTCTCGGCAGAAGCCCGATTCAAACAGCAGGTAACTTACCAGCGGCCGGCCTTCCTGCGTCAGAGCCCCCAGTGTTCTGAGCAAAAGTCGAACCGAGCGGGGGAAAGCGGTGGCGTGACGCTGGGCGATTTCGCGTACGTCCTTGCTGGGCGAGATGGTGAGGAACTCTATCGGTCGCAGGGTGGTGTCTTTGAATTCAACGCGTTTGTCAGGCGTTTCACTGATCGTGCTATTAATGCGGTTCATGCGCTCAATATCGGAATCCAGGCTGTCCATGAACAGCGAGTCAAGCATATAGCCGGTGATCTGTCCGATGGTCGGATAGGGAACGTTTTCACCGGCTGCGGGTGGATCATCCGGTGTTGTGTCGCGGACTCCGATGATCAGTAGCCGGTTAGCACCCAGGTGCAGTGCCGGACTCAGGGGAGCGCTTTCACGCATGGAGCCATCGCCGTGGTATTCATTGTTCAGCCAGACCGCCGGGAATACCAGCGGGATGGCGGAGGATGCCATGAGATGGTCGATACTGATCTCTGCAGCAACTCCCAGGCGGCGCGTGCGCTGCCAGGGCTGTAACCCGTCCGTGCCCTGAAAGTAACATATGGAGTGCCCACTGCTATAAGTTGAGGCGGTGACAGCCAGGGCGCGAAGCGCACCGCTATCGATAGCCTGCTGGATACGCGCGAGTCGAATGTGACTTTCGATAAATCCACGTAGCGGGGTATTGTCGAGCAGTGCACGCGGTGCCGAACGGCCCAGGCTTGCGGTGGCAAAAGCAGTACCCCAGCGCAGCCCGCTTTTCAGTGCGGTCCAGGCATCCGAATAAAAGACCTTGTCGCAGCTGAAATTTTCCCAGATGCCGGTCAGTTGTGAGACGCCTTCGGAAAACTGCATGGCATGGCTGGCCAGCACTGCCGCATTGAGTGCGCCGGAAGAGGTTCCACAGATAACCGGGAACGGGTTTTTGGCATCCGCCGGTAATATTTCGGTGATTGCCCTGAGTACGCCTGCCTGATAGGCGTTGCGCGCGCCTCCGCCCGGGAGAATAAGGCCGGCAACAGAGGGTTCGTTTTTCTTTTTGCGCGAAAACCAGTACACGTCAGGGCCGGGGATCAGCTCGCCAGGCGTTGTTTGCGGGTGACGTAGTTGTCGACCATGGTTTGCACTTTGCCCTTGTCGTAGGCGATCAGTCCACTTATCAGCATGTTTTTTTCACCCGTACCAACGGTTTCGCCGTCGGCCTTGAGGCAGAATTTCAGGTGTGCATTGCCGCGCTTGCCGTCAAATTCAAAAACCGGGTGGGCTAGCTCGAGTTGCGGGTTTTCAAAATCCAGCCGGTCCAGATCAATGGCCATGCTTTGATAAATGACCAATGGGCGGTCAGGGTTGATCATCACCTGCTGCTCAGACATCAGGGGAACAAGAACGTGCGGAAAGGTCTGTCCGGAAAACCGGACACAACTGTACGTCAGGTTGCGAATCAGGTTCTGGTCCTGCGTGGTATTGCCCGAGCGCTCCAGACTGAGATACTTCTTCCCGTTGCCGTCGACGATATCAAGTGAGGTGGAAGTCGTGTTCGGGAAATCCAGCGCTACTCCATCATTGACCATGCCGGAAAACACAAACCGCATTCTTTGACTCAGGCCACACTTCGCCAGCACCAGGGAAAACAACAGGTCTCCCGGTACACAGAAGCGTTTGGCATCTGTATCGTGGATGGGGTTGAAATCGCCGGCGATGTTTTTCGCGAAGTCGCTGGCCTGCCGGCGCGAGAAGGTGATTTTTGAATCACTTTCCGAGTAATAGTCTTCCAGTAACATTTATTTCAGTTCCATCCTAAAAAGGTGATGCAGATTCAAAATTCACGAACTCATTCGAGTATGGGTGACGAAAGGACAGCGATTCCGCGTGCAGCATAAGTCGGTCAGCAGCCACGTCTTTATTCTCATCAGCGTAAAGCCTGTCACCGAGTATGCTGTGCCCCAGTGAGTGAAGATGAACACGCAGCTGGTGGGTACGGCCCGTCAAGGGTTTTAGTTCGACGCGCGTCGAGCGGTTTTCGCTGTCACACCCGACGACCCTGAAAACTGTTGTGGAGGGTTTGCCGTTTTCCCGGTCGACTTTCTGCCGCGGCCGGTTGGGCCAGTCGGCTATCAGCGGCAGATCGATTTCGCCACGGGAAGACTTCATACAGCCATTAACAACAGCGATATAGCGTTTCTGTACCTTGCGTTCCTGAAACAGCAGGCTGAGTTTGCGCTGCGTTGTTTTATCCAGCGCCATAATCATAATACCGGACGTATCCATATCCAGGCGATGTACAGTAGTTGCCTCTGGATGTGTCGCCTGCACGCGCGAGCTCATGCAGTCCTGCTTGTCCCTCCCGCGGCCGGGTACTGACAGCAGGCCACAGGGCTTGTTCACGACCAGCAACACGTCGTCCTGGTACAGAAGGTCCAGTCCGGTGTCTGCGGGCGGCGTGTACGGGTTCAAAATATTTGTCCTGCTGCGGTAGCTAGCGCCTGGCTAGTCTATCCCGCCACGCCGCTATTCTCCAGTTGTAACGCATAGAGCGCGCAACAGGATACAATCGCACCCATGTTGCGGTTTAACGAGCTTTCTCTCAGACGCGGTACACGCCTGTTGTTCGAGCAGGCCAGTCTGGTTGTTCATCCAGGCTGGAAGGTCGGCGTCACGGGCGCCAACGGCTGTGGCAAGTCCAGCCTGTTTGCCTTGCTGCTCGGCGAGCTGCACACAGATTCGGGCGACTTTCACCGCCCCGGAGACTGGGTGATCGCCCATGTGGCGCAGGAAATGCCGGCTGATAAACGTGCGGCTATCGAGTATGTGCTGGACGGTGATGCCGAACTGCGCGCCGTCGAGGTTGAGCTGGCGCTGGCCGAGCGGAACAACGACGGTGCTCGTCTGGCAGTATTGCACGGCGAGTTCGAAAGTATTGGCGGCTACACGGCACGCAGCCGTGCCGGCCAGTTGTTGCACGGCTTGGGTTTCAAAACAGCCGATGAGTCCAGGCCGGTAAGCGATTTTTCCGGTGGCTGGCGTATGCGTCTCAATCTCGGCCGGGCGCTGATGTGTCGTTCTGACCTCTTGTTGCTGGATGAGCCTACCAACCATCTTGATCTGGATGCCGTCATCTGGCTGGAGAGCTGGTTGCGCGCCTATCGGGGTACCCTGTTACTGATATCACATGACCGCGATTTTCTGGACAAGGTATGCAGCCATATAGCGCACCTTGAGCACCAGCGCATCACCTTGTACACCGGCAACTATACGGCCTTCGAACGGATGCGCGCCGAGCGTCTGGCCGGTCAGCAGGCCGAGTATCAGAAACAACAGCGCGAGATTGCTCATATCCGCGCCTACGTCGACCGCTTTCGTGCCAAGGCGACCAAGGCAAGGCAGGCGCAGAGTCGTCTGAAGGCCTTGCAACGCATGGAGCAGATTGCCCCGGCGCACGTGGACTCGCCGTTTCATTTTTCATTTCGTGATGCGGAGAAAATGCCTGATCCCTTGCTGAACCTGGATCAGGTTGCAGCCGGCTATAATGACAACACTCTGCTCAGCCAGGTTCGACTGCTACTCTCGCCCGGAGACCGAATCGGCTTGCTGGGCCCCAACGGTGCGGGTAAATCCACACTCATCAAGCTGCTGGCCGGGACACTGTCACCGATGCAGGGTGAATGTGTCTGCGCGAAAGATCTGAAGACAGGCTATTTCGCCCAGCACCAGCTGGAGCAACTACAGGTACAACACACACCACTGGAACACCTGCAACAGCTCGATCCGCGAGCACGTGAACAGGAACTGCGCGACTACCTTGGCGGGTTCGGTTTTTCAAATGATCAGACACTGATGCCTGTTGGTCCATTTTCGGGTGGTGAAAAAGCCCGACTTGTGCTCGCGCTGATTGTCTATCAACGCCCCAATCTATTATTGCTGGATGAACCCACTAATCATCTTGATCTGGAGATGCGCCAGGCGTTGGCGCTGGCCTTGCAGGATTACACTGGCGCCGTAGTGCTGGTCTCGCACGACCGCCACCTGTTACGTGTTACCTGCGACCGACTGGTGCTGGTGCACGATGGCAAGGTAGATGATTTTCCGCTTAGCCTTGACGAGTATCCGCAGTGGTTGATGGAGCAGGGCAGGCAGGACAAAGAAACACCGGGGGAAGGACAATCGAATCAAGGCGTAGCGTCCAGAAAGGAAACGAAGCGTTTACAGGCGGAGCAGCGCAAACGATTGCAACCGCTGCGAAAAAAAGTAACCGAGACAGAAACTGAACTCGATCGCCTGCATACGCTGCAACGCGAGCTGGAGCACGAGCTGGTTAATCCGGAACTTTACACTGAAGAAAACAGGGCCCGGTTGAAAACGATATTGTTCGAAAAAGCGGAAGTGGACAGCCGTAGTGAAGTTATGGAAACCAACTGGCTGGAGGTATGCGAGCAGCTGGAGGTTATGCAGGCTGAGCTGAATCAGTAGCTCGGTCTGAAGTGTGTGAAGTTCGGTAAAACGGCAGTGCTTGACCGCGAGAGTCTCGAATCGACCCAATAACGACGTTCATCTGATTCTGTAGGAGCGCCGTCCTTCGGCGCGATTGTCGGTAACCCAACCTATCGCGCCGA